>VGSQ01000012.1 GCA_016874975.1 Deltaproteobacteria bacterium
TGGTGTCCAGCCGCCACCGGCGCAACCCCCGCGGGGTCAAGCGCAAGATGAGCAATTTTCCCTTGCGGCGCCGCGGCTCTAAACCCATGCCCAAAATCGACCTCCAATTGGCTATTGACATAATTAAGTGAACAGTATTGGGGTTAGCAGTAATAAACCAAATCTCCGCGGCTCCTTGGATGGTAATCACAGGGATATAAACGCTGCAGCGGTATTTCTCTCCGATCTTTTGTCTCAAATCTTGCAGCTTCATCCAAGTAGGATCATATTTACGATTTCGCAACCATTGTTTAAATAATGCATCAAATTCCTGTCCTAGCGGGTCACGAAGAATTAGTCCAGTTTTTCTGTCTGCTAGATGCACCGGCCACCTCTTCCCTCTCTCAAAAAGAACCACAAGCCCGTGGGGGAGGTCATGTCAGGGAACCCTCAAGGATTAGGTCAACACATAGGTCAACAGCTTCCACACAACTTGGCGCATTTTCAGACTTTTCAGGACAATATCACAAAGGCTAACTATCTGCATCAACTAATTAAAAACAAATAAAAATACCCCCAGCTAAAACGCTGGGGGTAGATTCAGGGTCTAGTGGGCGATGGCCTGTCGGGGTTCGAGTCCCCGCTTCGGCACCAGTTGATTTGAAAGAGGCGTAATCTTAAAAAATTGCGCCTCTTCCTTTGGGCAGGTGGCGGCTGATTGCCGGTCCCCTCGGTTCACGCCCGCCCCCGGGGTCCCTGTCTAACAATTTGCTTGACGGTCTACCAGGGTTGTGTTTCAATGACAGCAGACCATATTTATAAGGAGGACAAAATGAAAGGTAAGCGCATGATCAAGCTGGCGGTGCTTTCCACCATCTTGAGCTTCCTGCTGGTAATCCCCGCCCTGGGTCAGGTGACTGAGGATTTGGGGAAAAAGCTCTGTGAGTTTAAAGCGAAGACCTTCAAAGAGTTGAAGATCTCTTCGGACAACGAAAAGAAGCTCACAGAGATGGAAGAAAAGTGTATGACGGCGCGTCAAGAAATCCTTGCCAGGTTAAAGAAAAATAAAGAAGACTTGCAGGCCGCGTTGGCCGCACCCAACCCTGACGAGGCAAAAGTCAAGGCTCTGATCAAAGCCTTCAATGCCGCGCAGGTTGATTTGTTTAATTCATATAAGAGTGAACTGGACGCGGAGTTGGCCTTAATGAATCCGATTCAGCAAGGCAAATATCTGATGGCCTTGGAGCGCTGGCGCTTAGATGTTTGTCTGCCGACGCACTGAGGAGGACACCATGGCTGTGGAAAAACAAGAGGCCCGGGTTAAGAATAGGGTCCTCCAGGAACTCCTGGAGGAAATCCGCCAGGAAGAAGAGACGCGGGTGGCATTCCCGTACTGGGGCAACTGGTGGAACTGGTGGAACTGGCGCAACTGGCGCAACTGGCGCAACTGGCTCAACTGGTTTAACTGGTGGACTTGAAATACTACTACCTCATTCTTTGAAAGGCCGGGATGCGAAAATCTAATGCAACCCTTTCCTAAAGGAGGAGTCAGGGGGATTGGCCAGATCGTCCAATCCCCCTAATTCCGCCCTCCGGCAAAGGGGGTAATTATCGGCAGACTTAACCCCTCCTGGACGATTCCAGATTTCTCTTTTCCGTCATGGACGATCTCTTTCTCACACCACCCTACGTTCCCCAGGGGGACCAGCATCTCCCGGTGGTGCCTCAGATCCAGGTAACCCGGAACTGCAACCTGGCGTGCGGGTATTGCTTCCAGGACCATTCCGGGGGTATCATCGGCCTCTCCACGGTGGAGACGATTCTCCGCCGCGTCATCGCCCATAATCTGGCCGTTGATCCTTTCAATAAGACAATCCAGGTCTACTGGCACGGCGGTGAGCCGCTGCTGGCGGGCCTCGATTTTTATCGCGCCGTCATCCGCCTGGAGGCTCAGTATCCCGAGCTGTCTTTTCAGAACCGCATTCAGACCAACGGCACCCTCATGACCGAGGAGATGGCTCGCTTCCTCGCCGACCATCATTTTCAGGTGGGCTTCAGCATCGATGGGCCCCAGGACATCCACGATCTCTACCGGCGCTTCCGCGGGTCCCGGGCCGCAACCTACGAGGCTGCCCGGCGGGGCCTGGAATGCTACCGGGGGCATGCCGGGGTTGACCGCGTGGCCGTGATTGCCGTGGTTACCCGGGCGTCCATCCACCGCGCCGCCGAGCTGTTTGAATTTTTCAAGCAATTGCGGGCGGTCGTCCAACTGGATATCTACGATGTGCGCTGGCTGGACCTGCTCCAGGAAGGCGGCCGGGTGGCCGGGTGGTCGGACTTCGCCCCTCGGCCGGACGAAGTGGGACGATTCCTCATCGAATTGTTTGATCTCTGGTTCTGGGATCAGGACGGTCTGGTGGATTTCAACGAATTGCGGCAGGAAGTCAAATTGGCCCTGCAACCGGAAATCAATCTGGGCGACCCCTACGACAAGAAGCGGTGCGACTTCCGGCGCCTGATTTTCGCCCCCGACGGCCTGGTGTTCAGTTGCGACCAGTGGGTGAACGATGCCCAGACGGCCCTGGGGGAGATCCACCGGGATTCCCTGGAGACCATTCTGACGAACAAAGAAGTCCTGTGGGAAAAGATGAAGCAGCGTCTGCGGCGCTCGGGGAAACATATGGCCTGCGGCGGCTGTGAATGGGGCCGGCAGTGCGGCGGCGGCTGTTTCTCCTGCATGAAATACAACGCCATGCTGCTGCGCGCCCGGGCCGCGGGGCTGCCCGACGACCGCTGGGTGGACGCCGTCCTCCCCCCCGTCTGGGAGGAGATCCGCGGGGAGACCTACTTCTGTGAGGGGCTGAGAGCTTTCCGCCGCCACCTGCAGGAAGCCGTCCGGCGGGAGCTTGCCGATGTCGGTTGAGGCGGACGGCGCCTTTACCCTGATTCTGGAGCCGGTCAAGGGCTGCAATCTCTCCTGCCGCTACTGCTATGCGGACACCGCCGGGGACGGCGTCATGAGCCGGCGGACGTTGGAGACGGCCCTGGAGAAAACGGCCCGCCATGCCGAGGACCGGGGTTTCCGGGAAATCCATATCCTCTGGCACGGGGGCGAACCCCTCCTGGCGGGGCTCGGCTTTTTCCGGGCGGCGCTGCAGATGCTGGCCGGCCTGTCCTCGGGCCTGAGATTCCATCACTATCTCCAGACCAACGGCCTGCTCCTCGATCCTGATTTCTGCGCCTTTTTCCGGGAACACCGGTTCCAGATCGGCCTCAGCCTCGACGGCCCCCAAGACCTGCATGACTCCATGCGCGTCGGGGCAGACGGGCAGGGAAGCCACGCCCGGGTTCTGGAGAAAGTCCGCCTTTTGGAAGAGCAGGGCGTGTCGGCGGGGTTCAACGCGGTGGTCACCCGGCGCAGCCTGGGCCGGGAGCAGGCCCTCTACCGGTACTTTCAGGGCCTGGGGTATGGTTTCCGGGTAAACCCCCTGATTCCGGGGCGCCACCCCGAGGCCTCTGCCCCCTCTCTGCTGCAGCCGGGGGAATACGGCGCTTTCCTGTGCCGCTTGTTCGACGCCTGGACCGGCACTGCGGGCCGGCGGGTCATGGTGTCGCCTCTGGACCTGTACCTCAGGGCCGTTCTTGCCGGCGCGCCTTACGAATGTCAGCAGCGGGAAACCTGTGTGGGCACGCACCTCGGCGTCAAACCCTCGGGGGATGCCGTGCTGTGCTGCCGGTTTGAGACCCATCCCCTGGGGAATATCCACGATCGGGAAATCCGGGACTTGTGGGCCTCCCCCTTTTGCGAAGAGGTGCGGCGGCGAGCCGAGACGCTTTCCGACTGTCACTCCTGTAAATACTGGTCAATCTGCCACGGCGGGTGTCCTCTCAACGCCTTGGTGTTTTCTCAGGACCATCTGGCCAAGGACCCTTTCTGCAAGGATTATCAGCAGATCTTTGGAAAAATCCAGCGGGCTCTGGCAGAGCTGCACAAAGCCTCCCACCCCCGACCGGAATCATGAGAGCCTGGATTACCGGCATCATCTCCCGCTATCGTCTGCCGTTGACGGTCCTGGTGGTCATCCAGTTGGGCTGCGGGGTGCTCATCGCGCTGCAGCCGCGCTACTATCAACAGCTGATCAGCCTTGTCGTCGCCGGCCGATACGAGCATCTTTGGAGCTCAGGGCTGCCCCTGATCGCGCAGCTTGCCCTGATCTTCATTGCCATCGCGGTGCTGCAGGGGATCAGCGGCTATACCGGCAGCGTCTTTTCTTTCAGTCTGCTCAAGCAACTGCAAACCGATTTTTTCGACAAGGCCAGCCGTCTGCCCCTGGGCTATTTCCAGAAGCAATCCGCGGGGGAATTTTTCACCAGATTCAACAGCGATATTGCCCAAGCCCAGCGGTTCTTCGCCGATTTCCTGCCCGGTGTCGGCCGCGAACTCATCACCGCGATCGTGGTGACGGTCATCCTGTTCTATTTCTGCCCGGCCTCGCTTACCATTGCGGCCCTGGTCATCGTGGTCCTCACCACGCTGCTGGTGTCCATGCTCCACCGGATTATGGGTTTTTATGCCCGGGCTCAGCGGGACACGTGGAGTCAGATACAGCGGGTCTTCGATGAAACGGTCCAGGGGATCGACACCGTCAAGGTGCTGGCCGCCGAGGACCAGCAGGCCGCCCAATTCCAGCGGCACACCACCTGGCTGAAGAAGCTGTCCATACGGGCCGGGACGGTGCTCGCGGTGTTTTCCCCCGGAATTGAGCTGCTCACCCAGTTCGGCGGCCTGGGATTGGTGGCCCTGGCTTATTACCTGATCGCCCGGGGCCAGTTGGGTCTCGAGCCCTTCTTGCTTTTTTTCTTTTATGCCACCCTCTTGCAGATGTCGGTCACCCAGCTCACCAGATTGCTGGCCACCGTGCAGCCGGAACTGACCGGGATGCGACATCTGTCCGGCTTTCTCGCCGAAGCCCCGGAGGCCGAAGAGAGCCACGCCACGGCCACCCTGCCGGGCCGGGCGGTGGCCATCGAGGTGTCCGGCCTGACCTTCGGCTACCCGGGAGGGCGGCCCCTCTACCACCGGGCGGACCTGTTTATTCCCGCCCATGCCGTCACCGTCATCGGCGGCGAAAGCGGCAGCGGCAAATCCACCCTCATCAATCTGCTGCTCCGTCTGTATGCGCCCCAGGAAGGGGTCATCTCCATCGGCGGGATCGACATCCGTCGGATTCCCCGCACCGAACTGCGGCGCAAAGTGGGGGTTGTCACCCAGAATCATTTTATTTTCCAGGACACGCTGCGGGAAAACCTCCTCATCGCGCAGCCCGATGCCACGGACGCACAGATTATGCAGGCCCTGGAAGGCGCGCAGTTGAAGGACTTTGTGGCCCGTCTGCCTCAGGGCCTGGAAACCGTGATGGACCCGCGCGGCGCGGGAACCAGCACCGGGGAGCGGCAGCGGCTCTGCATCGCCAGGCTGCTCTTGAGAGAGTCGCCCATCATGATCCTGGATGAACCCTGGTCCAACCTCGACGACCGGGCCCGCACCCTCCTGGCCGAAGTCGTCAACGCCTGCAAAAGCAGAGCCACCATTCTGATCCTCACCCATGAGCGCCATCCGGCACTCGCCATTGACAATCTGTACCATCTGGACGGAGCCCGGGGCATCTTCCGGGAAGAGGACCCTGCCGGGGGCTAGGGGGGCATTGGCGCTAACTTAAGAAAAAACCAGTTTACATCTGGGGGGTTGGGGGGAGGGGGATCAATAGGGCAACCGGTCTGTATTACTGACTTATTTCACCTCCACCCTAGCCCTCCCCCATCAAGGGGGAGGGAACAAAACGACTTTCCGGATGAACACTGGATAGAATTCAGCACCGCTATCCCGGAACCCGGAACCCAAAACCCAAAATCCCCCGCCAAAACAACCTCGCCCCGGTCTCTTTATACCGCCCACCTCCGATTTATGATAGGGTAAAGCATGCCGCGCCTCGGCGGGGCGTCCCCGCGGTGGAGGAGGCGGCATCCATCATCAGCCTGGAGGTCCTTCCATGAAAATCGCCATCAGCGGCAAAGGCGGGGTGGGCAAGACCACCCTGGCGGCGCTGCTCATTCAATATTTCCGCGAACAGGGCAAAAAGGTGCTGGCCGTGGACGCCGACCCGGACGCCAATCTGGCCCTGGCCCTGGGCGTCCCGGATCCTGATAGCATCGTTCCCATCAGCGAGATGAAGCAGTTCATCGCCGAACGCACCGAGTCCACCCCGGGGAAGATGGGCGGCTTCTTCAAGATGAACCCCAAGGTGGACGACATCCCCGAAAAATTCTCCCGGGAGTTAAACGGCGTCAAGCTCATCGTCATGGGGGGCGTGAAGAAGGGCGGGGCCGGCTGCATCTGCCCCGAAAGCGTGCTCCTCAAGACCCTGGTGACCCACCTGGTGCTGCTGCGGGACGAGGTGGTGGTCATGGACATGGAGGCGGGCATCGAACACCTGGGCCGGGCCACCGCCACCGGCGTGGACCGCCTCCTGGTGGTGGTGGAGCCCGGCCGCCGCAGCGTGGAGACGGCGCACCACGTGGAGAAGCTGGCCCAGGACCTGGGTCTCAAGAAGGTGGCCATCGTGGGCAACAAGGTGCGCTCCCCCAAGGATTTGGACTTCTTCAAGGAGCGCCTGCCCGACCTGCCGGTTTTGGGCTTTCTTCCCTTCGACGAGAAGGTGATCGAGGCCGACCTCACCGGCAAGCCGCCCTATGAACTGAGCCCGGCCATGATGGAGGCCGCCCGGGGGATCGGCCGGCAACTCACGGAAGGGTGAGAAGGCGCCTTGGAGGGGCAAGGGTGTGTGACCCTTGGCCGCCTGCCCCACATAATTTCCATCATGATCACTCTATGACCGCGCCGCCCCGTCCCGACCTCTCCCTTCGCCTGAAGCTCCTGGTGGTGGGGGTGCTCTATGTGGCCGAAGGCATCCCCTTCGGGCTCATTATCACCTCCATGAACGCCTACCTGGCCGGCCAGGGGGTGCCCCCGGAGCAGATCGGCGTCCTGAGCCTGCTGGGCCTGGCCTGGAGCCTGAAATTCTTCTGGAGCCCCCTGGTGGACCGCTTCGGCTCCCGGGCCGCCTGGATCGTGGGCGCCCAGGCGGTCATGAGCCTCTGTCTGCTGGGGCTGGCGCTCCAGGCCGACGGCCCCGTCAACCTGGTCTTCTGGGTCCTGCTGGGCATCCTGGTGGTGGCTTCGGCCACCCAGGACCTGGCCATCGACGCCTACACCATCGACTTCCTGGAAACGAGCGAACTGGGTCTGGCCAACGGGGTCAGGAGCGGCGCCTATCGCATCGGCTCTCTCGCCGCGGGCTCGGGTCTCCTCATCCTGGCCGACCAGGTGGGCTGGCGCCCCGCCCTGGTGGGGCTGACCATCACGCTGGCCGCCCTGGCCCTGACCATCTGGGTCTTTCGACCCTTCCACCTGCCCCGACCGGTGGAGGGAGCCGCCGCCCGGCAAGACGGCCCTCTGGCCACTTTTCGTTCCGCCCTGACGGGCCTGTGGAGCCACACCGCCATCGCCGTGATCATCGTTTTCACCCTGACCTACAAGGCGGGGGACGCCCTCATGGGCACCATGGTCATCCCCTTCTGGAAAAGCCAGGGGTTCAGCAACACCGAGATCGGCGTGGTCTCCGGCATCCTGGGCTCGGTGGCCACCTCCCTGGGGGCGCTGTTGGGGGGCTGGTTCACCAGCCGGGCCGGCATCGGCACCTCGCTGTGGGTCCTGGGGCTCTTCCAGGCCGTCTCCAATCTGGGGTACTGGGCCGCGGCCCTGCCCGGCATGGGTCGCAAAGTGCTCTTCCACCTGTCCCTGCCCTTTCTGGACGCCTCCTGGCCCGTCTATCCCATCTACCTGGCCTCCCAGGGGGAGAGCCTCAGTTCCGGGCTGGGCTACGCCCCCTTCATGGCCTTCCTCATGAGCCTGTGCGACAAACGCTTCAGCGCCACCCAATACGCCTTCTTCGTCTTCCTGTCGGTGCTGAGCGGCCGGATTATGGGCTTTCTGGGCGGCTTCGGGGTCAAATACCTGGGGTACGCCCCTTTCTTCTTCGTCACCTTCCTGGCCGCCCTGCCCGCCTTTGCCCTGCTCCCCTGGATCCTGCCCGTGGCGCGCCAGGTGGAGGGGCGGGAATGATTTCTCAGAACCTCCCCCGCCTCCTCCTCAC
This sequence comes from Deltaproteobacteria bacterium, assembly GCA_016874975.1. GTDB lineage: Bacteria > Desulfobacterota > Desulfobaccia > Desulfobaccales > 0-14-0-80-60-11 > VGSQ01. The sequence goes on from VGSQ01000012.1 coordinate 8,193, forward strand.
CGGCCCGCCGCAATGCGGCAAGACCACGGTGGTGCGCCGGGTGGTGGAGGCCTATCCGGGCCGGGCCGCGGGGTTTTATACCAGGGAGGTCCGAGAGGGGGGGCGGAGGGTGGGCTTCGAGATCGTCACCCTCACCGGGGAGGCGGCCTGGCTCAGCCACGTCGATTTTGCCGGGCCCCGGGTGGGGCGCTATGGGGTGGATGTTCCCGGTTTCGAGAGGCTGGCCCTGCCCGCCCTGGCCCCGGCCCCCGGCGTGGACCTTCTGGTGGTGGACGAAATCGGCAAAATGGAGTGCCTCTCCCCGGCCTTTGTGGCGGCGGTGGAGCGCCTCTGGACCGCCCCGGCGGCGCTGCTGGCCACGGTGGCGGCCAAGGGCGGCGGCCTTATCCGGGAGATCAAGGCCCGCCCCGGAGGCCGTCTCCTCCCCGTCACTCCACGCAACCGGGACAGGCTTCCGGAAGAGATTCTCGACCTCCTCCGCCCATATCAGTAACCGGACATTCATTTCCGGTAGTGATTATTTTTCACGGGAAAGACCTTTGGAGGGGTGAACCGGTCGATTTGTAAAAAATATGGAGACCCTCCTCTTCAGGGGAGGGCCATCCGTCCCTTGGCCCCGCCGCCATAAAACCTCCCCTGGCGGCTGCCGCGGCGGGCGAATTCCTCCCGGATGCGCCGGAGCACCCGGGCTTTGTCCCGGCACCAGGACGGCCCCACCAGCTCCTCCGGGTGCGGGTCGCCGGTGAGGCGGTGGATCACCATCTCCGGCGGCAACAGTTCCACGAAATCCACCACCAGGGAGACGTACGTTTCTTCGCTCAGGGGCTGGTAGGCGCCCCGCCGGTAGAGTTGCTCCAGGCCCGACCCTTGAATGACGTAGAGCAGGTGGATTTTCACCCCCTGGACGGGGAGGGCCGCCAGGTAGCGGGCGGTGGCGGCCATCTCCGCCGGACCTTCGCCGGGGAGACCCAAGATGACATGGGCCACCACCGGCAGGTCCCGGGCGGCCGCCCGCCGGGCCGCGTCCGTGAAGCAGGCCACGTCGTGCCCCCGGTTGAGACGTCGCAGGGTGGCATCGTGGGCCGACTGGAGGCCCAGCTCCAGCCAGAGCAGCCGCTGTGCGGCGAGCCTGGCCAGCAGGTCCAGCACCTCATCGGGCAGGCAATCCGGCCGGGTGCCGATGGCCAGTCCCACCACCTCCGGGAAAGCCAGGGCCTCCCGGTAGAGCGCCGCGAGGCGGGCCGCCGGGGCGTAGGTGTTGGAAAAACTTTGGAAATAGGCGATGAAACGGTGGGCCCCGTAGCGCCGCCCCAGACGCTCCATCCCTTCCCGTAGTTGCCGGGTCAACTCCAGTCCGCGCCCCCAGGCCCCGGTGCCGGAGCCCCGGGCGTTGCAATAGAGGCAGCCCCCCTCCCCCACCCGGCCGTCCCGGTTGGGGCAGGTCAGCCCGGCGTCCAGGGTCACCTTCTGGACCCGTTCCCCGAAGAGCCGCCGCAGGTGAGAATTGAGGTCATGGTAGGGCAAAGGGGGCATCAGGCCAAATCCCCCCAGGCGTGTTGGATGAGGACGATGATGGTCAGGGCCGCAGTCTCCACTTTGAGGCGCCGGGGACCCAGGCTCACCAGTCGGAACCCCTGCTCTTGGGCCATGGCCGCTTCCTCCGGTGGGAAGCCGCCTTCTGGACCCACCACCACCCTGACGCCGTGAGGACGGGGGCCGCACAGGGAGAGGCTCAGGCCGCCGACCCGCTCCTCCTCCCAGCACAGGAGCTTGACCTCCTCGGGCCCCTCCAGAATCCGGGCGAAAGGGGCCGCAGGGGCGATCTCCGGCAAAAAGGCCCGCTGGCAGGACTTCAAGCTCTCCCGGGCCAGACGGCGCCACCGTTCCAGCCTTTGGGCCAGGCGAGGCGACGCGGGCCTGGCCGAAAAGGCCGAAAGGAAAGGCTCAATCCGCCGGACACCCATTTCCGTGGCCTGCCGGATCACCGTCTCCAGGGCCTCGGTCTTGGCCAGGCCCACGGCCAGGGTGAGGTAGAGGGGTGATTCGACGACGGGCTCCAGTTCCCGCTCCAGGGTCAGCACCACGCCCTCGGGGGCCACCCGCTCCACCCGGGCTTCGACCACCCGGCCGCACCCGTCGCACACCTCCACCCGGTGGCCCTGGCCCAGACGCAGGACCCGGGTCAGGTGGCGGCTCTCCTCGGGGTCGAGCACGACGCCGCCGTCCCGAAAACATTCGGGGTCGGCAAAAAAGCGCCTGGCAGCCCCCCCGCCCGAGGGTGAGGCGGCGCCCGCGGCCCGGGCTGGGCCGGTCCCAGAAGGGTCATCTTTTTTCATGGCGCAGGTGCTCCATAATGGAAAACTTCATGGCCCCAACGGGGCCACCTCAGAAGATAAAAACCCCGCCGCAGGGGGGGTGAAACCCGCCCCTCAGAGGCTCAGGCCTCCGGCGTCGGGGCCCAATGATGGAGCCCGATGGTCTGGGCCACCTGGCTCACCTGGTCCTCCAGGCGCGTCAGGAGGGGGGGCAGGGTGGCGGGGTCCAGGGCCGAGATGGCCACGCCCTGGTGGAGGCGGGCCTGGAGGGCGGCCAGCCTGGGGTCCACCCGGTCCAGCTTGTTGAAGACCTTGAGGACGGGCTTATCCGTCAGCCCCAGGGAAGCGAGGATGTGGTCCACCGCGGCCATCTGTTCCTCAAAGCGAGGGTTGCTGAGGTCAATGACGTGGATAAGGAGGTCCGCGTCCTCCAGCTCCTCCAGGGTGGCCTTGAAGGCCTCCAGGAGGTTTTTGGGGAGGTTGCGGATGAAGCCCACGGTGTCGGTGATGATCACCTCCCGCTCCCGGGGGAAGCGCAGGCGGCGGCTGGTGGGGTCCAGGGTGGCGAAGAGCCTGTCTTCGGCCGGCACCGCGGCGTGGGTGAGGGCGTTGAACAGGGTGGACTTGCCCGCGTTGGTGTAGCCGATGATGGAGAGCACCGGCAGGCGGTGGCGGCGCCTGAGGCCCCGGCGCACCCTGCGTTCGGCCCGCACCCGGTTGAGCTCCTCCTGGAGGCGCTGCAGGCGCTCCTGCAGGCGGCGGCGGTCGATCTCCAGGCGGGTTTCGCCGGGACCCCGGCCGCCGATGCCGCCGGTGAGGCGGGACAGCGCATCGTCTCTGCCCCTGAGACGCGGCAGCAGGTACTTCACCTGGGCCATCTCCACCTGGAGCTTCCCTTCCCGGCTGCGGGCCCGCTGGGCGAAGAGGTCCAGGATGAGCTGGGTGCGGTCGATGACCTTGAGTTCCGTAAAGTCGGTGATGGAACGGACCTGGGAGGGCGAGAGCTCGGCGTCGAAGACCAGGAGATCGCTCCCCGCCTGGAGGGCCTGGATGACCAGCTCCGAGAGGCGGCCCTTGCCCATGAGGAAGCGGGGGTCGAACCTGGGGCGCTGCTGCAGGATGGCGGCGGCCACGGCCAGGCCGGCGGATTGGGCCAACTCGGTGAGTTCGGCCAGGGAGTCCTCCGCCGCGGCCCGGTTTTTGCCGCTGACGCCGATGAGGATGGCCCGCTCCCGGCCGGCGTCGCCGTCGGCCCGGCCCACCCGGGCCAGTTCCTCCTCCAGCGATGTCACCAGCATATCGAAGTCCACCTTCAAGCGGGTGACGTGGTCGGCCTTTAAGATAGTCCAGTTGCGGCCGTCTTCGGCCTGGGGCAGGAGGTGCGCCATCTCCACCGCGCCGGGCAGGCCGCCGGGGTTGACGGTGAGGGCGGCCACGGCGTCCAGGCGCAGCAGGGCCAGGTCCATGAGGTCGTCATGACTCAGGGGGCTGCCGTCCAGGTGGGTGTGGATGAGGCGCAGGCCCTTGAGCCGGCCCTTGACGCCCCGCATCCGGGGGAGCTCCGGGATGAGCAGGCCTTTGGCGTCGCCCACGATGACGCAGGCCACGGCGCCGGTGCGGTCCACCAGGAGGCCCACCTGTCGGTGCAGGTCCCAGGAAATTTCCGTGAGCTGCCGGGCCAACTCCGGCGTGACCAGCTCCCCGGGCGGCACCTTGCGGCGGTAGAGCCGCTCCAACTGCCGCACCTGCTGGTGCTTGAGGCCCAGGAGATTGCCGAGGGGGCGCTCCATGGTTTAATCAATGCCCCGGTCGGTGTTAGGGTATGCCATGAGCAGTTTTTTCCTTAACCAACCGCTTAAAGGTGTGGTGACCCTCCGGCCAAGCGGGAGCTTGGCGGGCAAGTGGGTTCCCAAGCGGGAGCTTGGGAACCAGAGGTTTTCTTATCCTTTTTCCGGAGGAAAAATCCTCTGCCATAACTGTTTGAATTATAACATATTCTTCATAAGAAAACCACAAGCCCGGGTCTGGGGCGGCCTGGCGTCAGCGGGATGGGTCGGCGCTCCTCATCATCCGGAAAGAGAAGGGGGCCAGAATGATCAGACAGAGTCCGGCCAGGAGATAGCTCACCGGATATCCGGTGAGCTCAATGACATATCCCATCAAGGCCGAAGACAGCATCATGCCCAGGTAGATGACGGTGTTGTAGCCGCCCATGGCCAGTCCCCGCAATTCGGGAGAGGCCACTTCGGCGATGAGGGCCCCCAGGGGCGTGAAAGTCAGCCCCATGCCGACTCCCAGGATAATGCCCAGGACCAGGAAGTGGAGGAAGTTATGGGCCAGGCCGAAGGCGCCCAGGAACGCTCCCATGCTCACCAGGCCGACGGTGGCCAGAGGGACGCGGCTGCCCGGCCGGTCGCACAGATGGCCCAGGGGGAGGCGGGACAGGGCGTTGGCCGCGGCCTGGAGCATGAACAACAGGCCGATCCTGGCCAGGCTGAGGCCCCGCTCGTGGGCCCACAGGGGCAGGAAGGTCATGAACATGCCCATGCCGAAGCAGCCTCCCAGGGTGGCCAGCCAGCAGCCCAACATCTGCCGGTTGGTGAGGAGGCGCTTCAGGTTTTCCCTCAGGTTCCAGGAGGGGTGGCGATGGGCCGGGGTCAGGCGAATATCGGGCAGGATCAGAAAGGAGAGGCCCGCGATCACAATGACGAACCCCCCGCTGATGACGAACAGGGAGCAGAATCCCAGCTTCTCCGCCAAGGCGCCGCCGATGGCCGGCCCCACGCTCATGGCGCTGTAAATGGCCATGGTGTACCAGCCGTAGGAACGACCCAGGTAGCCCGCGGGGGAGACGTCCGCCACATAGGACATGAGGGTGGGTCCCACGGCCGCCAGCCCAACGCCGAAAAGGAGATAGATGGCGATGAGGTGGGCGGGGGTCCGGCTTAAGCAGAGCAGGAAAGCCGAGACGGCCGACACCAGCAGGCCGGCGGTGACCAGGACTTTCCGGCCCCGGCGGTCCGAGAGCAGGCCGAAGGGAAAGGAGAGAAACCCGGTGGTGAGCAGGAAGGTGGCGTTGATGAGGCCCACCTGGGCGGCGTCGGCCCCCAGGGAGGCGGCATAGAGGGGCACTACGGGGATGCGCATGTAGATGCTCACATAACTGGCGAACCCGAAGCCGCAACACATGGCGATCAGAAAGGCGGGCGAAGCGATGGGGCGGCGGTCAGCCGGTTCTGGCATTGTGGCCTTCTTGAAGAGTCGTTCCGTAGGGTGCGTCTTACGCAACCATTGCCAACGGTGGGCGCCGGGCAGAGCCTGCCCTACCGCGCTCTTCCTCTGTTACGGGTGGGCCGAAGGCCCGTGCGCTCCTTGTGCTTCAGAGAACGGTGGTTCGGCCGGATGACATCGATTTTAATCAAAGAACCTCTTTAAATCCAACACTGTTCACTTTGGCCACAACCCTGGTTTTATGTGTAGCAGCCGAACGGCGGGATGCGCTTCGCTTTCCCGCCCTACGGCCCTGGCTCCGTTTCACCGGTTCAACCCGGGAATCGGAGGGGAAGCCTGCGCGGCCGGGCCATGTTATTCATGGCCCCGCCATTTTTCCCCGGCATCGCTCGTGATAATGTGTCGATTAAGGCATTTTCGGGACCGGCAAACGGGTAAGAACCTCGCAATTGGGGCATTTTTACTCATAGCGGGAAATTATTAATCATTTCACAATCATGTCCCTCCCAATCCGCCGATCTCGGTAAATATGCCCCCCGGGCGGGCCCCGGAGGCCGTCGCCGCAAAAGAATATATGTCTGATATTACTGCATATTAAAGATGGCGCATCATCGGGCACAAACCTTGCTGGAGATTTGCTCAGGGGAGGGAAAACCGCGTGCTCCCCACAGGGTGAGATGGTGTCTTCATTAAAGGGCGGTGAGGCCATGGCGCAATGCAACAAGGTCATAATCGCCGAACCGGAGGCGGACCTGGCGTCCGGGCTCAGCCTCTGGTTGCGCGAGAACGGTCATCACCCGATTGCCGTGAATAATTTCACGAACCTTCTCATCAACCTGCAGCGGGAAAAGGTGCATGTCCTGGTCATGGATGTGCGTCTTTGCCAGGGGAGGGGGTACGAAGCCATCTCCATCATCAAGGGGTTGTGCCCCAAGCTGCCCATCATCATCACCGCGGCGGAAAACAACCCGGAACAGGAGGCCCTTATCCGGCAGCGAGGCATCTTTTACTATCATGTGACGTCATTCGGGCTCGAGGAATTGATGATGGCGATCTCCAACGCCATGGTGCGGTCGGCGCACCTTTAGAGGGAGAGTCGATGCAACTGGAAAAGAAACTAGCCGAGGGAGCCTTTGTGGTACTGGCCGAGATGGAGCCGCCCAAGGGGGTGGAGGTGGCCGGTCTGGTTTCCCAGGCGATGGCGGTGAGAGGCAAGGTGGACGCCTTTGTGGTGCCGGAGATGAGCAGCGCGGTGATGCGCCTCAGTTCCCTGGGGGTGTCGCTGCTGCTGGCCAGCCGGGGGCTGGAGACGGTGATGCAGGTCTGTTGCCGGGACCGCAACCGCCTGGCCCTGCAGGCGGACCTGCTGGCGGCCGGCGCCCTGGGCATCCCCAATGTCATGGGCGTAGCCGGGGACGACATCACCTTCGGGGACCATCACACGGCCAAGGCGGTGGACGACCTCACCCTGGAGGAGCTCCTCCAGGGCATGAATACCCTCATGACCGGCCGGGATCTGGCCGGCATCGAACTGAAGGGCGCGCCCCGTTTCTTTGTGGGCTCCACCGTGAACCCGGGGGCGGCCCACCTGGAAGCGGAGCTGGCCGCCCTGGACCGCAAGCTGGCGGCCGGCGCCCGGTTCTTCATCACCCCGCCCATCTTCTCGGTGGAGGTGTTGGACGCCTTCCGCAAGCGTGCGGGGGGGCGGCCGATGTATCTGCTGACCACTGTGCTGCTGCTCAAGAGCGTGGGCATGGCCCGGTACATCCAGCGTCATCTGGGTCAGATTCAGGTTCCGGAGGCCCTGGTCTCCAGGATCCAGAAGGCCCCGGAGCGGGTGCGGGAATGCGTCCAGATCGCCGCAGAACTGGTGAAGGCCTTCAAGGACCGGGGCGTCAGCGGCGTGGTGATATCCACTCTGGGCTGGGAAGACAGACTGCCGGCGATTCTGTCCGCCGCCGGCATCTAGCGGATATTTCCCGGCTGTGTTCGGGCATTGCCGCAGAGAGCCGATCTCCGGAGGCAACGCCCTGAAACCTGAAAGCTGAAAGCTGAAACTTCAGCCTCAAAGGACCAAGTTATGGCGCCAACAAAAGACCGACAGACAATAGGCGGCGGCAACGGCACCGTGGGCGCGGTGATGGTGGTGGGCGCCGGCATCGCCGGGGTCCAGGCGGCCCTGGACCTGGCCAATTCCGGATTTTTCGTCTATCTGGTGGAGAGGTCCCCGGCCATCGGCGGGGTCATGGCCCAGTTGGACAAGACCTTCCCCACCAATGACTGTTCCATGTGCATTCTCTCCCCCAAGCTGGTGGAATGTGGCCGGCACCTGAATATCCAGTTGCTCACCCTGGCGGAGGTGCAGGAGATCCACGGCGAAGTGGGCGACTTCACCATAACGGTGCAGGAATACCCCCGCTACATTGACATGGAAAAATGCATTGCCTGCGGCCTGTGCGCTGAGAAGTGCCCCCGCAGCGTGAACGACGAATTCAACCAGGCCCTGAACAAGCGCAAGGCCTCCTTTGTCAAGTACCCCCAGGCCGTGCCTCTGAAATACGTCATCGACCGAGACCACTGCATTTACTTTAAGCCGGACAAAAAAACCGGCAAGATCGGGCGCTGCCGGGCCTGCGAGAAATTCTGCCCGGCCGGCGCGGTGGACTTCAGCCAGGAAGGTAAAACCCATCATGTAAAGGTGGGTTCCGTCATCTTGGCCCCGGGCTTCAAGACCTTCGACCCAAGCCGCGCCGCCACCTACCATTATCGGCAGCTTCCCAACGTGGTCACCAGCCTGGAATTTGAGCGCATCCTTTCGGCCAGCGGCCCCTTCGAAGGGCACCTGGTGCGGCCCGGCGACCGTGCGGAGCCGAAAAAGATCGCCTGGCTGCAGTGCGTCGGCTCCCGGGACGTGAAATATCACTCCTACTGCTCCTCGGTGTGCTGCATGTACGCCATCAAGGAGGCGGTCATCGCCAAGGAGCACGCCCCCTACGACCTGGACTGCGCCATCTTCTACATGGACATGCGCACCTACGGCAAGGACTTTGAGAGGTACTATCTCAGGGCCCAGGAACAGGGGGTGCGCTTCGTCCGGTCGCGGATCCACAGCATCGACCTCGGCCAGGACGGGGACCTGCTCCTCCGGTACATGGACGAAGACGCCGGCCTGCACCAGGAGACCTTCAATATGGTGGTCCTGTCCGTGGGCATGGAGGTGCCGGGGGACGTCAAGTCCATGGCCGCCACCCTGGGATTGGAGCTGAACCCCCATGACTTTGCGGCCACCCATCCCCTCACGCCGGTGGCCACCTCCCGGCCGGGCATCTTTGTGTGCGGGGCCATGGCCGGCCCCAAGGACATCCCCGAATCGGTGATGCAGGCCTCGGCTGCGGCCGCAGGCAGCGGCTCGCTGCTCAGCGAGGCCCGCTGGACCCGCACCCGCACCAAGGAGGTGCCCGAGCCCCGGGACGTCTCCGGAGAGCCGCCTCGGGTGGGGGTCTTCGTCTGCGACTGCGGCATCAACATCGCCAGCGTGGTGAGCGTCCCCGAGGTGGTGGAGTACGCCAAGACGCTGCCCCATGTAGTCTATGTCCAGGAGAACCTCTTCTCCTGTTCCCAGGACACCCAGGTGCAGATGCTCAAGGTTTTTGAGGAGCACCAGATCAACCGGGTGGTGGTGGCCGCCTGCACGCCTCTCACCCATGAGGCCCTCTTCCAGGAAACCATGCGGGACAGTGGCCTGAACAAGTATCTCTTTGAGATGGCCAATATCCGCAACCAGGACTCCTGGGTGCACACGCAGGAGAAGGAGGAGGCCACGGACAAGGCCAAGGACCTGGTGCGCATGGCGGTGGCCCGGGCCACCCTCCTCAAGCCCCTGGTGGAGGTGCCCCTGACCATCAACCAGCGGGCCCTGGTGCTGGGCGGCGGGGTGGCGGGCATGAACGCCGCCCTGAACCTGGCCGATCAGGGGTTTGAAACCATCCTGGTGGAAAAGGAGAAGGAACTGGGCGGCCTGGCCCGGCGGGTGCATCACACCATCGAGGGTTTGGACGTGCAAGCCTACCTGGACGACCTCATCGCCCGGGTCCGGGCGCACCATAATATCCAAATCCTGACCCAGGCCCTGCTGGTGAGCTTCATCGGCTACAAGGGCAACTTCGTGACGGAAGTGCTGGTGGGGCCGGGCATGTACGAACGCAAGATCGAGCACGGGGTGACGGTGGTGGCCACCGGCGCCCAGGAGTACCGCCCCACCGAGTTCCTGTACGGCCAACATCCCGGCGTCCTTACCCAGTTGGACCTGGGGCGGGTTATGCATGAGTCGCCGGAAAAGGCCGCCGCCTGGCAACGGGTCTTTTTCGTCCAGTGCGTGGGCTCGCGCAATGCCGAGAATCCCAACTGCAGCCGCATCTGCTGCCAGGGGGCGGTGAAGCACGCCCTGGAGTTGAAAATGCTCAACCCGGAGATGGAAGTCGTCATCCTCTACCGGGATATGCGGACCTACGGCTTCCTGGAGGACTACTACCTGGAGGCCCGCAACCAGGGGGTGCTGTTCTCCCGCTTCGACCCGGAGCAAAGCCCCCGGGTGATGCAGGACAAAGAGGGCCTGGTGCTGGAGTTCCAGGACCACGTGCTGCAGTTGCCGGTGCGGCTGCCGGCGGACGCGGTGGTCTTGAGCGCCGCCACGGTGGCGGGGGAGCACGAGGAATTGGCCTCCCTGATGAAGATCCCCCGGACCTCCGAGGGCTTCTTCATCGAGGCCCACGCCAAGCTGCGGCCGGTGGACTTCTCCTCGGAGGGCATCTTCCTGTGCGGCAGCGCCCACAGTCCCAAGCTCATCAGCGAGAGCATCTCCCAGGCCCTGGCGGCGGCGGGTCGGGCTGGGGCCTTCCTGGCCGACACCACCCAGACCATCAGCGGCATCACCGCCTGCGTGGAGCCGGAGCGCTGCGCCGCCTGCCTCATCTGCGTCCGGGTCTGCCCCTTCAAGGTGCCGCAGATCAACCAGGAAAACGTTTCGGAAATCAACCGGGCACTCTGTCAGGGCTGCGGCATCTGCGCCTCGGAGTGTCCCGCCAAGACCATCCAGGTGTCCCATTATGAGGACGACCAGCTCACCGCTAAAATCAAGGCGCTTTTCTGAGGGGTGACCTATGGACGCGTTCCGGCCGAAAATCATTGCCTTTTGCTGCATGTACTGAGCGTACTCAGCCGCGGACCTGGCAGGTTCGATGAGGCTGCAGTACCCCACCGACATCCGCATCATTCAGGTGCCGTGCACCGGCAAGGTGGACATTATCCATCTGCTCACGGCCTTTGAAGAGGGGGCGGACGGGGTGTTCGTGGCAGGGTGTCTGGAGGGCGATTGCCACTTCCTGGAAGGCAACCTGCACGCCAAGAAGCGGGTCCAACGGGTCAAGGAAATCCTGGATAAGGTGGGCCTGGGTGTGGGGCGGCTGGAGATGTACAATCTGTCCGCCGGCATGGGCCCCCGCTTTGCCGAAATCGCCCGTGAAATGGACCAGAGAATCCGGGAGCTGGGGCCCAGCCCCATCAGGAAGGCCAAGGCCTCCCTCCCCAAAGCTGAGACGGAGATGAGAGTATGATCAGGGCAGTGGGAAAACCCCTGGAAGAAGTGATCGGCATGGTGCAGGATTACCCCCGGATCCTGGTGGCGGGCTGCGACGGCTGCGTTACCGTCTGCGAAGCGGGGGGCCTCAAGGAGGTGAAGGTGTTGGCCGCGGCGCTGCGCCTTTACTTCACCCAGCAAGGCGAACCCAAGCAGATCGACGAAACGAGCCTCACCCGCCAGTGCGACAAGGAATATCTGGCCCAACTGGGGGACCGCATCGACGGCTACGACGCCGTGCTCTCCCTGGCCTGCGGCTGCGGCGTGCAGTTCCTGGCGGACATGTACACCACCAAACCCGTGTACCCCGGGGTGGACACCACCTTCCTGGGGGTCACCGAGGAGCGGGGCGTCTACACCGAGCGCTGCCAGGCCTGCGGCCGCTGCATCCTGGCGGACACCGGGGGCGTCTGCCCCATCGCCCGCTGCTCCAAGCGCATGCTCAACGGCCCCTGCGGCGGTTCGGACAAGGGCAAGTGCGAGGTCAACCCCGAGATGCCCTGCGGCTGGCAGCTCATTTACGAGCGCCTGAAGGCCCTGGGCCAGTTGGATCGCTTTGAACAGCCCATCACCCCCAAAGACTGGACCACCAGCCGCGACGGCGGGGTGCGCAAAATCGTCAGAGAGGACTTACGGGTATGAGCGCCGAGACCCCCAGCAAACTGCAAAAGATCCTGAACGCCGGCCACTTCGCCGTCTGTTCCGAGGTGGGTCCACCCCGCAGCGCCGACGGCTCGGTGATTGAACACAAGGGAAGACTCATCGGCAACCACGTGGACGCCATCAACGTCACCGACCACCAGACCTCGGTGTGCCGCCTGTGCAGCCTGGCCTCGGTCATCCGCCTGAAACAGATGGGTCTGGAGCCCATCCTGCAGATGGTTACCCGGGACCGGAACCGCATCGCCCTGCAGGGCGACATTTTGGGCGCGGCCTCGTGGGGCGTCAACAACATCCTGTGCCTCACCGGCGACCACCAGGTCTTCGGGGACCACGCCAACGCCATCAACGTCTTCGACCTGGACTCCATCCAGCTCATCGCCACGGTGAAGATGATGCGGGACGAGGGCCGGCTCCTGGGCGGCCACCAGTTCCATGTCAAGCCCCAGATGTTCATCGGCGCCGCGGCCAACCCCTTCGCCGGCCCCAATGTGGAGATGCGGGTGGCCCGCCTGGCCAAGAAGTTGGCCGCAGGCGTGCAGTTCATCCAGACCCAGTGCATCTACAACATGGACACCATGAAGACCTTCATGAAGCTGGTGGTGGACCGGGGCCTCCATGAAAAGGTGGCCATCATGGCGGGCATCACCCCCCTGAAGAACGTGGGCATGGCCCGCTACATGCAAAAGCGGGTGCCGGGCATGGACGTGCCCGAGTCGGTGGTCAAGCGCCTGGCCGGAGTCCCCAAGGAGAAGCAGCCCGAAGAGGGCATCAACTTCGCCATCGAGCAGATTGAGGAGCTGAAAGAAGTTCCGGGGATTCGCGGCTTCCACATCATGGCCATCGAGTGGGAAGAGAAGGTTCCGGAAATCGTGGAGCGGGCGGGTCTCTATCCCCGGCCCGTGGTGGACTGAAATAATCGCCAGCGCGTCTCCGACTGCGCTTCCGGCTTGACGAACCGCCGGAAAATGCGCTACGCTTGGAGTACACGTTCCCGGAAGGAGGAAAAGGAGACCCCTCATGGCGAAAAAGTATATCTTGATCGTGGATGACGACCCCGATCTGGTGGAAACCGTTTCCATGCTCCTGGAGAGCAAGGGCTATGAAGTGGGCAAAGCCTATGACGGCATTGAAGGCGAGGAGGCCATCAAGAAGCGCCGCCCCGACGTGTTGGTGCTGGACGTCATGATGCCCCGCAAGAACGGCTACCAGCTTTGCAAGGAGCTCAAGTCCAACAAGTGGACCAGCGACATCCCCATCATCCTGCTGACGGCGGTGGGGGACGCGGTGCCCACCACCACCTACAGCCACGCGGAGGGGATGTCCATCGAGGCCGAGGACTTCCTCCCCAAGCCAGTGGAGGCCCAAACCCTCGTGGAGGCCGTGGAGCGGCTGCTGTAAGGCGGAACTGAACTGAAAGCTTGCTTCCGGGGGAGGAGCTTGGGGCGGCCGCCCCCTCCCCCCCTTTTCGGGTCGTCCCACGCGGCAGGTCGCCAACCCAGGGCCCCAACATGCCATGAACCGATCGGTCGGGAAACTCCGGGCGGGGGGGTTGAAGGTGCAGGAAGGCGGCGCCGCGGTGGTTTCCCTTTTCCCCGCCGGGTCGCCAGGATTGGGTCCCACGGTGTGCGGCCCCCTGGCCCGGCAGCAGTTGAATCTCTCTCTGTTGGCGCACCTGGGCGGCGCCGAAGACCGGGGGCATGCCTCCATTTTCTGCACCAGCCGGGAGGACGGCCCCCAGAGCTATGCGCTGTTGAGCACCCTGCACCAGGGCGCCGCCGCCTTCCGACTCCTGGCCGGCACCTGCATCATCTCTCTTTTCCCCCACGACCGGCGGCCCGACCTCATGGGCGCCTTTTGCCTGAGCCTCAGCCGGGCGGGGGTGATGCTGCGGGGACTGGCCAGTTCGCCCGCGGCCATCGCCGCGGTGATCTCCCTGCGGGCCAAGCAGAAGGCCATCGCCGCCCTCTTCGAGGATTTTGAATTCCGGGCCTACCGGTCCCCCGAAGAATTCGCGGTGGTGTTGCACCCGCCCGAGGCGGCGGTGCGGGAGGTGGTGGCCTCCTACCAGGAGAAAGCCCCCCGGATCTACACCCTGGTGCAACAGGATGACCTGGACCTCTGGGAGGTGGCCGTTTCCTCCCGGGCCGCCCTCAGGGAAGTGGGGGACTGGCTGCGCCGGCTGGGTGAGGACGGCGGGCGCCTGCCGTTTCTGGTGGCGGTGCCCCAGCCGCCTGACCGGCTCCGGCTGGTCTTCTGCCTGTCCGACGAGGGTTCACGGACCCTGCTCCGCCTCGGCGGAGGCAGGGAGGCGGGCCTCAACCCCAGGCGCCGGGGCCCCGTCGCCGCCTTCTTCACCCACGGCCCCCACTTCGGGGACCGCTACGGCATCGCCCAGGTGTTGGCCGCGGCCCTGGAGGAGGCCGGGGCGCCTCTCCTGGCCCTGAGCTGCGCCGTTTCCTCCCTGTCCGTCGTCGTCCCCCAATCCCTGGCCGCCGCCGCCCGGAGGGCGCTGCAGGGGGCGTTCGGGGCGCCGCACGGGGACTGATCAGCAGACTTTCGGAGGCTGCGGAATTTTGGTAAAATATTCAAAAACGTGCGCCTGTGCGGACGATCGCCGACGCCGTTTTCTCTTCGAGGTGCAACGAGCCTAATTATCGGCTGGCCATCCGGGGGCGGTTGGCGCACCGCCCCAGCCAAACAATTGTGGCGCATGAGGCTCTTGCAAAATTCTCCCTTTGTCCTGGGAATGGGCGGCAGTTTTGAAAACGCTCTGCAAGATGTGAACCTCTTTCATGGTGCGCAGCGCGCACCCTAGAGGGGGCGGAACATCAGAGGATCTGTGGGGTGCGCCCCGCGCACCATGATATTTGATGGAATCGTAAAAAGTAAAAAAGGCCGTACTATCTCCAAAAGGTGGCTCTCGCTGCCATTGATAACTGATTGATTTGCCCCATTAACCCCCTCTCCCCCTTGGGGGAGAGGGCTGGGGTGAGGGGGTGAATGGACTTTTTACGAGGCCATCATATTTCGATATTTCGGAAACCCTGACGTTGGGGCGGAAGTTATGCAAGAAGGTCACATGAAATGAAAAACGATGTCAGTCCCCGAAGATGATCGGGGGATTCCTGCAGACCCGTGCGGAGGGAGGTCTTCCATGACCCCAAGGCCGAGCCGGGGCGGCGGAGACGCCCTCCCGGGCCCCCAAGACTCCGGCATGGCCGGGGCCGAGGCTTGGTGCGACTCGTTGCTGTATGATTTTCCCGATGCGGCGCTCCTCACCGGCGCCGACCATCGGGTAATGTTTTTGAACCGGGCGGCCCGACACCTCTTCGACGACCTGGTGGCATGGGGTGATCCTTGTCCTCTGTGCGCTCCGGGGGCTCCGCTGCACGAGCTGAAGCAGACAGATGACGGCAAGGCCGTCTGTCCCCAGAAACACCTGCCTTACCGCGGCCTTTTGACCCTGGACGGCTTTTCCCACCCCCTGGCCGTCAGCGCCGCCCCCTGGAGCGATGCCCAGGGCCGGGTTCTCGGCTGTCTCATCACCCTGAAGGACCTGCAGGAAGAGATCGACTCCCATCCCCAACTACAGCTCCAGCGGTCCATCCTCTCCAGCATCCTGGAGAATTTCCCCACTCCCTTTTTCATGGTGGACCCCGACCTGGTGATAACCCACATCAACCGCTCCATGGAGCGGCTAACCGGGTACAGCCGGGAAGAGGTGGTGGGCCGGAAAACCTGCGGGGCCATCCTCAAGACCGACCAGTGCGACACCGAGGACTGTCCCCTCCGGCAGGTGATGCAAACCCAAACCCCCCTGAGCGGGCTCCACCGGGTAATCAGGGATTGTCAGGGCCGGCAGATCGACGTGGTGGTCTCCGCTTCGGTCATCACCGACAGCCATGGTGAGGTGCTGGGCGGCTTCGAGGCCTTTCGGGACGTCACCTCGCTGGTGGAGGCCCAGAAGCAGATCGCCCTGCTCACCGAGCTCACCCGGGAGGGCATGATGATGGTGGATGAGGACCTCCACGTCCTCTTCGCCAACACCGAGATGGCCTCCATCGCCAACCGGTCCAAGGAAGAACTTATCGGCGCCGATCTGGGCGAGGTTCTCAGCCCCCAACACCGGCGAGTGGCCCTGGACCTCCTCCGGGGCCTGGAGCGGAACGGACAGCCCGAGGCCCACTTCACCAGCACTCTGGAACCGTTGGCCCGTTCGCTCCTGGAACGCCGGGTGTTTGAAACCTGGATGACCGCTTCCCGGATAGGTCAGAAGACCCTGATTTACCTCTACCTCCGGGACCTCACCAACCGGATCAGGATGGGACGGGAGCTGCACCGGGCCAACACCTTCCTCACCCGCATCATCCAGTGCTCGGTGGACGGCATCGTGGTGCTGGACAACAAGGGCGCGCCCCTCATCTTCAACGAGGGTGCGGAGCGGATTCTGGGCTACCGGGCGGAGGAGGTGGTGGGCCACCCCGAGGTCCTCTTCCGGTTTTACCCGCCGGAAAGGGCCAGGGAGATCATGCGGCGCATGCGCAGTCCGGAATACGGCCCCCCGGACAAGCTCAACACCACCCAGATTACTTTCATCAATAAAGACGGAACGGAAGTCCCGGTCAGTTTTTCCGCGGCCATCATCCGAGAGGCCGGCAAGGAAGTGGGCAGCGTGGGCATCTTCACGGATCTGCGCGACACCCTCAGGATGCGCCGCGAATTGGAGCAGAGCCAGAGACAGCTCATGCAGGCCCAAAAGATCGCCTCCCTGGGCCGGTTGTCGGCGGGGGTGGCCCACGAGATCAACAACCCCCTGGCCGGCATCCTGATTTACGCCGAACTGCTGCAGCGGGCCATGAACGCCGACGACAACGGCCGGGAATTCGTGGACGAAATCATCACCCAGACCCTGCGCTGCCAGCAGATCGTCACCCGCCTCCTGGAATTCAGTCGCCAGTCCCTGGGGGAGCGCACCCCGGTGAACGTCAATCAGATCTTCAACCGCTGCGTGGATCTGCTGCGGCACCAGGTCTCTTTTCACAACATCAGCATCACCCAGGACCTGGACCCGCACCTCCCCCAGGTGCCGGGCGACGCGGGCGAACTCCAGCAGGTCTTCACCAACCTTCTCATCAACGCCGCGGACGCCATGGAGGGGGAAGGGCAGATTGTGGTCGCCACCCGTCTTCATCTCGACGGCCGCGGCATTCTGATCACCGTTACCGATACGGGCTGCGGCATCCCGCCGGAGGTTCGGGACCAGATTTTTGAGCCCTTTTTCACCACCAAGACCCCCGGCAAGGGCACCGGTATGGGCCTCCCCATCGTTTACGGCGTGATTCGGCGGCATGGCGGCAGCATCGAGGTGGATTGTCCGCCCGGCGGGGGCACCACCTTCACCATCAGGCTGCCCCTGGAGCCTCCCGAGGCGGCGGTCCCGCAGGTCTGGGTGTGACCACCACTCCTCCCAGGCGCCGGCAGGAGGGTGACAACCACCTCGTTTCCGGGCTCCCGCCGGTGGACGCCGTTGCCCCCGAAGCTCCTGCTTCGGACCTTGGGGGCAGGCGGGACGTCCTCAGAGCAAGGAGATGACGCAACGGACTGCTAAGGTGCATACCCATGGCGGAAGATGAAACCATTCTGGTGGTGGACGACGAGAAGGTGATCCGGGACGGCTGCAGCCTCATCCTCAAGCCCCACGGATACCGGGTGGTCACCGCCGCCAACGGCCAGGAGGCCCTGGAGGTGCTGGCCTCGCAGCCGGTCAACGTAGTCCTGTGCGACCTGAAGATGCCGGTGATGGGCGCCTTGGAGGTCCTGGAGGAGGCGGGCCGCCGTTTTCCCGACATTCCCATCATCATCATCACCGGCCACGGCACCGTGGACGATGCGGTGGAGTGCATGAAGAAGGGCGCCTATGACTTCGTCACCAAGCCCTTCCGCATCGACCACCTGACCCTGTGCGTCAATCGGGCTTTGGAAAAGCAGCGTCTGGAGCGGGAGACCCGGCGCCTCCAGGAGGAGCAGGCCCGCAATCTTTACAGCCTGGCCCTGGAGCAGAGCCGCCTGCACACCATTGTCAACCACATGGGCGACGGCCTGCTGGTGACCAACCGGGACCTGGAAGTGGTGCTGCTGAACCGCGCCTTTCGCCAGTTCCTGGACCTGTCCGCCCCTCCTCCTCTCCCCGGCCCGTTGTCGGCTTTTTTCCCCGACGTCGGCCTCCAGGAGACCCTGGAGAGCCTCCTGTCGAACCCCCAGAGAGACCCGGAGGCCTGCCTGGTTCAGGACTTCTGCCAGGGACGTCTCCACCTCCGGGCCCTGTCCGCTCCCTTTTTCGGTCCGGAGCAGGAACTGCTGGGCACGGTGACCGTGTTCCACGACGTCACCAGCTTCAAAGAGCTGGACCGCTTGAAGACCGACTTCGTCAACATGGTGTCCCATGAGCTGCGCTCCCCCCTGTCGGCCATCAAGATGCAGCACGCCGTGCTCCTGGAGGGCCTGGCCGGGGAGTTGACCGGCAAGCAGCAGGAACTGCTCCACCGGGCCCAGGCCCGGATCCAGGGTCTCATCGACCTCATTACCGACCTGCTGGACGTGGCCAAGATTGAGTCGGGCCACCGCACCCTGGAGCAGGTGCCCCTGTCTTTGGGCCCTGTGCTGGTCGAAGTGACGGACCTGCTGAGCGCCAAAGCCCTGGGGCAGGGGGTGGACCTGCGCCTGGTGACGCCTCCGGACCTGCCCCCCATCCTGGGCGACCGTCGCAGCATGGAGGAGGTCTTCACCAACCTGGTCACCAACGCCATCAACTATTCCCCCGACGGCGGCGAGGTCAAAGTGTCCGCCGCCTTCAACGGCAATTTCGTGGAGGTCCGGGTCGCGGACACCGGCATCGGCATTGAGGCCGAGGAGATCCCCAAAATCTTCGACAAGTTCTACCGCATCAAGAGTCCCAAGACCCGGCAGATCATCGGCTCCGGTCTCGGTCTGGCCATCGTCAAGACCATCGTGGAGATGCACCGGGGCCGCATCGAGGTGGAAAGCCAGGTGGGTCGGGGCACCACCTTCCAGGTCTCGCTGCCGGTGGCGCCGCCGGCAAGGAATGGGGAACATGGGGAAACCTGAGGTCGGCCGCCGGATTCTGGTGGTGGACGACGACCCCGTTTTTTGCTCCGGCATCGCCCTCGTGCTGACCGGCCAGGGTCTGGAGGTGAGCCTCGCCGCCACCGGCCGCCAGGCCCTGGACCTGCTGGCGCAGCAGGACTTCGACGTGGTCCTCCTGGACCTGCGCCTGCCCGACATGGACGGGCTGGACCTGCTGCGCCTCCTGCAGCAGGAGCACCCCCACACCGTGGCCGTCATGATCACCGGACACCCCCAAATCAACACGGCCGTGGAGGCCATGAAGCTGGGAGCCCTGGACTACCTGGTCAAGCCCTTCCGCCTCGATGACCTGGAAGTCCTGGTGGAAAGAGCCCTGGACCTGGCCCTGGAGCGGCGGCTGCAATCCTCCGCCCCGGCGCCCGAAGACCCGGACCCGAAAGGCCTCGACTCCATCGTCGGTCAGAGCCCGGCCATGCAGAAGGTCTTCGCCAAGATCCGGCGGGCCGCGCCCAGCGACAGCACGGTGCTCCTCACCGGCGAGTCCGGCACCGGCAAGGAGCTGGCGGCCCGGGCCATTCACCGCCTGAGCCCCCGAGCCCACCGGGAATTCGTGCCGGTGGACTGCTCGGCCCTGGTGGAGACCCTGCTGGAAAGCGAGCTCTTCGGCCACGTCAAAGGCTCCTTCACCGGGGCTCACCAGACCAAGCACGGCCTCTTTGAACTGGCCAATCACGGCACCTTTTTCTTCGATGAAATCAGCAACCTGAGTCTCAACATCCAGGCCAAGCTGCTCCGGGTCATCCAGGAACGGGAATTCATGAAGGTGGGCAGCCAGAAGCGCATCCGTCTGGATATCCGCATCATCGCCTCCAGCAACCGGGACCTCAAGGCCGCCATCAAAGAGGGGGCCTTCCGGGAGGACCTCTACTACCGCCTCAGCGTCGTGCCCATCCACCTGCCGCCCCTGAGGGAGCGGGAGGGCGACATTCCCCTCCTCATCCAGCATTTTCTCCGCAAGTACAGCCAGAAGGCCCACCGGGAGGTGGCCGGCGTCTCCCCCGAGGCCCTGAAGGTGCTGTCCGCCTACCACTGGCCCGGCAACGTCCGGGAGTTGGAGCACACCATCGAACGCATCCTCATCCTGGAGGACGGGGAGTTCATCCAGCCCGAGCACCTGCCCAGCTTCATCTCCCAGCGCCAGGCGGAGTTCCAGGTCTTCACTGACAGCGGCCTCACCCTGGAGGAGTTGGAGAAGCGCTACATCCAGTTCGTCCTCCGGCGCACCCGGGGTCGGCGCCAGGAGGCCGCCCGCATCCTGGGCATCAACCGCAAAACCCTGGGCCACAAAATTACCAAATACCAGCTTAAAATCGGCTAAGGCGCAGAGCCCGCCTGAGGCCGGGCCCCAGGTGAACGGCAGCGGCTAACCCTGCGCTTCGGGGCTCTCCTGGTGGTCGCAGCCCTCCCGGGGGCAGAGCAGCTTCTTCCCCTTTTTCAGCAGCCAGGGGAAGCCGCAGGCCGGGCAGCCCCGGCTCACCGGCGCCGGGTTCTGGGCATATTTGCACTGGGGATAGCGGTTGCAGCCGTAAAAGACGCCGCGGCGGGAGCGCCGGGGCACCAGGGCGCCGCGGCAGTCGGGTCGGGGGCAGGGAAAGTCCGAGGTTTCGGGCTTTTTTTCTTCCAGGACCAGGCGGCCGTCCGCCTCCCGGGTGAAATTGCTGGTGAATTTGCAGCGCGGATAGGCCGAACAGCCCACGAACTCGCCGTTGCGGCCGAAGCGCACCAGGAGATCCGCCTGGCACAGGGGACAGGTAAGGCTGGAAGAAACGCTCTTCACCCGGCGCATGCCTTCCCGGGCGGACGTCAGATCCCGTTGAAAAGGCTCATAAAAATCCCGGAGCACCTGCTGCCAGGGGGTTTCACCTTCGGCGATGCGGTCCAGGTCACCCTCCAGGCGGGCAGTGAACTGGGGATCCAGGATGTCGGGGAAACTCTCCACCAGCAGGTCGTTCACAACCAGCCCCAATTCTGTGGGGCGCAGCCCCACCCTTTCCTTGAGCACGTAGCGACGCTCCTGCAGATTGGTGAGGATGGTGGCGTAGGTGCTGGGCCGGCCGATGCCCTGAGCCTCCAGCTCCTTGATGAGGCTCGCCTCGGTGAAGCGGGGTGGGGGCTTGGTGAAGTGCTGCTGCGGATCGAAGTCTCTGAGGGTGAGTATCTCCCCCACCGTGAGAGGCGGCAGCCGGTCCCCTTCCTCTTTCTCCTCCACCTCTCCGGACTCCTGATAGAGGACGGTGAAGCCGGGGAAATCCAACACCGAGGCCGTGGCCCGGAAGGTGTAGTCCCCGGCCTCGATGTCCACGGCGGTCTGCTGGTAGATCGCCGGGGACATTTGGGAGGCCACGAAGCGACGCCAGATCAGGTCGTAGAGGGCCAGGTCCTCCTTGCCCAGGAAGGCCTTGAGATCCCCGGGCCGCCGGTTGACGTCCGTTGGACGGATGCCTTCGTGGGCTTCCTGGGCCCCTTTGGGGCTCTTGTAAAACGGCGGGCGGGCGGGAAGATAAGCCTCCCCGAACTCCTTGGCAATAAAACTGCGCACCATGTTCACGGCCTCTCCCGAGACCCGGGGGGAATCGGTGCGCATGTAGGTGATGAGCCCCACGGGGCCCTCGTCTCCCAGATCCACCCCCTCGTAGAGCTGCTGGGCCAGACGCATGGTGCGCTTGGGCGTGAAGCGCAAGCGCCGGCTGGACTCCATCTGCAGGGTACTGGTGATGAAAGGGGGGGCGGGAGCCCGTTTCAGGGGCTTCTTTTCCACCTTGGTCACCCGGAAGCTTTGCTCTTCCAGGGCGTCCAGAATGGCCTCCACTTCCATAATGTTTTCGGGCTTGAGGGCCTTTTTCCCCCGGCGGGCCAACCGGGCCCGGAAGACGGGCGGACATGAGCCCTCCAGGCAGGCGTCCAGGGTCCAGTATTCCTGGGGCACGAAGGCCAGGATGGCCTTCTCCCGGTCGCACACCAGGCGCAGGGCCACGGACTGCACCCGCCCGGCGCTGAGGCCCGACTTCACCTTCTGCCACAACAGCGGGCTGATCTGGTAGCCCACCAGGCGGTCCAGGATGCGCCGGGCCTGCTGGGATTCATAGCGGGGCCGGTCCAGGGGCGCCGGCGCCTTGAGGGCCTCGAGGATGGCCTTCTTGGTGAGTTCGTTGAAAAGCACCCGGTGAAAGCGGTGGTTCTTCTCCCCCAGGGCCTGGGCGATGTGCCAGGCGATGGCCTCACCCTCCCGGTCCGGGTCCGGCCCGAGATAGATGTCGGCCACGCCGGCCGCAGCCTTTTTCAATTCCTGGATGACCTTGTTCCGCCCCACGATGGTGACGTACTTGGGCGCAAAATCCTTGGCCACGTCCACGCCCAGCTCGTTTTTGGGAAGATCGATGATGTGACCCTTGGTGGAGCGCACCTCAAAGTCCGCGCCCAGATATTTTTGCAGGGTGCGGGCCTTGGTGGGGGACTCTACGATAAGCAGCGCTTTGGGCATAATCCTCAGGAGATTTGTCGGCAGTGAGGGACCGGGGGCCCAGGGCGCCCCCCTCACCTGCGCAGTGTGCATTTTTCATAACCGGAATGACAGCCGCTTAGCCGGTAAGTTTCCCTGATTGAGCGCCTCTTGGCAAGAGCCCCGGCGATTTCTCCATGCAGAAGGCCCTCAGGCCTTGCCATCTCTCGGGCAGCTTGAGACCGGATTCCGTTTGCAAGGAAACAAACCCTTCGGATAACACGTGTAGGGGCGGGGTTGAAACCTGCCCCTGCCAAGCGAAATCCGCATGAGACCGCCGGGCGCAATTTCCCCGATGTCGGTCTGGAGCGGTGGCGGCGTTGAGCCGGCAGTCCTCTTCAGTCCCAGGGGCAGGTGAGGAGATTGGCCAGACTGGGATAATGGGTCAGGTCCGGGTGGATGGGGGTGATGGTGACGAAGCCGTCCTCCAGGGCGCCGGAGTCAGTTTCGGGGTCGGGCCGGCGGCGCTGGTTGATGCCCGCCAGCCAGTAGTAGACGTGCTCCCGGGGGTCCACCCGGCGTTCGAAGCGTTCCACCAGGGTATGCGTGTCCTGGCGCGCCACCTTGACGCCCCGGACCGCCTGGCGGGGCAGGGCGGGCAGGTTGACGTTGAGGCAGACGCTGGGCGGCCAGGCGGACCAGCTTTGCAGCCGGGGCAGGATCTCGACAAAGAGGCGGGCGGCGCTGACAAAGTCGGCGTTCTTATAGGTATTGAGAGACACGGCCACCCCCCGCACGCCCATGATGGCGGCCTCGGTGGCCGCGGAGACGGTGCCGGAATAGAGCACGTTGATGCCCACGTTGGGACCCAGGTTGATGCCGGAGACCACCAGGTCCGGGGTGTGGGGCAGGATTTCGGCCAGGGCGATCTTGACGCAATCCGCGGGGGTGCCGTTCACGGCCCAGCCGTGCAGACCCCCGTCCAGGGACACTTCTTTGACGCGCAGGGGATGACTCAGGCTGATGGCGTGCCCTACGGCGCTCTGTTCGCTCTCGGGCGCGATGACGGCCACCTCACCCAGCAGGCGCAGCTCCCGGTGGAGCGCGACCAGACCGGGGGCATAAATGCCGTCGTCATTGGTGAGCAAAATGCGCATGTTGCAACCTCGGTGACGGGAAATTACTGGTCAGTCAGGGGCCAGGTGTCAGGTGTCAGGTTTTAGGTTTTAGGTTTTAGGTTCTGGGTTCTGGGAATATTGTTACAGCAGGGCGCCCAAGCGAGAGCTTAATCCTACTACGTGGAATTATTGATTAACCCTCAACAAATACTGACAAATCCCCCCTGACCCCCCTTTACCAAAGGGGGGAAAATGAAAGGGCTTTTGGACTACTGAACGCAGTAGCATTAAGAACCTGAAGAATTCGGGGCCTCCTCCGTTCGTGTCGGTTTTTTGGGGTGTCACCGGCGGGACGCCGGCGCCACCAGCGTGCTTCCGGCTCCCGGCGCAGCCTCAGAATCCCAAACCCACATTCCCGACCCCAAATCCCCAGACCTCAAACCTAACCCCTAACCCCTAAAACCTAAAACCTAAAATCTAATCCTCCGCCCTCCCTCCTCTATGGCCGCCTTCCCGGTCCGGCCTTGCCGGCCTGGGGCGGAGCGGTGAGTTGCTTCAGGATGGTCTGGGCCTGCTCGTAGGCGCCCTGGGGGATGACGGCCCGCTCCGTCTTGCCGCCCACAGTGACGCGCACCTCCACCTTGCCCCGTTCCGGGCGGGCGGCTTCTTCCAGACGAAAGAGTGGCTTGCCGGCCGCGTCGGCCAGTTCCAGGAGATAGGCGGCCTTCTCCGGGGCGGCCCCGGCGGGGAGGAGCTTCTCGTACTCCAGCCGCTGCACGGTGAGGAGCGCGGCCTCCAGCCTGACTGCGGGATGTTTGAAGGTTTCCTGCGCCGGGCCGGTGAAGTTCCAGAAATCTTTCTCTTTCCGGGTCTTCCACAGCTTGTCCGGGGAACCAAAGGAGACCTGCCCCACCTGGGCCAACTCGCCGCTCCACAAGCGCCGGTCCTCCAAGGTCCCGACGCTCTGCTGCAGCTTTTCCGGGAGAGTCTTCTCCACCAACACCACGGGCCCGGCGGCCCCCCGGCGGGCATAGACGTCGCCGTTCTTGCGGCCGCCCAGGAGCAGCGCTTCCCGGCTTTTTTCCAGGATGACCGCCACCTCCCCGGCACTTTTGGGGTCCAGGCCATAAGGCTTCAGGTCCTTGGGCGCGTCCTCCACAAAATCTTTGGCCCTGGACAGGTGCAGGGTGCGGATCAGGGCCTCCACCCGGTCGGCGCGGATCTTCACCTTTTCCTTCCCCACCCAGGTCCAGGTGGCGGGGCCGGTCTTTTTCAACTCCACCGCCGCCGCGCCCACCTTAAACTTCAGCCCTTTCACCTGGTCCAGGGAGAAGGCCAGCAGGGTCTTTTCCCGGAGGTCCTTCAGGGGACGGTCCAGGGTCTGCTGGGAGGCGGCGCTGATGATGAGCACCTGGGCGTCCTGGTCCTTGAGGGCATAGTAGCCCTGGTCGCCGGGGGTGCGGGAGCCGAACGCCACCCGGTGCTTGGCGCCCTTGGCGGTGAACTCCACGATAAAGGCGGGCTTGTCCAGACCGTAGGCGGCCAGGTTTTTCTCTTCGCCCAACTCCCGCTCCCGGGACAGTCCGGCCAGGAGGGACACCATGGAGTTGAGGGTGACGGGGTCGGCCCGGTCCGCCAGGGGCTTGGTGAGGCGCCAGTCGTTCCCTTCCTTCACCAGGTGTATGGCCTCGGGGCCTTTCTGGAGGACCACCTCGGTGATATCCGTTTCCTGAAAATGGAAGAGCTTCCGGGATTCCTGCTGTTCCCGGTCCTTGAGGTCCAGGCGCCAGCTCGTCACAAAGTAGGCCCCGGCCAGGACCGCCAGCACCAGAAGGAGGGGGAGGAGGCGCCGGGGGCTCATCATCGCCGCGCCCTCCGCCGCACGTAGGCCCGGATGCCGGCCGCCAGCATGGCCAGGGGCATGAGGACGAGGCAGACCAGAACCAGAGCCCAGGCCTGGGCCCGGCCCAACAGCAGGGGCTGGGGCTTCCGGTCGTCCTTGCGGATGACGATCTGCTTCTCTTCTTCGGCCAGGAAGTTGATGGTGTTGAGGAAAAAGTCGCCGTTCATGGAGAGGTTGAAGTAGGCGTTGGCCGCGAAGTCCACGTCCCCGAAGACCGCCAGAACGCCTTTCCGGTCATCTTTCCCGGCGCCCTGGGGCTTATCCTTTCCCGCCGGCTCCTGGGGCCCCGGCCGGCCGCCCTTGATTTCCACCAGCAGGGCCAGGTGGAAGGGGCCCTTCTTGTCGGTGTCGGGGTCGAAGGCGGCCTTTCTTTCCTTGTGCCAGTCCTTGCCCGATTTCACCCAGGAGGTGGGGGTGGTGGTGGCCAGGGGGAGGGGGGCCAGGCCCTGGACATCCTTCTTGATGAACAGGGGACGGGCCAGGGGATAGAGGGTGACCACGTTGGTGAAGTCCCGGGTGATGGGATGGGCGCCGTACTGCACCACCAGGGGCATGACCGCGCTGGCGCCCAGGGACTGGCTGACGCGGTTCTGGTCCAGGATCATGCCGTCGTCCAACTCCACCCCGTAGGCGGCCAGGAACTCCTTCAGGCCCCCGTCCTGATAGGGCTCCAGCATCACCAGCAGCCGCCCGCCCTGCTGCAGGTAGGTCCGGAGCGCGGTGATTTCCTGGGGGAAAAGAGCCTTCAGGGGCGCGGCGATGACCAGGACGGAGGCGTCCTGGGGGACGTCGCCCTTCTCCAACAGACTTAAGGGGGCCACCTCAAAGCCCTCGTTGGCCAGGGCCCGGCGGGCCGTCTGCAGGCCGGGGCCGCGGCCCTCGTCCAGGGAGCGCTCGCCGTGCCCGGTGAGGAAATAGACCTTCTTCCGCTCGGTCTTCAGGACCTTGCGCAGGGCCTCGCTCAGGGCCTCCTCCTCGGTCCGGTCGGCCATCTGCCGGCGGCCCTCGTATTCCAGCAGCACGTTGCCGGGAAAGCGGTAGCCGGCGCTCCGGGCCTTGTCCGGCCGGCGGTCCGGGTCCACGATGGTGAAGGTGATGTTTTTGTTGAACCGGGCGTAAAGCTGGAGGAGGTCGCGCCCTTTGCGGCGGGCTTCCTCCGCGGGCGGGAAAAAGGCGGTGAGGACCAGGGGTTTTTCCACCTGCCGCAGCAAGGCCTGGGTGATTGCGGTGAGGGACTGGCTCCGGTCCCCGGTGAGGTCCCAGCGCAGGGAGAACTGCTGGGACAGGAGACCGATGAAGACCAGGATGCCCAGCACCAGGACGATGGCCGCCAGGGAGCTGGCGCTCCAGACCCATTTGCGTTTTTTGACGGTGTCTGCCGGGTTCACGTCAGGCTCTCCAGCGGCGGGATTCCAACTGCCTCTTGGTCAAGAAGAGGAAGAAGAAGATGAAGCTCAGGAAATAGACCAGGTCCCGGGTGTCGATGACGCCCTTGAGCAGGTTTTCGAAATGGTCCAGCAGGGAGATGGCCCCGAAGAAGCCGGCGCCCGGCGAACCCACCTCCTGCTGCCAGCCGATGAGCCAGAAGAGCAGCAGCATGGCGAAGGCGGCCACCGCGGCGATGATCTGGTTTTCCGTGAGGCTGGAAGCGAAGAGCCCCAGGGCCAGGCAGGCCCCCCCCAGCAAAATGAGCCCCAGGTAGCCCGATAACACCGGTCCCCAGTCCAGTTTGCCCAGGAAGCTGAAAAACACCGGATAGACCAGGGTGCAGGCCAGGAAAATGAGGTACACGATGAGGCTGGCCAGATATTTGCCGATGATCACCGCCCAGTCGGACAGGGGGTAGGTGAACAGCAGCTCCGCGGTGCCGGAGCGCTTCTCCTCGGCCAACAGGCGCATGGTGAGCAGGGGCACCATCATAATGAAGATGATGGCCAGGGTGCTGAACAGGGGCCGGAAAATCATCTGCACCGCGTTGAGCATGGCCGCATATTGGGGCTGCTGCGCCGCGGTGAGACTCACCATGCTGTAATAGGCCGCGCTGGTGTAAAAGAAAAAGCCCCCCAGGGCCAGGAAAAAGAACCCGGTGAGATAGAAGATGGGGGTGGTGAAATAGACGATGAGTTCCTTGCGGAGCATGGCCAGGGCGCCGGTCATGGTGCGTCCGCCTCCTCTTCGGTGACCAGGTTGAGGAAGACGTCTTCCAGGGTGAACTCCTGGGCCTTCAACTCCAGGAGGTCCCAGCCTTTTTCCACCACCAGGCGGGCCAGCAGGGGGCGGAGCTCCAGGTCGCCGGCCTCCACCAGGTAGCGCCCGTCACCCTGGGCCGCCACCGTGCGGACGCCGGAGACCCCCTGCAGCGCCGCGGCCACCTCCGGCTCCGGCCCCCTGACCCCCAGGGCGATGCGGCTGCCCCGGCTCATCTGCCGGGAGAGGTTCTGGGGGGTGTCGCTGGCCACGATGCGGCCGTGGTTGATGATGATGACCCGCTCACAGAGCATGCTCACCTCCGGCAGGATGTGGCTGCTCAGGATGACGGTGTGGGCTCCGGCCAACTCCTTGATGAGCTGGCGGATCTCCACGATCTGGGAGGGGTCCAGGCCGATGGTGGGCTCGTCCAAAATCAGCAGGGGCGGGCTGCCCAGCAGGGCCTGGGCCAACCCCAGCCGCTGGCGGAACCCCTTGGAAAGGGAGGCGTTGAGGGTGTGGCGCACCTCGGTCAGGCCGCAGTCCTCGATGATTCGGTCAATTTCCCCGGACTCGGCCTTGGGGTCCACCCCCTTGGCCCGGGCCGCAAAGCGCAGGAACTGGGTAACGGTGAGGTCCGGGTAGAGGGGGGCGGTCTCCGGGAGGTAACCCAGCGAAGCCCTGGCCTGCAGGGAAGCGGTGAGACAATCGTGGCCGTTCACCGCCGCGGACCCGGAGGTGGGAGCCAGAAAACCGGCTAAAATCTTTAAGGTGGTGGTTTTGCCCGCGGCGTTGGGCCCGAGAAAACCGACGATCTCGCCGGGCTCCACCGCGAAGGTGAGCCGGTCGATGGCCAGCGTGGGGCCGTAAAATTTGGTGAGGTCCTGAACCTCAATCATGGGCTGCTCTGCTGCCACTGCCGTCCCCTCGGATGGTGTGGTGGAGGTTGAATATCAACATATAATATAACCCTCGATAAACAGGGGGATAAAGTCAAAAGTGAGCTTTATCAGGCTGTTCTCTTCAAATTCCGGCCTGAAAGGCGGCCAGAGTCCGGGCCAGGCCGTCCTCCAGGGAGACCCGGGGGCGCCAGCCCAGCCGGTCCCGGGCCAGGGTGGCGTCCAGGGAGCTGCGCCGCTGCTCGCCGGGCTTGGCAGGGCCGTACACCGGCCCCCGGGGGGAGCCGCAGCACCGCTGCAGCAGGCGGTAGATGGTGAGGATGTCCGTTTCCCGGCCGGTGCCGATATTGAAGACGCCCGGGGCGGGATAGTCCAGGGCCAGCAGGTTGGCCGCCACAATGTCCTCCACGAAGACGAAGTCCCGGGTCTGGAGGCCGTCGCCGTTGATGACGCCCTGCTGGTCGGCCAGGAATTTCTCGATGAAAATGGCCACCACCCCGGCCTCGCCCTGGCCGTTCTGCCGGGGGCCGTAAACGTTGGCGTAGCGCAGGGAGATGGGGATGATGCCGTGCTCCCGGTGGTAGAAGTGGAGATAGTGCTCCACCGCCAGCTTGGCGATACCGTAGGGGCATTCCGGCTGGGGTATGGTCGTTTCCCGGGCCGGCAGCGGCGCCTCATCACCGTAGATGGCCCCGCCGGTGGAGGCGAAGATGATTTTGGCCACCCCGGCCCGAGCCGCGGCCTCGAAAAGATTGAGGGAACCCAGGATGTTCTCCCGGGCGTCCAGTTCGGGATGAGCCACGGACACCTGCACGCTCATCTGGGCGGCATGGTGGATGATGACCTGGGGCCGCCACTCCCGGATGAGGTGGGCGGCGGCTTCTTCCTTGATGTCCAGCGGGAAGAAGGGCGCAGCAGCCGGCACGAATTCCCGGCGCCCGGTGCTGAGATTGTCCAGCACGGCCACTTCGTGGCCCCGGGCCACCAGGGCGTCGGCGACGTGGGAGCCGATAAAACCGGCTCCGCCGGTAACCAGAATGCGCTGCATGAAAACCTCGCTATTCGGAGAAGTGTTCGGGAGGGGAGGGGGCCAGGGGGCTGGTGATAGTTTTGTTTACCGTTCCCAAGCTCTGTTTGGGGATCTTACGGCCTCTCCGCCGCCTCCGACCTCATGGATCAGTTCTTTAGCCGACCGGCAACACCTCGTCACACCCGGCGCTCAGGTTAATATTCGGCAATTGATGGAGATATATATAACCCGAATCCGGCGCTGCGGGCCAGGGATTTCCGCCCGGGGAAGCAGCCGTCGTTCCGGGAAAAAGGATGGACATCTCAGGGAGCCTTGCTAAAATGAACCCATGGGGATTACGGCCGGGGCCGGGGGGGCCCTCCCCGCTTGCGCTCCGGCGGCAGGAAAGGAGAAAGTGATGGTGCGGCACAAGGGATTCTGGGGAATGCTCGTCATCGCCGCCGTGCTGGGGGGAGCCGGGACGGCTGTGGCCAAGACGCCGGTCCTTACCCTGGAGCAGCTCACTGCCATGGCCCTCAAGTTCAGCCCCGAGGTCAAGGCCGGACAGAGCGACGTCACCCTGGCCAGGGAACAGCAGGCCGAGGTGCAGGGCTATTATTACCCGCAGATGGAAACCGCGGCCACCTTCGGCGTGGTGCCCAACGCCAAACGGCCCATCATCCGGCAGAACCAGATCGTCTATCCCTACCCCAGCAACCGCCTGCACGGTCTCAACGTCTTCGGGCGCCTGGATTTCGGCGTCTATCAGCCCCTTTACACCTTCGGCAAGATCCAGCTGCGGGAGCAGGCCGCGGGCAAGAACGTGCTGGTGCAGGAAGCCGGCGTGGAAGCCAAGCGGGGGGAGGTCATACTCCGGGTGGCCGAAGCCTACTATGGCCTGGTGCTGGCGCAGCAGGGCCGGGAGGCGGTGAAGGAGGCCCGCACCTATCTGAGCGACACCCGCGGCCGCATCGACAAGCTCCTGCGCATCGGCTCCGCCAGCGTTAAAGAAACCGACCGACATCGGCTGTCGTTCTACGAAGGCAATCTGGAAAAATTCGCCGCCGAAACCGAAGAAGGGGCCAAGGTGGCCTATGCCGCCTTGAAGGCCCTTATCGGCTATGGCCCCGGGCAGGATTTCAGCGTGCCTCCGGAGCTGCCCAAGCCGGAGGGCGCCCCCTACAAGCTGGACCATTACGTGCGCCTGGCCCTGGAGCTGCGGCCCGAGTTCACCCAGCTCAAGGAAGGCCTGGTGGCCCGCCAACTGCTGGTGGACGCCGCCCGGGCCGACCAGTATCCCTCCTTCTTCCTGGCGGTGATCGGGGCCGTGGCCGGTGCCCCGGGGCGGGAAACCACCCGGGACCCCTATATCAACGACGTCTTCAACCAGGCGTACGGCCTGCCCGTATTGGGGATGAAGTGGGGCTTCGACTTCGGCATCACCAAGGCCAGGATCCGCCAGGCCCAGGCCGAACTGGACAAGCTGAGACACAACGAAAAAACGGCCCTCATGGGCATCCCCGTGGAGGTGGCCCAGGCTTACGGCAAGGTGCAGGAGACCTCCCGAAGCTGTCAGGGCCTGGAAAAGGCCTACGTCAGCGCCCGCCGCTGGCTGGTGACGGCCTTCAGCAACTTCGACATGGGCCTGGGGGCCATGGAGGACATTTTCCAGGCCTTCGAGAAATACGGCGCCGCCCGGGGGGACTTCCTGCTGACCCTTTACAACTACAACGTGGCCACCGCCAAATTGAGCAAGGCCACCGGCGCCTACCGCCGCCACCTGCCCAAAGAGGAGGCGCCCCCGCAGAACCGGGGGAAAAAGAAGTAAGGGCAACGGCGGGATGCGCTTCGCTTTCCCGCCCTACAGGTTGTCTCGGAAATATAGGACACCCGCCCCCGGGTGTCCTCCGTCGCACAGCAGTAATCCCAAAACCCAAAACCCAGAACCTGGCGCCTGGCGCCTTCTTCCGGAGGCGGGGCCATAAAGACACCAACTTTGTAATAAAGGAAGAACCATGGACGCAGAATTGAGAGCCCTGATCGAACAGGCCATCCAGCAGGAGCAGTTGAGCCACGACTTCTATCAGCGCATGGCCGACCTGGTAAAGCACCCGGAGACCAAGGAGACCTTCCAGTTCCTGGCCAAGGAGGAATTGGAGCACAAAGACTTTCTCCGCCAATGTCTGACGCCGGGCGGCTGTCCCCTGGTGGGCCAGGCCCAGGACGTGCATCTGGCCGAAATCATGCAGACTCCGGCCATTACCGACGACCTCTCCCCCAAGGAGGCGCTGGTGGTGGCCATGAAGCGGGAGGAGGGCAGCTATCGCTTCTATCAGCGTCTGGCCAGCCTGCAGCCGCCGGGAGAAGCCAAGGCCTTCCTGGAGAAAATGGCCAACATGGAGTTGGGACACAAGGAGAAGATGGAGTACCTGTACGACAACGCGGCCTTCCCGGAAGTCTGGTAGCGGCCGCCCGTGGGACGGGGGTTTTTCGTCGTCATCGAAGGCATCGACGGGGCCGGCAAGACCACCCAGGCCCGTCTGTTGGCCGAGGCCCTGGAGTCCCGAAGCTACCGGGTGGTTCTGACCCGGGAGCCCTCGGACGGTCCCACCGGCCGGATTTTGCGGGACTACCTGGCCGGGCCCGAGCGTCGCCTGAGCCCGTCCGCGGAGCTCGACCTGTTTATGGCCGACCGCCGGGAGCATACGGCCCGGGTGATTATCCCGGCCCTCGAACAGGGGCGGGTGGTTATCGCCGACCGCTACTATCACTCTTCTGCGGCCTACCAGGGGGCACTGGGGCTGGACCCCGGAGCCATCCTGGCGGCCCACCGAAATTTAGCCCCGGAGCCGGACCTGGTCGTCATCCTCACCCTGCCCCCGGAGGAGGCCCGCCGCCGGCGCACCCAGGCCCGGGGGGAGGCGCGCCAGGTGAGCGAGGCCCCCGACTACCTGGAGCGGGTGGCGGCGCACTACCACAGCTTCCGGGGTCCGCAGCTCAGACATTTAGAGGCCTCAGGTGCGGCCGCGGAGGTTCATGCCCGCCTCCTGCACCTGACCCTGGAAGCCCTGGCCGCGGCTGAAGCCGGCCATTCCCAAGAGAAAAAGGAGAACACACCATGAGCATGTGGTTCTATGATGAAGCCGGGGAAATGGCGGAATATCGACTGGTGAAGCAGAAGGTGCAGGCCGTGGAGCGGGAATACCTGGAACTGCGGGTGGTGCACCGGGAGGCGAGCCAGGCCCTCACGGAAAATCCGGAGGATCCGAACCTGCAGGCCAAGGTGCGCTACCTGGAAAAGCGCCTCCGCCACCTGGAAGAGCACAATCCCTGGCTCACCTGGGAGACGCCCGTGGAGGTGGCGCTCTTTTCACCGCCCCATGGCTGAAGGCCCCGGCGGGCGGGATACCCTCCCTTGTTGTTATGAAATGCTCATGGCCCCAACGGGGCCACCCCCGAGCATGAAAAACCTTTTGCAGGGGCGCGTTTCAACCCCCCCCCTACAGAACCGGGATTTTCACGGTAAAAGTTCCTTTATTCCGCCTCCCCTCGTGGGAGGGGGCTAGGGGGAGGGGGAATTTTTAATGCTTTGCGGGTGGGCCGCAGGACCATGAGCAACTGTCCTGACAAGTTTGCTGTGGAGGAGGGAATCACAGGCGAGACCCCTGTGCCACGGGAGCCGCCGCTCCCCCGGCCCTCACCCCACTAACATCTTTGCTCCTCCCGGGAAATCTGCCGCTCTCGGCAACCCCAGGCCGGACCCCGGGGGACGGCGGTCCCCCAGGGAACAGCTTATTTCTTCTTTTTCCCTTCTTTTTTGGGCTCTTCTTTCTTCTTGGCGTCCTTCACTTCCACTTCAGTGGCGATCATCCGGTACTGAATGGTGACCTTGGCGCCCACCTTAAGGTCGCCGGTGACCTTGGTGTCCTGGTTCCGGGCCAGTTCCCAGCGGTCCTTGCCCTTCTGGACGGCGATCTTGTCGTCCGTCAGTTCCAGCACCGGCCCCGTCACCTGGTAGGTCTTGACCGCCGCGGCAAAGGCCGCCGAAGCCAGGAAGAGCAACCCACAGCATATTGCCAGCACACGTTTCATAACCGCACCTCCTGTTGGGGGATTCGCCTGGTCGAGACAATAAGTCGGGTGCGGGGAAAACGGCCCCCCGGCCCGGTGGGACGGCTTAATCCACAGTGATATGGTCCTTGATGATATTGAAAATCCCTTCCTTGATGCCCTTCACCTTCATGACGTCTTCAATCTTCTGATACGGCCGCCCCTCGATGATGGCCTGGGCTCTCACGGGCCCGATTTCCGGGAGGGCCTCCAGCTTCTCCTGGGTGGCGGTGTTGAGGTTGACCTTCTCCCCGGGAGCCAGCTTGGGGGTTTTGGCTTCCGGCTTCTTTTCCACCTGGGGCTCTTCCTTGGCGGCGGGCTCAGGAGCTTTTTTGGGCTCTTCCGCCGGGGGGGCTTCCTTTTTCGGTTTTGCCGCCACTGCCGGTGGGGCCTTGGGGGCTGGGCCTACGGTGACCAGGGGCTTAAGCTGTTCCACGGTTTTGGCGGGGATGCCGGCCTTGGCCAGGTCATCCACCGATTTGTACGGCCGGGCGGCGATGATTTTCTTGGCGGTGGCCGGACCCACCCCTTTGAGGGCCTCCAGTTCAGCCTGGGTGGCGGAGTTCAGGTCCACGGGCTTGACCGGGGCTTCAGGCTTTTTGGCGGTTTCGGGTTTGGCGGCGGGTTTCTCCGGCGCCTTGGGGGCGGGGCCTACGGTGACCAGGGGCTTAAGCTGCTCCACGGTTTTGGCGGGGATGCCGGCCTTGGCCAGGTCATCCACCGATTTGTACGGCCGGGCGGCGATGATTTTCTGGGCGGTGGCCGGCCCCACCCCTTTGAGGGCCTCCAGCTCGGCCTGGGTGGCGGTGTTCAGGTCCACGGGCTTGGCCGGGGCTTCAGGTTTCTTGGCGGCCTCGGGTTTCTTGGCCGCATCCGGCTTTTTGGCGGCTTCGGGCTTGGCCGCCTTCTCCGCCGGCTTGGCCTCCTTCTTGGCGGGCTCCTTGGGAGCGGCGCTCACCGTCACCAGGGGCTTGATCTCCTTGACGGTCTTGGCGGGGATGCCGGCCTTGCCCAGGTCATCCACCGATTTGTACGGCCGGGCGGCGATGATTTTCTGTGCGGTGGCCGGCCCCACCCCTTTGAGGGCCTCCAGCTCCGCCTGGGTGGCGGTGTTCAGGTCCACCTTTTTGGCCTTGGCGGCCAGCGCCGGGGCCACCAGCACCAAAGCCGCCAGGCAGACCAGACAGAGCCGGATGCGCGATTTGTCAATCATTCGTTTCCCTCCGTTCATGGCAACCGCGACCCCCTTGTTGAGATGGTGATAAGATGGGTACATGGTAATCCGTCTGGAAACGGGAATCAATCAGGAAATATTCAGAGCGCCGAAGTAGTTGCCGGCGGCAAAGCAGCGGCTCAGGTCACTGCTCCATGGCGGCGGCGCGGCGTACATCCCTGATTCCCTGCCAGGTGAGGATCACCGCAAAGATGATCCGGAGCGCCCCTTCGGACAGGAGGTGGGCCAGGATGCCCCCCAGACAGGTGCCCACGATGATGCCGGGGATGAGGCCGGGGAGCAGCGGGGTCACCACGTTGCCCAGACGGGCGTGGGTGACGGCCCCCACCGCGCCGGCGGGCACCATGGCCAACAGGGAGGTGCCCTGGGCGCCGTGCTGGCCGAAGCCCGCCAGGAGCACCATGGCCGGCACCATGATCGAACCGCCGCCGACGCCCATCATGCCCGAGAGAAACCCGGCCCCCAGGCCGCTGGCCAACAGGATGAGGACGCGGCTCCAGCCGGCGGTGGGGGTGGCGAACAGGGCAAAATATGGTTTGGCCAACAGAATCCAGGCCACTACGATGATGAAGACGCCGAAGCAGCCTTTCAGTCGTTTCTCTGAGAGGCGGTTGGCGAAAAGCGCCCCCAGGGGCGCGGTGAGCATGGCGGTGGCGGCCAGGCAGGCGGCGGCCGCCGCGTCCACGGAGCCTTCCAGGTAATAGGTGGCGGCCCCCGCAGCCCCCGTGAAGACCAGGGCCATGAGGCTGGTGCCGTGGGCCTGATGTTGATGCAAAGCCGCAAAGCGCATCATCAGCGGGATCATCACCACGCCGCCGCCCAGGCCCACCAGGCCGCCGAAGCCGCCGGCGCCCAGCCCCACCAAGAGCGTGGTCAGGAAAAGCATGAGTTGTTACAGCCTGTTATAAAAGTAACGGTCACCCTGGCAGCACCAGGCGTGGCGCCATAAATTATCGGGCACGCCGCGGCCCTTCCTCCCCCGGCGCACTTATTCCGTCTGGTCCTCGTGGGGACTTGACCCCCGCCCCATCTTCACCGGGGCCACCTTGACCCGGGCGTCCAGGGCCAGGATGCCCCGGCTGCCCAGGAAGGCCCGCACCGGGTTGAGATCCACTTCCTGGACCTGGGGGAAGGCCATCATCAGTTGGGAGAGGGCGGTGAGGACCCGGCTCAGGGCGTCCAGGTCGGCGGGGGGTTTGCCCCGGACACCCCGGAGGATCTGGCCGATTTTGGTTTCCAGAATCTGGCGGCGGGCTTCTTCGGCGCTGATGGGCGCCACCCGTAAAGCCACGTCCTCAACGACCTCCGTCCAGATGCCGCCGGCGCCGAAGGCCACCACCGGCCCGAAGGCGTGATCCCGGCGGGCCCCCAGGATGACCTCCTCCCCTTCCTGGACCTGGGACATGACCAGCACTTCCCAGGGCTCGCCCAGGGGCAGGACGTTTTGGGCGAGGGCCTCCAGGTGAGCGTAAGCCGCGGTAAGGTCCTTGGGATTCAGGAGGTTGAGCTGGACCCCGCCGGCTTCGGTCTTGTGGATCAGGGAGGCGGCACAGAGTTTGAGACAGACGGGATAGCCCAGGTCCCGGGCCGCCGCCAGGCACTCCTCCAGGGAGGCGGCGGTCTGCCAGCCCGGCACCGGCACGCCCAGCAGGGGCAGCAGCGACAGGGCGTCGGGCAGGGAGAGAAAACCGGTGGGCGTGTGGGCCAACAGCGCGGCCACCCGTTCCAGGTGGAAGCGGGGCGATTTGCGGCCCAGCATGACCTCCGGCCGCGCCGCCCAGGTCCGGCTGTAGGCCAGGGCCCGCACCGCCTCGCCGGGAAAGCGGAAAACCGGCAGCCCCAGTTCGTCCCGGAAGTAGGACTCCTCCTCCAGGCTGGCGCAGATGCTGATGGCCAGCGGCTTGTGCGCCTCTTCGGCCAGGTCGATCAAGACCTTGGCCATCTTGCGGGCCTCTTCCCGCTCCGGTTCATACACCGGGCCGTAGTTGAGGACCACCGCGTCCACCTCCGGGTCCCGACACAGGGCTTCCATGACCTCGCAGTACACGGTGAAGTCGAAGATATCGCCCAGGTCCACGGGATTGGTGGGTTTGATGATGCCCGAGCGGGAGCGCTCATGGATGAGGGCGGCCAGGCCCTGGGGCAGGGGGGGCAGCTTGAAGCCCCACTGCCGGCAGGCATAGGCGCCGATCACCGCCTCGCCGCCGCTGCGGGAGAGGATGACGACCCGGTTGCCCCGGACCGGCGGCCGGCCCACCATCTTGGCGGCCACCAAAAACTCGGCCTGGCTTTTTAGGCGCACCATGCCGGCCTGCTTGCAGGCGGCGTCGATGACCCGTTCGTCCGAGGCCAGGGAGGCGGTGTGGGACCAGGCGATGGCCGAAGTCTCCGGCCCCACGTTGGGAAGCTGAATAAAGACGGGCTTCTGGGATTGCTGGGCCAGGGCCATCAACTCCCGGCCCTCCTCCAGACCCTCCAGGTAGAGGTACACGGCCTGGGTGCCCGGGTCCTGGAGCAGATAGGCCAGGGTTTCGTTCTCGGCCACGTCCATTTTGTTCCCGAGGCTCAAGAATTTGTTCAGCCCCAGCCCCTCCCGGGTCATCCAGGCGATGAGGTGCATGCCCACGCCGCCGCTCTGGGAGACGACCGAAAGGCCTCCCGGGCGCGGAAAGGCGGGGATCTGGGAGAACGGCAGGGCCAGGCCGATCTCCAGGTTCATGGTCCCCAACCCGTTGGGGCCCACCAGCCTGATGCCGTATTCCTGGATGAGGGCCCGAACCTCGTCCTCCAGGGCCCGGCCCTGCTCACCCAACTCGGAGAAGCCCCCCGACTCCACCACCACCCGGGTGATGCCCAGCTCGCCGCAATCGGCCACCACCTGGGGCACGAAGCGGGCCGGGGTGAGGACCACCGCCAGATCGACGGGTTGCGGCAACTCCCGCAGGTGGGGGAGAATGGAGAAGCCGTGGGTGGAGCCTCCCCGGGGCCCCACCGGAAAGATGTCGCCCTGGTAGCCGGCCCGGACCAGATTGTCCACGATGCCCCGGGCCAGGTTGTAGGGGTTTTCGGAGACGCCCACCACGGCTAAACTTTGCGGATAAAAAAATTTTTCCATAGAATAAGTGAACTCCCCGGATGAGGCGCCGGCGGCCCCGGCGCTGCTCCCGCCTGAGGAAGGTTCAGGGATGCCGCGGGAGAATGATGATTGTGAAGTCTGCCTGAATTATGCCACAATATGCGGGGGGATGAGCGCCCCGTCAGTCTGCGCCGCAGAGGGCCCTTCCCTGGGGCGGCGCCTCCCGGCGACGGGCGGGCAGGGGCCCCGGGGAAGAAGAAGCCGCCCGCGGCTCCCAGTTGGAAAACCGGATTAAAGTGTAAAGGCAATTGTGGGAAAGTTCAACCGGTTGCTCAAAAATCTTGGGCGCCCCGGGAAATCGTGAAAGGATCGGGGCAGGGGAGGGGCGGCTTCCCCGCCCCCGCTACAGAATTTTCCAGACAGTTACTCATGAGCCTAGGGCTCACCCGCAAAGCATGAAAAATTCCCCCGCCCCCTCCCATGAGGGGAGGGGGAATAAAGGAACTTTTCATAGAAGTCCCTCATGGGCCGTTGGCCCACCCGTAACACATGAAAAGGCCGGTGGGGCGGGCGTCTCTGCCCGCCGCCTTTGGTGGCATAGGCTTCCAGCCTGTGCGCTGCACCGGCAAGATGCCGGCGCCACCAAGAACTTTTCAAGGCAGTTCCTCATGAGCCTTTGGCCCACCCATAAATTATGAAAAGTTAAGCATCCTTACGGTGCGCAGTGCGCACCCTACAAAAAACTTTTCGAAGCAGTTACTCATGG
>VGSQ01000013.1 GCA_016874975.1 Deltaproteobacteria bacterium
GTCCCTGCTCCACTTTTTGTTGGGCCGCCTGCTCCAGGAGCACCCGGTTCACCGCTTCCCAGGTCTCGGCGGCAATGGCTTTGATGTTCTCCTGCAAGGTGGAGCCGCAGGGATATTGACCCATGCCCAGCCGGGCAAAAGACCGGAAGGCCAGGGAGTCTTCCAGATGAAAGGCCAGCTCCTCGTAGGTCAATTCAAGGAGGCGCCTCATTCGCCCCCCTCCCCCAACCCCCTTCCACCGTGGGGAGGGGGCTAAAAAACGGGCAACTGCAAAATCCCAACCGGACAGCGCTGGCGCCGAGGTGGTTTTTCAATCATCAGGTTCGTTGTCTTTCTAAAAAAAGACGGTCCGGTACCCCCGGCCCCTTCCCTCAGTTCTGTCCTTCCAAGGCTTCACAGAGTCGGGGCGCCAGGTGTTCGAAGTCGCCATTGGACATGATCAGGACCACGTCGCCGGGGCGGACGGCGTCGAGGAGCGCGGCCAGCAGGCGGTCGGTGTCCGGGAAAGCCCGGGCGCTCAGGCCCTGGGCGACGAGATCCGCGGCCAGTCTTTCTGAGGAGAAATGGTCCCCCTCCGGCGCCTTCCAGAGGTCGGGGGGCTCCCGCACCAGGACCAGGTCGGCCTCCCTGAAGGCATGGGCATAGGCCTCCTGGAAGACGGCCCGGCGGGAGGTGTTGGTGCGGGGCTCAAATACCGCCACCAGCCGGCGCCCCGCATAACCCTGGCGCACGGCCTTGATGGTTTCGGCCACCGCGGTGGGGTGGTGGGCGAAGTCGTCCAGCACCAGGATCCCCTGAAATTCCCCCACGGTCTCCTGGCGGCGCTTCACCCCCTGGAAGCCGGCCAGCGCCTCCTGCAACTCGCCGGCGCCCACCCCCATTTCGAGGAGGACCGCCAGGGCCGCCAGGGTGTTCAAAACATTGTGGACCCCCAATAGAGGCGTGAAGAAATCCCCCACCCGGCGCCCCTCCTGGAGGGCGGTGAACTGCATGCCGCCCCGGCCGGGGCGCAGATCCGCGGCCTGCCAGTCGGACTCCCGGCCCAATCCATAAAAAGCCGCCTGGGCCGAGGTCTTGCCGGCCACCTGCCGCACCAGGGGGTCGTCCCCCCAGGCCATCAGGAGAGAAGCGGGCGGCAGGTGGGCCACGAAATCCTCAAAGGCCCGAACCACGTGGGGGAGGTCCGGGTAAATGTCGGCGTGGTCGAACTCCACCGAGGTGAGGACGGCCGCCCGAGGAGTGAAATGGACAAATTTGGGGCGCTTGTCGAAAAAGGCGGTGTCGTATTCGTCCCCTTCCAGAACCACAAAGGGCCCCCGGCCCACCCGGTAGTTGGTTTGAAAATTTCGGGCGAGCCCTCCCACCATGAAGCCCGGGTCCCGGCCGGTGGCGTACAGCAGCCAGGCGATGAGGCCGGTGGTGGTGGTCTTGCCGTGGGTGCCGGTGACCACCAGGCTCTCCCGGGCGCCCACCAGAAAGCGGTTCAGGGCCTGGGGCAGGGAGAGGCGGGGCAGGTCCCGGTCCAGCACCGCCTGGGCCTCGGGATTGTCCCGGCGGATGACGTTCCCCACCACCACCAGGTCCGGCGGCGGCTCCACATTCTCCGGCCGGTAGCCGTTCAGGATGGGAATCCCCAGGCCTTCCAGGAAGGTGCTCATGGGGGGATAGACGTGCTCATCGGAGCCGCTGACCCGGTGCCCCAGCTCCTTCAGGATGCCGGCCAGGGCCGCCATGCCGGCGCCGCAGATGCCCAGGAGATGTACGTGCAAGTCGGCCTCGAGATTGATGAATCAGGCGCCAGGCGCCAGGTTCTGGGTTCTGGGTGTTGGGTTCGGATGCCGGGACCTGGCTTGAAAGTGTGGATGCGCATTGCGCCCCATGAATATCAGTCTTGGTACATCGTTTCATGAATTCGGTAACATATTCATTGAAAAAAGCGGAAAAGTTACTTCCCCCTCACCCTAACCCTCTCCCCCATCGGGGGAGAGGGAATAAAGCAAAAACCGCCTCATTACCCCCTCTCCCCCCGGCGGGGCATTGGCGCTAACTTAAGGCCTTATTAGCTTTTCAACTGACTGATATTATTGATGTTTACATTATCAATAACATACAAAAAGTTTTCTTAAGTTAGCGCTCCTGCCCCGGCGGGGGGAGAGGGCTGGGGTGAGGGGGGTCAGAAAATACGTAATCGTACCTATGAAATTGAGTTCACAGCCTGCAATTGCGGGCTCTTCTCCTACCGCGGCACCCTCCCCAAACCCAGGGCCGAACAAACCGCCTCATGGAACCGGGGCCGAAACGGGCGTATTTTATCATTATCCCGCCCCAGGTGCACCCGGTT
Source organism: Deltaproteobacteria bacterium (assembly GCA_016874975.1). GTDB lineage: Bacteria > Desulfobacterota > Desulfobaccia > Desulfobaccales > 0-14-0-80-60-11 > VGSQ01. Next base: position 2,342 of record VGSQ01000013.1, read on the forward strand.
GGTTAGCAGGACCACCATCAGGCCGGTGGTCAGATCCATCCAGAGAGAGGCGCCGGTGAAGCCCAGGTGGCCCACGGTGTGCTCCGAGAAAAACCGGCCCATGGAACGCTGATCAGGGTCGGGGCCGGGCACGTCGAACCCCAGGGCCCGGGCCCCCGGCGCCACCGGGGTGAAAAAACGGCGCACCAGGTGCTGGGGAAAGGGCGCGCCAGACGCCCCCCGGTAAGACCGGAAAAGCTGCGCCGCCAGATGGAAGACCTGCGGTCCCGTGCCGAACAGCCCGGCATGCCCGGCCACGCCGCCCGCGGCCCAGGCGTTTTCGTCATGCACTTCGCCCACCCCCGTCCGCCCCGGGATGAGACCGGGCTCGGTGTGGGCGTAGCGACGCTCCCGGCCGCCGGGATGCTCCAGGGGACGGTAGCCCAGGGCTTGAAGACCCAGGGGCCGGTAAAGCTCCCGCCGGCACCAGTCATCCAGATTTTCGCCGCTCGCCGCCTCCACCACCGCCTTGAGCAGCATGAAGCCCAGGTCGCTGTATAGCGTCACCGTGTCGGGGGGATGCTCCAGGGGGGTGGCCGCGGCCAGGCGCTCCGGCAGGGATGGGCGCTCCTCGGGCGGGGCGGCCAGCAGGTCCTGATAATAAGGGCGCCAGGCCGGCAGCCCGGACCGGTGCGCCAGGAGGGAGGTGAGGGTCAGGCCGTTCTTGTCCGCGGGAAGCCAGGCGGCGGGCAGCACCTCCCCCAGGGTGGTCTTCAGCCCCAGGGGCCCCTGCTCCACCAGGCGCAGCACCGCTAGGGCGGTGGCCAGGGGTTTGGTCAGGGAGGCCAGGTCGAAGACGGTGTCCGGCGTCACCGGCGGCGCTTCGGCCTCCCGGCTCAGCCTTCCCACCGTCCCCTGCCAGAGGAGTTCCCCCTCCCGGCCCACCAGGGCCGCTGCCGCGGTGTAGACGCCGGATTCATAGCCTTCCTCCAAAAGGTGGCTCAATCCGGCGAAACCTTCCATGCCGGCAAGGATAATCCGTCCCGCCGTTAAGAGTCAACCCGGAAGATGGTCTTTTCTCCGGACCGTCAATTATTCCCTTCCGGGCTGCGTCCGGACCATGGAGCGGCAGGGGCGGGTCGCCGACCCGCCCCTCCCAGGCGAAGCCGATATTACCCCAAAATGGCCTTCAGGTCCTCGTCCGGGGTGGTGATGGGCTTTATGTCAAAGGTCTTCACCAGCACGTCCAAGACGTTGGGAGTGATGAAGGCCGGCAGGCTGGGGCCCAGCCGCATGTTTTTGATGCCCAGGTGCAGCAGGGTCAGCAGGATGGCCACCGCCTTCTGCTCATACCAGGAGCAGATGATGGACAACGGCAGGTCATTCAGGCCTACGCCGAAGGCGCCCGCCAGAGCTGCGGCGATCTGCACCGCAGAGTAGGCGTCATTGCACTGGCCCACGTCCAACAGACGCGGGATGCCGCCGATGTCGCCCAGGTCCTTGTCGAAGAAGCGGAACTTGCCGCAGGCCAGGGTGAGGATGACCGTGTCCCTGGGGGCCTTCTCCACGAACTCGGTGTAGTAGCTCCGCCCGGGCTTGGCGCCGTCGCAGCCGCCCACCAGGAAGAAGTGGCGGATCTGCTTGTTCTTGACGGCCTCGATGACCTTGCCGGCCACGCCCATGACGGTGTTGCGGGCGAAGCCCACCAGGACCTGGCGGCCGTTGGTGTCTTCCGGGAAGCCGGGCATTTCCAGAGCCTTGGCGATCACCGGGGCGTAATTCTGATCGGGGATGTGCTTGATGCCCGGCCAGCCCACCAGCCCCCGGGTGAAGATGTGGTCCGCGTAGGACGCGGGGGGACGCTGGATGCAGTTGGTGGTCATGACGATGGGACCGGGAAACTGGGCGAACTCCTTGAGCTGGTTCTGCCAGGCGGTGCCGTAATGACCGTAAAAGTGGCTGTACTTTTTGAGTCCCGGATAGCCGTGGGTGGGGAGCATCTCGCCGTGGGTGTAGACGAAAATCCCCTTGCCTTCGCTCTGCTGGAGGATATTCTCCAGGTCCAGCAGGTCGTGCCCGGAAACCAGGATGGCCTTGCCTTTCTTGGCTCCCAGGGGCACCGGCGTGGGCGCCGGATGGCCGTAGCGGCCGGTGTTGCCCGCGTCCAGCAGTTCCATGGTGCGCAGGTTGATTTCGCCGCACTTGAGACACAGGCCGATGAGCTCCTGCACGCCCAGGTCAGGGGAGGCGACGGCGGCCAGGCCTTCGTGCACGAAGGCGTAGACCTGCTCGTCCTCCTGGCCCAGAATCTGGGCATGGTCGGCGTAGGCGCAGACGCCCTTGACGCCGAACAGCAGGACGTGCTTGAGGGACAGCACGTCCGGGTCCGCGGCCGGATAGGATTTCAGGCCCACCGCCTCTCCCTGGGCCGCCAGGGCCTCCACGCCTGCGGCGGGCTGGAAGGTGGCCGGGCCCTCGGGGAAGTTCACCTCGCCGCCCGCGGCCTTGACCTTGGCCTTGAGCTGCTCCCGGTGCGCCACGCACTTGTTGATGAGGGCCACAAACCGGGCCGGGTCAAAATCCACGTTGGTGAGGGTGGAAAAGCACGCCTCCACCGTAAAGACGTTCACCGCCTTATCGCTGACCCCCACCTGGCGGCCTGCCACCGCCACCTGGGAGAGTCCCTGCAAGGCATAGATCAACAGGTCCTGCAGCGCCGCCACCTGGGGGTCCTTGCCGCACACACCCTGGATGGTGCACCCTTCGCCTTTGGCCGCCTGTTCACACTGATAACAGAACATATCTTTCGCCCTCCTTATGGTTTTAATCCCTCTTGAGCCTGCCTGCGAACTTTCCCGGCCGGTCGACACTCGACAGGCACTGTTTGACACTTAAGATAATGAAGCAAGGCGTCGGCTGGTTTGACTTAAGACAAGCGGCCAAAAATTTTTCAGGAAGCATTGACCAGGATATGCATAAGATAAAGACTGAACGGCCTTGGTCAACCCCGGGCGGAGCGGGTTTGTCAGGAAAATCAGTGGCGAAGCCTGGGCGGGCATGATCAGACATCTTAGCCGCGCCGGCGATTGCTTGCATAAAAATTTGGGGAGCCAATGGAGCTTCTTGCAAAACTTCCGCCGCAGCGTTATGGTCCCAGGATTATCATGGTGCGCGGTGCGCACCCTACAGATCCTCCGATGTTCCGGCCGCCATGTAGGGTGCGCACCGCGCACCATTAAAAAGGTCGGAATCATGCAGAGCGTTTTCAAAACCGCCGCCCTTTCCCAGGACAAAGAGAGAATTTTGCAAGAGCCTCAAGGGTGACGCTAATATTCCGGCAACGCCACAAAGGGGTGGCCGCGGGGCGGTTCATGGGATATTATTTTGGCGACATGCCGGGAAATTTTCCGGCTGACCGGTCTTTCCCGAGGTGATGGTATGACCGAACACCCTGTCGTCGTGGGTATTGTCATGGGGAGCGCCTCCGACTGGAGCAGCGTCGAGCCCGCCGCCGCCTTGCTGTCCCAATGGGGCATCGGCCTGGAGGTGACGGTGGCCTCGGCCCACCGGGCGCCCCGGCTGGTGCAGGAGTACGCCCGCACCGCGGCGGCCCGGGGGCTCAAGGTGATCATCGCCGCGGCCGGCTCCGCGGCCCACCTGGCCGGGGTGGTGGCTTCGGAAACCACCCTGCCCGTCATCGGCGTGCCCCTGCCCTCTTCGGACTTGCAGGGTCTGGACAGCCTGCTGGCCACGGTGCAGATGCCCGCCGGGGTGCCGGTGGCCACCATGGCCCTGGGGTCCGCGGGGGCCCGCAACGCCGCCATCTTTGCCGCGCAGATTCTGGCCCTCAGCGACCCCCGCCTCCAGGCGCGGCTGCTGCGGCACAAAGAGGATCTGGAACAACGGGTCAAAGAGCAGGCCGAACAGATACCCCTCGAATACCGGGGCCGTTCCTGAGACCCTGGGACGGAGATCGAGCCATGATGGTTTCCTCGATGGCGGACCTCACCGTCGATCTGGCGGCTCTGCGGCACAATTATCGGGAGCTGCGCGGACTTGCCCACCCCACCACAAAATTCCTGGCCGTGGTCAAGGCCGACGCCTATGGCCACGGTCTCGTCCCTGCGGCCCGCACCCTGGCCGACGCCGGGGCCGACTACCTGGGGGTGGCGTCCCTGGAGGAGGGCCTCACCCTGCGCCAGGCCAAGATCGCCCATCCCATTCTGCTGCTCATGGGCATCCTCCCCCAGGAGGGCCGCGCCGCCCTGGCCGCGGGCCTGGAGGTGGCCGTGTACCGCCTGGACGTGGCCCAGGCCCTGGAGGCCGCCGCCGCCGCCCTGGGCCGCACAGCCCGGCTCCACCTTAAAGTGGACACCGGCATGGGCCGGCTCGGGGTCCTGCCCCAGGAAGTCCTGCCCTTCCTGGAGTCCTTCCGGGGCAGCCCCCACGTGGAATTTCCGGGGCTCATCTCGCACCTGGCCCGGGCCGACGAAGAGGACAAGACCTATAGTGAACACCAGTTGCAGACCTTCACCGAAGTCCTGGCCGCCGCCCGGGCGCGGGGCTGGGAGCTGCCTCTGAGCCATCTGGCCAACAGCGCCGCCACTGCGGAGTTGCCCGCGACCCACCTGGGGATGGTGCGTCCCGGCATCATGCTGTACGGTTCTCCTCCCGACGCGGCCCGGCCAGCTCCCGTGAGCCTGCGGCCGGTCATGTCCCTCGTGAGCCAGGTGGTGCAGCTCAAGCGCCTGCCGCCGGGCAGCCCCATCAGCTACGGGGGCACCTACGTCACCCCGGACTGGTGCGACCTGGCGGTCATCCCGGTGGGCTATTGCAACGGCTACAGCCGCCTCCTCTCCAACCGGGGCGAGATGCTCATCCAGGGCCGCCGCGCCCCCATCCGCGGCCGGGTCTGCATGAACCTCACCATGGTGGAGGTGACCCACATCCCCGGGGTGGCCGTGGGGGATGCCGTGGTGCTCCTGGGGTCCCAGGGGGAGGACCGCCTCACCGGGGACGACCTGGCCGGCTGGGCCCAAACCATCAGCTATGAAATCTACTGCGCCCTGGGGAGCGCCAACCCCAGGCGCTACGTGGGAGTCTGACATGGAGAGAAAGCCCGACATTCAGGAAGCCAGCATCTGCCTGGTGTGCGCCTGGCGCCAGGACTGTGTGAAGCGTTTCTCCTTCACCGGCCAACACTGCCTGGAGTTCACCCGGGACGTCTCCCTCAAACCCAGGCCGGAACCGGAGGGAGAGGAAAAGAAGCAGGGCTGATTATGATGGAGGAGGTGGCAAGAGCCCACCGTTCCCTGGCCCCCTCCCCCACCATACCCATCAGGATCAACAATCATGCGCCTGAGACAGACCCTGCGGGACTTGATCGCCGCCGGCCTCCTCCGGGCCCGGGAGGCGGGGGAAGCGGCCTTCGAGGAGATGCCCCTTTTCGATCTGAAGAACCCCAAGTTGCCGGAGCATGGGGACTTTTCCACCAACGCCGCGCTGCTGCTGGCCGCCCGGGTCAAGCGCCCGCCCCGCCAGGTGGCCGAAGCCGTGGTGCGCCGCCTGGAGGCGCCGCCGGGGCTCTTCGACCGAATCACCGTGGCCGGCCCCGGGTTCATCAATTTCTTTCTAAGCGACGACGCCTGGCGGCAGGTCATCCTGGAAATCCACCGGCTGGGTCCAGCCTTCGGAAACAGCACCGTGGGCGCGGGCCGACGGGTCCAGGTGGAGTTCGTCAGCGCCAATCCCACCGGCCCGCTGCATGTGGGCCACGGCCGGGGCGCGGCCCTGGGCGACGCCCTGGCCAACCTCCTGGCCGCGGCGGGCTTCACGGTGGAACGGGAATACTACATCAACGACGTGGGGACGCAAATCCTCACTCTGGGAAAGTCATTGTATTTCCGGGTCCTGGAGCTCATGGGCCGGTCCGTGGAGTTCCCCGCCGACGGCTATCAGGGCGACTACGTGGTGGACCTGGCCCGGGAGTGCCTGGACGAGCGGGGTCCCCTCGACCTTGCGGCCGAGCCCGAAAGCCTCTTCCCGGAGTTGGGCCGCTACGCCGCGGACCGCATCCTGGCGGGCATCCGGCAGGACCTGGACGACTTCGGGGTGGGCTTCGACCGCTGGTTCAGCGAGACCGCGCTCTATGACGACGGCTGGGTGCAGAAGGGCTTTGCCCGCCTGAAGGAACAAGGCTGTCTGTATGAGGCCGAGGGCGCCCTGTGGTTCAAGGCCACCGCCTTCGGGGACGACAAGGACCGGGTGGTGCAGCGCAGCACCGGCGCCACCACCTATTTCGCCTCGGACATCGCCTATCACCTGGAAAAATTCACCCGGGGCTACGACCTGGTGGTGGACATCTGGGGCGCGGATCATCACGGCTACGTGCCGCGCCTGACGGCCGCGGCCCAGGCGCTGGGCTACCCCGGCCGCCTCAAAGTCATCCTGGTGCAGTTGGTGTCGCTCCTGCGCCAGGGAGAGCCCGTGGCCATGACCACCCGTGGCGGCGCCTTCGTCACCCTGCGGGAAGTCCTGGACGAAGTGGGCAAGGACGCGGCCCGCTTCATCTTCCTCACGCGCCGGGCCGACGCCCAACTGGACTTCGACCTGGACCTGGCCAAAGCCCAAAGCGCCGAAAACCCGGTCTATTATGTGCAGTACGCCCATGCCCGCCTGGCCAGCGTCTTCCGCCTGGCCGAGGCCCAGGGGGTCACCCTCGCGGCGCCCGACCCGGCTCGCCTGCCCCTGTTGGCCCTCGTCGAGGAGATGGACATCATCAAGCTTTTGGCTAATTACCCCGACCTGGTGGAGGGCGCGGCCCATAATTTGGAACCGCACCGCATCACTTACTGCTTGACGGACCTGGCCTCCCGGTTGCATAGTTATTATTACAAACACCGTTTCCTTTCCGACGACCCGGACCTGACCCAGGCCCGGCTCTGGCTGGTCAAGGCAGTGCAGACCGTCATCGCCCACGGTTTGGGGATCCTGGGCGTGGCGGCGCCGGAGAGCATGTAAGCGGTTCAACGAGGCCGACCGGTCTCAACCACGGGAGGGGAGAACGTGGCGGAAGGTCGGGGCAAAAAAGGCAAGAAGGCCGGGTGGCAGGTCAGCCTGGGTTTCAAAGAGGTGATCTTCGCGGGCATCGCCGCCCTGGGGCTGATGATGATGAGCTTCGCCCTGGGCACCCTGGCCGGCCGCGGGGACATTTACCGGGTATTGCACAACTGGGGCATCGTCGGTCCCGAAGCCGTCAAAACGTTGCCGGTCAACCAGACGCCTATCGCCGCTCCCGCCGCCCCTCAGGCGGCTGCGTCTCCGGAAGCCCCGCCGCCGGCCGTCTCTCCCTCCCCCGGGGCCCTGGTGCCCCCCAAGCCCCCGGCGCCTTCCCCTCCCAAAACCGCGGCGCCCCCGCCGTCCGTCGCGCCGGCCAGGAAAAAGGCCAAAGAGACGGCCGCGGCCAAAGAGCACCGCACCAGAGAGGAGGAAATCCGCCGCCTCCAGAAAGAAGTGGCCCGCCTGTCCCGATTCCAAAACAGCATTGAAGAACAGAAGCCCAAATCACCCCGGCCCGGGTCCAAAGAAAAGGCCGCCCCCGCTTTGGTGCGGGTGGCCAAGTTCCGGGACGGCGCCAAGGCCAAGGCCAAGTTGGCGGAGATGCAAAAGAAGGGGGAAAAGGTGACCCTCAAGGAGGGTAAGGACCAGGACGGCCGCTATTTCGTAATCTATCGCCAGGTTGCTGCCAAAAACCAGGAAGCCGAGAAAGAGAAAAAACCCGCCAGGGGCCCCAGGTGAGGCAAAGGCCGGTTCCTACTCCATCGACGCGATGTTGAACCCGGTCGCCCCGCCCGGGGCGACGCAACGGCTTTTTCCGGGAACCCCGCTATACACCCCGTCATTTTTCAGACCCGCGTCCGACCTTCATAAACGTAACCCACCACCAGACAAGGCCCCACCCGGGCGGGGATGAGGCGACGGCGGTAGGCCTTGCCTTCGAAGCGGTCCAGTTGGGCCAGCTTGCCGGGCAGGGCGGGGGAGGTGAAGAGCCAGGCCGGGTGCTCCTCGCCGGCGGGGTTCCAGCGGAAGGCGCGATAGATCCGGATGAGCCCCATGTGGCCCCGGATGGCGCAGGGCCGCCAGACGCCGGGCAGGTCCGCCAGGAAGTGGTGGAAAGGGCCGCCGGGGACCAGGGTGCCGTAAGCGATGAGGCGGTGCTCCGGAGGCAGGGGGCACAGGAGGGGCCGCGGGTGAAGCATCGCCAGGGGAGGCCGCGCCGGGCGGGCCTGAACCGCGGCGCTCGCCCGGTCGGGACGGGGACGGACAGCGGGGGCGGCGGCCAGGTGGACCCGCACCAGCTCCAGGAAGTCCGCGAACCAGGGGGGCGCGTCCCGCAGGGCAGGGGGATGGCGGCGCATTTCAGGTGAGCAAGGCCCCGGAGGCAGAACGGCGCCGCCTCCGGGGTCTCCTCGTCAATCGGTTTTCCGCAGGAAGGTGGGGGTGTCCAGTTCGCTCTCCTCGTACTGGAGATCCGGGTGGACGACGTGTTTCTTGGCGGGCAGCACCCCCAGACTGGTAAGGCGCTTTTCCCCGGGTTGTCCTTCCCCCGGCTGGGCGCCTTCGGCCCCCTTGCGCAAAATGGTGGGGATTTCCAGGGTCTCCAGGTCCACGGGTTCCTCCGACGCCCCCTTCCACAGGGGGCGCTCCAGGACCGTGTCGGTCCGCCGGCCGATGCCGGTGGCGATGACCGTGACCCGGATCTCCTCGGCCAGGTTGTCTTCGAAGACCAGGCCCCATTTGGTCAGGGCGTCGTCGTGAGCCTCCTCCTTGATGATGGAGCAGATCTCCTTGAGTTCATCCATGGAGAACTCCTGGGAGGTGGAGATGTTGATGAGGATGCCCCGGGCGCCCCGGATGGAGATGTCTTCCAGGAGCGGATTGGAGATGGCCTTGTGCGCCGCGTCCACGGCCCGGCCGCTGCCGCTGGCGGTGCCGGTGCCCATGAGGGCCATGCCGCCCTCCTTCATGATGGTGCGCACGTCGGCAAAGTCTACCTTGACGAAGCCGGGCTTGATGATGAGGTCGGAGATGCCCCGCACCGCGGCCCCCAGCACCTGGTTGGCCATGGAAAAGATGTCCGTGGCCCGGCTGGTCTTGGAGCCCAGGGCGAAGAGGCGGTCATTGGGGATGGTGATGATGGTGTCCGCCACCTGGCGCAGCTCCTCCACGCCCCGGTCCGCCAGGCGCATCTTGGTGCGGCCCTCGAATTCGAAGGGCTTGCTCACCACCGCCACCGTCAGGGCGCCCACTTCCCGGCTGATCTCCGCCACCACCGGGGCGCCGCCGGTGCCGGTGCCGCCCCCCATGCCTGCGGCGATAAACACCATGTCCGCGCCCTGGAGGACCTGCTTGATGCGTTCAGCCTCCTCCCGGGTGGCCTCCCGGCCCATGTCCGGGTTGCCCCCCGCGCCCAGGCCCCGGGTGACGGTGGGGCCCAGTTGAATCTTGACCGGGGCCAGGCTCCGTTCCAGGGACATGGAGTCGGTGTTGGCGGAAATGAAGTCCACCCCCACCATCTGGGAGTTGATCATGTCGTTGACGGCGTTGCCGCCGGCGCCGCCGATGCCCAAGACCTTGATCTTGGCGGTGAGTTCGGTGGGAACCAACTGGATTTTCATGAAAACCCCCTGAAAAAGGCTAAACCACGTCCTTGAGCCATTGCCAGAAGCGCCCGCCCAGTCCTCTTTTGCTCGGTTTGCTGGTGCGGGCGCCCCCGGTGGGATAATCTCCGGAGGGATGCTGGAGGCGGTGGCCGTACAACACCAGCCCCACCCCGGTGGCGTAGGCGGGATCCCGGATGACGTCGGCCAGGCCGCCGGCGGCCACGGGATGGCCCAGGCGGGTGGGCAGGTTTAAACGATCGTCGAACAACTCCGCCAAACCCGGGATTTGGGCCGAACCGCCGGAGATCACCGCACCGGCCAGAACCGGGATGGCGGCGCTGGCCTTGCGGAGCTCAACGCCCACCAAGTCGATGATTTCCTTCAGGCGCGCCTCTACAATGTTGGCCAACTCCCGCCGGGGGATGGAGCGAGACCGGCGCCCGCCCAGGCCCGGAATCTCCACTTCCTCGATGCCGCCGCTCAGCGCGTTGCAACAGCAACCGCTGCTCTTTTTCAGGTGCTCGGCGTTGTTCAGGGAGGTCTGCAGGCCCACGGCGATGTCGTTGGTGAGATTGTTCCCGCCCACGGGGATGCTGCCATTGTAGCGCAGGGAATTGTTGGCGAACACGGCCACGTCGGTGGTGCCGCCGCCGAAGTCCACCAGGGCCACGCCCAGCGCCTTTTCCTCCTCGGTGAGCACCGCCTCGCCGCAGGCCAGGCTCTGCAGCGCCATGCCGCTCACCTCCAGGCCCGCCCGATTGGCGCAGCGGATGATGTTGTTGAGGGAGTTTACTGACCCCGACACCAGGTGCACCCGGCACTCCAACCGGTTCCCGTGGATGCCGATGGGGTCCTTGATGCCGTCCTGGCCGTCGATGATGTACTCCTGGATGAGCGTGTGGATAAGCTCCCGGTCCGAAGGGATGGAAACCATGATGCGGGCGGATTCGATGACCCGGTCCACCTCCGCCGCGGTAACCTCCCGCCCCTTGATGATAATGACGCCCTGGGCGTTGTGCCCCTGAAGGTGGGAGCCGGCCACCCCGGTGTAAACGGAGCGGATTTCGCAACCGGCGATAGTCTCCGCTTCTTCCACGGCCTTGCGGATGGCCCTGACGGTATGGTCGATGTTGACCACCACTCCCTTGCGCAGGCCGCCCGCCGTGGGCGCGGCGCCCACGCCCACGATCTCCACTTGGTGGTCCCGCACCTCCCCCACCACCGCGCAGATCTTGGTGGTGCCGATATCTAAGCCGACAATCAGATCTTGAGGCACATTATTATCCTACTGAGAATCCTCCGCCCCCTTCAGGGTAAGCAGCACGCGTTGGGGGAAATCCAGATTGATCCGGGCCAGCTTGGCAGGCAGCCCCTTTTGGCTGAGCACCGGCCAGACCCGGCCGAATTTGGCCAGCCGCTCCGGAAATTCCGCCAGCCCCAGGTCGATGGCGCTGGCCAGACCGTTGGCGTACAGGGTGAAACCCCGCTCCGGATCAACGTGAATCTCAGAGATATTTTCCAGGTTCAGGGGCGGCCGGGCCTCCTTGAGGAGTTCCAGCAACTGCAGGATTTGCTCCACCACCCGGGAGGGCGCCCCCGCCGTCCGGACGAAATGCTCCTGACCCAGCCCGGTGACCACCGGAAAATCATGGGGGTCGGCGGGCGACGCCGGTTTGAACAGGGCTCCCCTGCGGTCGATGTAATAGAGCTCCCCCAATTGCACCAGGGCCACCGGTTCCCGCTCTTCGAGCTTGATATGCAGGCGGTTGGGCCATCTCCTGGTCACTTCCGCCCGGACGATCCAGGGGTGGGAGAGCAAAGCCTGTTCCGCCCGACTGGGGTGCAGCGCCAGCAGGTTGGTCCCCTGACCCACCCTGGCCAGCTCCAGCACCTGCTGGTGGGAGAGCCGCTCGGCCCCGTCAATGTCGATGTCCCTGATATCTTTAATGCAAAAGAGCGGCGAGGTCAAGAGGTGATGGTAGAGGAGCAGCAGGCCCAGGCTCGCCCCTCCCAAACCGGCCAGCCCCAGAGTGACCAGCAGGATGCGGAGCCAGAGGCGTTTCCCTTCCAACCGGGGGCGTCGGCGATAGCTGTTGCGACCGGCGCGCCCGGTGAGAAGCCCGCCTTTCTTGACGGGACGCTGGGGGGCTAGACGCGAACGGGGCGGCATGGCTCTCCTCCTGGGGCGGTCAGGTTCACGTCGGCGGCGGCGACGCCGTTCAGGCGGGCCAGCAGGTCCTCACCCAGGCGCCAGATGTCCCCCGCGCCCAGGGTGAGCAGTACGTCCCCGGGGCGCAGGTGCTCCAACACCACCTCAAGCAGCAATTCTTTCTCCGGCGCAAAATGGGCCGCGGGGTGGCCGTGGCGGCAGATGCCCTCAAAGACCTGCCGTCCGGACAGGCCGGGCACCGCGGGCTCGCCCGCGCTGTAAATTTCGGTCAGCAGCAGCAAGGCCGCGTCCCCGAAGACCGGGAAGAACTCCGGCAGCAGCGCCCGGGTGCGGCTGAAGCGGTGGGGCTGAAAGGCCACCACCAGGCGGCGCGCCGGGAAGGCCCGGGCCAGGGCGGCCAGGGTGGCGGCGATCTCCGTGGGGTGGTGCCCGTAGTCGTCCATCACCAGGATGTCCCGGGACTCCCCTTTCACCTGGCAGCGCCGGTGAATCTGCCCCAGCCCGGCCAGGCCCTCCTGCCAGACCGGGAAGTCCAGGCCCAGACTGTCCGCCACGGCGCAGGCGGCCAGGGAATTGAGCACATAATGGGGCCCGGCCAGGGGCAGACGGATTTCACCCAGCTCCCGGCCCCGGCGCCACAGGCGGTATTGCGAGCCCAGCCCGGCGAAGCTCAGGTCCGTGGCCTGGAAATCGGCGTCGGCCTCCAGGCTGTAAGTGACCGCGGGCACCGGCAACTCCGCCAGCAGCGGCGCCAGATGCGGGTCGTCGGCCCAGGCCACCACCCGGGCGCCCCGGGGGAGTTTGGCCAGGTACCCGGCAAAGACTTCCTGGATGTGCTCCAGGTCCCGGTAGTGGTCCAGGTGCTCCCGGTCCAGGTTGGTGATCACCGTCATCTGAGGCGAGAGCAGGGCAAAGGAGCCGTCGCTTTCGTCGGCCTCAGCCACAAAATACTCCCCCCGCCCCAGGACCGCGTTGCTGTCCAGACAATCCCACAGCGCCCCCACCAGCACCGTGGGGTCCAGCCCCCCGGCCCGGAGAATGGCCGCGGCCATGGCGGTGGTGGAGGTCTTGCCGTGGGCCCCGGTGACGGCGATCTGGGTATGCCCCTCCATCAGCCGGGCCAGCATTTCCCCCCGATGCAACACCTCCAACCCCATTTGTCTGGCCAGGGCCAGCTCGGGGTTGTCCTCTTTGATGGCCGAGGAGTAGACCACCACCTCGGCCCCGCCCAGGTGCTCGGCCCGGTGGCCCAGGTAACACGTGACCCCCAGCTCCGCCAGCCGCTGCGTGATATTGCTCTCCGCCGCATCCGAGCCGCTCACCCCACACCCCCGCCGCACAAGCAACTCCGCCAGGCCGCTCATGCCGATGCCGCCCACGCCGATGAAGTGGTAGGAGGGTTGGGGTTTGGGGGTCATGTCAATCCAGGCGGTGCTCCGCTATTGTTATGAAAACTCTTCTTTAATGGGAAGAGGTCGCACCCGCAAGGCCGCGTCTTCCAGAATAACGATGGCCCCTTCCTGCAAGGGGTGCTCCATTTCCGGCCACACTGCCATTAACCGGGTGAACAGCACCTCCGGATGGGTGTTCTTGAGGCGGTAAATAACCACCGAGGGCGCCTTGCCCCCCGAAAAGGCCAGCAGGTGCCCATAGTCAAGATCATGAGTGATGATAACCTCATGGTGGCGTTCGGCTTCGGCCATGATTTCCGCATCGGTGGCTTGGGCCAGACCAATGTCTCCGGCATGGCGCCAGGCATGACCTGCTTCAGCCAGCCTCCTTCCCAACGACTTGGGGAGGTTCATATTGAGGAGGAATCTCATTCAGGCCATGGCCTCTTCCAGGGGCACCACCCGCTCTTCCATGGCCCAGGCGGCGTACCCCAGGGCCTGGTAAATGTCCTCCCGTTCCAGAGCCGGCCATTCCTGCAGGATGTCTTCCACCGTCATTCCCGACGCCAGATAGCTGAGGATAGAGGCCACCGGCATCCTCAGGCCCCGGATGCAGGGCTTGCCGAAGCACTTTTCCGGGTTAAGCGTGATGCGGGGGAAGCGGTAATGGCGAATTTCCATGTTTCCTCATACAAAACCGGGGAAGGCGGGGAGAGCCCGCCCTAAAGCTGGTGCGCGGTGCGCACCCTACGTTTTGTTTACCAACTCCCGGCAGTAAATGTAGGGTGCGCACTGCGCACCATTGGAGCCCGCCTACGTTTTGTCCACCAGTTCCCGGCAGCCGGCCACGATTTCCTGGGCGGCGTGGGGTTTGGCCAGGGAGAGGCTGGCCGTTTCCATGGCCGCGAGCATTTCCGGGGAGGCCAGGAGGTGCCTTATCTTAGCAGCTAAAACCTCGCCTGTAAATTCCTTGTTGAGGATGACCTGGGCGGCGCCGGCGGACTCCAGGAAGCGGGCGTTCAGCTCCTGGTGGTTGTTGGCCGCGAACGGGTAGGGGACCAGCAGCGCGGCCCGGCCCAGGGCGGTGAGCTCCGCCAGGGACGAGGCCCCGGCCCGGCAGACCAGCAGGTGCGCCCGGGCCATGAGGCGGGGCACTTCGTGGGAGAAGGCCTCCACTTCGGCGGAAAACCCGGCCTGGCCGTAGCCCGCGGCCACCGTCTCCCGGTCGGCCTCGCCGGTGAGGTGAATGAAATGGAGGCGCTCCCGGTAGTCGGCCAGCCAGGGGAGCGCGGCGATGGTCTGAACGTTGAGGTGGTGCGCCCCCTGGGAGCCGCCCATGAGGAGCACGGTGAACGGTGCGTCGGGCCGGGGAGGCGGGGACGCCAGAAATTCCTCCCGGATGGGGTTCCCCACCCAGCAGGTGCGCTCCGCCGGGAAGGCCTTGGCCGTATCGGGGAAGGAGAGGAAGATGCGGTCCGCCAGGCGGCCCAGCCAGCGGTTGGTGAAGCCGGGGATGGCGTTCTGTTCGTGGATGGCCAGGGGGATCCTGAGGCTCCAGGCCGCCACGCCCACGGGCCCGGCGGCGTGGCCGCCCACCCCCAGGACCAGGTGGGGAGCCAGTTCTTTCAGCACCGCCCGGGCCTCCCGGAGGTGGCCGGGCAGGGAGAAGTAGGTGCGCAGGCGGGCGAAGAGCCCCTGGCCCAAAAGCGCCCGGCTGGACACGGCCCGCCAGGGAATCCGGTAGCTCTCCAGAATCCGGGCGGTCACCGCCTTGGGGGTGGTGAGGAAGGTGACCTCGGCCCCCCAGGCGGCCTGAAACTCCCGGGCCGCGGCGATGCCGGGGAAGAGGTGCCCCCCGGTGCCGCCGCCGACGATGACCACCCGGAGCGATTCCTGGTGCATATGACCTCTGCTGCGTCTTGATATGGCGAGGGGGCTGGAGGGGTCCCGGACCCTTTCCCCCCGCCCCTCCCTCATCGGAGGCTCACCTGCCGCCTGGGGAACATCCTGAAACGTCGCCCATTTCCCAGGAATGCAGCGCAGGCTGAAGCCCGCGGCCGCCTTTGGTGGGAAATATTCATGGATGACAATATCGTCACCCCGGGCGCCAGTCAAAGGGTCCGGATTCTTCGCTCCGGACATAATAACAAGGAACGCAAGTTTGTCATGATTCCACCGGCGTCGATTTCGCCGGGTATTGTCAGGGGCGTCTGAGCACCAGGGCCACCCAGTCGTCTGCAGTGAGCCGGTCGGTCTCCACCAGACCGTAACCGGCAAACCGGGCCGTGAGACCGGGCAGGTCATCGGTAAGGAAGCCGGAAATGATGAGGCTGCCCCCGGCCAGGAGGCGCCCGGCCAGAGCCTCGGCCAGTTGCAGCAGGTCCGGGGCGGTGAGGTTGGCCAGGATCAGGGCGAACTGCTCCCGCAGCTTGTGGAGCGGCGTGGCTTCCACCAGGATGCGGTCCTGCAGGGCGTTGAGACGCACGTTTTCCCAGGCCGCGGCCACGGCTTCGGGGTCCACGTCGATGGCCAGGACCCTCGCCCCGAAACGCGCCGCGGCCAGAGCCAGGACGCCGCTGCCCGTGCCCACATCCAGCACCTGCCAGGGCCGGGCGGATGATCGGCGCACCTCTTCCTCCCAGACCCGCTCCAGGGCCCGGAGACACATGACCGTGGTGGGATGGCGGCCGGTGCCGAAGGCCATGGCAGGGTAGATGGTGACCACCACCTCCCCCGGACCGGCCCGGTAAGTCTCCCAGGGCGGAGCGATGACCAGGCGGGAGGTCACTTTCAGGGCCTTGAAGTGCTCCTTCCAGGCCACGGCCCAGTCCTCTTCCCGGGCCTCCCGGAGCTCCAGGCCCAGGGGATAAAGGCCGTAGCCGGCCAGACGGCGCAGGTAGTCCTGCAATTCCTGCTGCTGCCAGGGGCCGAACTCATCGGGCCGGAAAAAGGCGCGGATAACCGAACCGGCGCCGGCGGCCTCATCTTCGATGATGACCCCCCGGCCGCTGTAGTCGGTGAGGAACAGGGAAGCCTCCTCCTGCATGCGGGCCGGCACCAACAGGCGGACTTCCATCCAGGTCTTGGTGGTCATGGTGTTTCAGTGAGGGGGTCCGGAGAAATGGCGGAGGGGCCGCAGCCTTCCGCGCCCCTCGGTCAATCCCCCTCCTCCACCCCGCTGCCCTCGGGTTTTTGGCTTATTTGCGATCTCACCGGGTGGCGAGATTCCCTGCGAACCATCATCTTGCCAGGGGGAACCGACATGTATGACCTTGCGGTCATATGAAGCAAGAAAAAAGTCGAACCTTCAGCCTCGGCGGTTTACAGGCCGTCGAGGGAGCCGGCGCGTCAGGTGCAGGTAAAGTTGAAAATCTCGTGTTGTCCATCTGTCGCCATAATATACGAGGCTCAGGATAACAGAAAAGCCTGATTTCCACAAGTCGCATAGCGAGATGGTCCAGACAAAACTTGGCTTGACATGCCATTGGCGCAGTCACGCCCACAGTTGCATTACTGCGGCCGGCCTCGGGCCGCGCCGCCGAGCCGCGTGAACCCCGCCGCCGCCGCCGGGCATTGCTGCCGATGATGGGGATTCGCCCCCGGCTGCGGCTCGGGGCCGGTCGCCCTGGGTGAATCAGACTGAGGCGGTAAAAGTTTCAGGCTGAAAGAGATTTTTGCCAGGGGCGCAAATCCATAATACAATAACGGCAAGGCGGGCCGCATGAGAGACGCCCGGATGCCTCATCCCGCCCGGGGGAGCGGGGGGCGCTATTTTTTTAATATTGCAAGTGGTTATCCTTAATGGCGGGGGTGACCGCCCCCAGGGCCGGGCGTGTTCAGAAAAGTTTCTCGTGAGCCTGCGGCCCACCCGTAACCCATGAGAATTGCCGCAGGGCGGGCTCTGCCCGCCGTCAGGCCCGGGCCATGGTGCGCGGTGCGCACCCTGCGGAACTTGGGTCATTTCATAGGTCATAGGGCGCGCCGTGCACGCCGGGGTCGGCGGCCGCGGGCCGCCCTAGGAGCTGCGCCTGGACACCCGGGGGCGGGTGTCCTACATAAACTTTTCAAGATAGGGGTTTGAACATGAAGCAGTGCCGGCGTTGCGGCTCCTCTGAGCGGATCTTGTCGCCGCGGCTGGGGTATTGCGCGGCCTGCATCCGGGGAAATTTTGCCGAGGTCTGGCCGGCCATCGAAGCTTACCACCACCAGAGCCGCCGCTCCTTCAGGCTGCCCGTCACCCCTCCCCGGGAACCGGAGGGGAAGCGCTGCACCCTCTGCTTCCATTCCTGCTCCATGGCCGAGGGCGGGGTGGGCTATTGCGGGGCCCGGCGGGTGGAGGGAGGCAGGCTGCGGGGCGGCGGGCCGTCCGGGGCGGGTTTGAGTTACTACGAGGATCCTCTGCCCACCAACTGTGTGGCCGACTGGTTCTGCCCCGGGGGCACCGGTCGGGGGTATCCGGCCTACGCCTGCCGGGAGGGTCCCGAACGGGGCTTTGTCAACTTGGCCGTCTTTTATCACGCCTGCAATTTTAACTGCCTGTTTTGCCAGAACTGGTCCTTCAAGGAGGCCACCTTCCGCCGGGGCCGGGTGTCCGCCGAAAAGCTGGCCCGGGCCGTCACCCCGCTCACCGCCTGCATCTGCTACTTTGGGGGCGACCCCACTCCCCAGCTGCCCCACGCCCTGGCGGCGGCGCGTCTGGCCCGGGCCCGGGCCCGGCAGGCGGGGCGCCGGCTGCGCATCTGCTGGGAGACCAACGGCGCCATGCAGGAAGCCTGGCTCAAACCCCTGGTGGAGAGCTCCCTGGCCAACGGCGGCGTCATCAAGTTCGACCTCAAAGCCTTCAGCGAGGAAATGCACCTGGCGCTGTGCGGGGTCTCCAATCAGCAGACCCTGAAGAATTTCGCCCGTCTGGCCGAGCGGGTGGGAGAGCGCCCGGAGGTGCCCCTCCTCACCGCCAGCACCCTGATGGTGCCGGGCTACGTGGACCTGGAGGAGATTCACGGCCTGGCCCGCTATCTCGCCAGGCTCAACCCGGAGATCCCCTACAGCCTGCTGGCTTTCTACCCCCAGTTCTGCCTGCCCGACCTGCCCGTCACCTCCCGGGACTTCGCCCTCCAAGCCCGCCAGACCGCCCTGGACGCAGGGGTGCGCCACGTCAACGTGGGAAACGTGCATCTGCTGCGGTGAGGCGGGGGGGAGGCCGTAAGAACGGGGACCCCTCTCCCCCACCTTATGTCGCCCGTCATAATTTCCTTACCCCCATTCCCGGCTTGATTTTTGCGGAAGTCTCCCGCCGGGGAGGGCGGCGGAGAGCCGCCGGGCCGCCGGATCGGCCCACCCGGACGGCAACGCCTTGACAAACGGCGGGCCAGGCGGTTTAATAAGTCAGATTAGCCGCAAATTTCGGAGATGAAGACGATGGCGCTGTTCCGCAAAGTCATGGTGGCCAACCGGGGGGAGATTGCGGTGCGCATCATCCGCGCCTGCAAGGAGTTGGGGCTTCCCACGGTGACCGTCTACACGGAGCAGGACGCCAACGCCATCCACATCGTCAAGGCGGATCAGGCCATCTCCGTGAGCCCCGGGCCGGTGGCGGGCTACCTGGATTTCGGGCAGATCATCGAAGTGGCCAGATGGGCCGGGGCCGACGCGGTGCACCCCGGCTACGGCTTCGGGGCGGAGAACTGGGAATTCGCCCAGGCCTGCGCCGAGGCCGGCCTCACCTTCATCGGCCCGCCGGCGGAGGCCATCCGCCAGATGGGCGACAAGGTGCTGGCCCGCCGCCTCATGGAAGAGGCCGGGGTGCCCATCGTGCCCGGCTCGCCGCTCTTGGAGGAGGAAGACGAAGTGCGGGACTGGGGCGCCAAGATCGGCTTCCCCCTGCTCATCAAGGCCAAGGGCGGGGGCGGCGGCCGGGGCATGCGCCTGGTGCACAACGAGACGGAGCTGGTGGACAGCCTCCAGGGCGCCCGTCGGGAGGCCCGCCGCTCCTTCGGCGACCCCGGCGTCTACCTGGAAAAATTCATCCAGGAGCCCAAGCACATCGAATTTCAGCTCCTAGGCGACCGGCGCGGGCAGATCATCCACCTGGGGGAGCGGGACTGCTCCATCCAGCGGCGCCATCAGAAGCTCATCGAAATCGCCCCCTCCCTGGTGCTGACGCCGGAGAAGCGGGAGGAAATGGGAGAGCTGGCCAAGAAGGCCGCGGCCCTGATGGGCTACCACTCCCTGGGAACCATGGAATTCCTGGTGGACCGGGATCTGAATTATTATTTCCTGGAGATGAACACCCGGATCCAGGTGGAACACCCCATCACCGAACTGATCACCGGCATCGACCTGGTGAAGGAGCAGATCCGGGTGGCCGCGGGCGAGCCCCTCTCCTTCCGCCAGGAGGACGTGGCGCTGCGCGGCTTTGCCATCGAATGCCGCATCAACGCGGAGGACGCGCGCAACAATTTCTTCCCGTCGCCGGGACGCATCACCAAGTACCAGTCCCCCGGGGGACCGGGCATCCGCCTGGACGGCTGCGTCTTCGGCGGCTATGAGGTGCCCCCCTACTTCGACCCCCTGCTGGCCAAGCTCTGCGCCTGGGGCCGCGACTGGGAGGAGGCCCTGAGCCGCATGGACCGGGCTCTGGAGGAATACATCATCCGGGGCATCAAGACCACCATCCCCTTTTACCGCAAGGTCATGAAAGACGAGGAGTTCCGCTCCGGCCGCTTCACCACCGATTATCTGGAGCGCAACCTGCCGCAGTTGGCTTACGAGGACGTGAAAGAGCCCTGGGACCTGTTTTACGTGGCCGGCGCGGCCCTCTTTTTCGACCTGAACCGCAGCCGGGAGCAGGAGGGCTGAGCCCATGTTCAATCCGGTCAAAGTGACGGACGTGACGCTCAGGGACGGGCAGGAGGACTTTGTCCTCAAATACCTGCGCCGCGACGAACTGACCCGCCTGGCGGGGCTGCTGGACCGGGTGGGCTTCTACTCCATCGACGCCTGGGGAGGCAATACCTTTTACGCCGCCCTCATGGACCTCAAGGAGGACCCCTGGGAGCGTCTCCGGGGCATGCGCCGGGCCCTGGCCCACACCCCCATCCAGATGATCCTCCGGGGCCGCATGCTGGTGGGCTTCAAGCCCTACCACCCCGAGGTGGTGCGCAAATTCATCATCCGGGCGGCCCAACTGGGGGTGGACATCTTTCGGGTCTACGACAACCTGAATGATGCCGACAACATGGCCCTGGTCATCGAAACGGCCAAGGAGTTGCGCAAGCAGGTGGAGGGTACGGCCCTCATCAGCCTGAGCCCGCACGTCACCATCGACGACTATCTGGCCCTCATCAACCGGTTGGTGACCCTGGGGGCCGACGTCATATGCATCAACGACTCCTTCGGGATCATGACCCCCACCCAGGTGGCCCACCTGGTGAGCGCCTACCGGCGCTACTACCACCAGCCCCTGCGGCTGCACCTGCACGACAACCAGCGTGCGGCCATCGCCTGTTATCAGGAGGGCGTGCGCCGGGGCGCGGAGATGGTGGACACCACCCTGGCCGCCCTGTCCTGGCCCTACGCCCCGCCGCCTCTCCAGTCCCTGGTCTTTTCCCTGGGGGGCACCACCCACGACCCCCACCTGGACATGGACGTGCTGGGGGAGGTCTCCGAGTACATCGAGCACCTCAAGGAGAAGCACCGCTTCCGGGAGCCGCCGGTGCGCAAGGCCGACGAGCCCATGGGACCGGCCTACCTCCCAGGCCCGCTGCGGGACTTCATCCGGGAGGAACTGAAACGCCGGGACGCCCGGGACCGCCAGCAGGTGGCCTTCAAAGAGGCCCAGCAGATCTGGGGCGATCTGGGCTACCCCGCCCTCAAGGGCCGCATCCTGGAAATCGTCGGCCTCCAGACGGTGGAGAACATTTTTTCCCAAAGCCGCTATGAGCGGCTCATCCCCGCCATGCAGGACCTGCTCCGAGGCAAGTACGGCCGCCTCCACTCCCCCGTGCAGGAGGAGTTGCAGCTCCGGGCTCTGGCCGGCGTCGAGGCCGCCGAGGCGGGTGGGGACCTGGAAGGCCGCATTCTCCACCACCCCGGCTTGGAACGGGAAGAGGACCTCCTCACCTATTCCCTCTTTCCCGAAGAGGCGGAGGCCTTCTTCCTGGCCCGGGCGGACCTCGCCCCGGCCCGACCCGCCGCCCCCCGGTCGCCGGAGACCCCCGCCTGGGGCTCCACCATCTCCACCCAGCATCTCACCATGTCCTACAAGGGCGAGGTGGTGCGCACCTCCCTGGAGGGCGTGGGCGCACCCCGCAAGGGCAAGCAGATTCTCTTTGTCAACGTCCAGGACCGGGTGGACGAGATCGAGGTCCAGCCCGTCCCCGACGCCGAAGGCCGACCCGAATATCTGGTGACCTTCCACGGCGACACCTACCGCATCCGCATCACCCGCACCGCGGTCAGGGATCAGGAGTACACCCCCTTCTTCCTGGAAATCAACGGGAAGCTGGAGGAGTTTCTCATCAAGCACCAGCCCGGGGAAGCGTAAGCCCGGGCCCCAGGGGGAAAGGCTATGCGCACCCGCTCCCGGATGCTGCCGCCGGGCTGGTACCCCACCGGCGCCGCGGCCTGTAGCCGCGCCATCCAATCATTCCTCGCCGGGGTCAAACCCCTGCCTCCGGGAACCCGGGTGCTGGGCGGCATGGCGCCCCACGCCGGCTGGGACTTCTCCGGCAAGCTGGCGGCCCAGGTCTTCTACCTGGCCGCCCAGGCGGCGGGCCGGCCCCAGGTGGTCTGCATCTTCGGCGGCCACCTGGGGGGGAATTCCCCGCCGCTGCTGGTGAGCGACGACGCCTGGGAGACGCCCCTGGGACCCGTCACCCTGGCCACGGAATTTTACGCCCCCCTGCGGGCCCGGCTTCCCCTGGCCGACGAGCGCCCCGGCGACAACACCATTGAAGTGAACCTCCCCTTCATCAAGCATTTCTTTCCCGAGGCCCGGGTGCTGGCGGTGCGCGCCCCCCAATCCGGCGTCGCCCTGAAGCTGGGGGAGGCAGTGGCCGACATCGCTCAGGAGCTGCGGCAGAGCGCGCTCTTTTTCGGCTCCGCGGACCTCACCCACTACGGCCCCAACTACGGCTGGGCCCCACGGGGCACCGGCCCCGAGGCGGTGAAGTGGGTCAAGGAGGTCAACGACAAGCATTTCCTGGAGCAGATTCTGAAAATGGACGCCCTGGCCGCCATCGGCGCCGCGGACCGGGACCAGAGCTCCTGCTCCGCCGGCGCCCCGGCCGCGGCCCTGGCCGCGGTCAAAAAGCTGGGGGCGACCCGGGCCCTCCTGGTGGATTACTACACCAGCTACGACGTCATGCCCGGCCACTCCTTCGTGGGGTACGGCGGGGTGATTTTTGCGGCCTAGGCTGCTGGAGGACCCCCCACACATTTTTCCCATGGAAAAGGCCATTCGGCACCTCATTGAGGTATTGCGGCAAGGCCTCATCAAGTTTTACGGGGACCGCCTGGTTCACCTGACTCTCTTTGGCTCCCAGGCTCGGGAAGAGGCCGGACCGGAATCGGACCTGGATGTGCTGGTGGTGCTCCGAGGCCCGGTGGATCCAGGCCGGGAAATCGAGCGGAGCGGGGCACTGGTGGCGGCCTTATCCCTGGCCCACGATGTGGTCATCGCCTGCGTTTTTATGGTGGAGACGCTCCGTCTCAGCAACGGAGTCAAGGTGGACCTTGGCCCCGACGGCACGATCTACGGCATTGAATCACTCAATGCCCAGTCTCGGCTTCTCAGCAGTCGCGCATGGGCTGTTGGCCCACCCGTAACCCATGAAAAGGCCGGTGGGGCGGGCGTCCCTGCCCGCCGTCTTTGTCTTTGGCGGCACAGGCTTCCAGCCTGTGCGCGGCACCGGCAAGATGCCGGCGCCACCAAGGACTTTTCAAGAAGTTTCGAAAGCCGGAATCGTCCGGGATTAGGCGCCAAGCCCCCGGGAGGCGAATATCCGTCATCTTCTCAAGCAAAGGAGCCGTTCATGAAAATCGCCCGCTGTCTCCTCATTGTCGCCGTGGCCGTCGGTCTGGCCGCCGTCCCGGCCCTGGCCCAGGACCTGAAAACACAAATCGTGGGCAAGTGGGAAGGGGTCAAACACAAGGACGTCATGGAATTTTCCGCCGACGGGAAAATGGTGGTCACCGACCAGACATTGAAACTGGAGGGCGCCTACAAGGTCCTGGACGCCGACACCATCGACATCGAACTCAAGGAAAAGGAAAACGTCATCAAGGTCAAGGCCAAAGTGACCATTGCCGGGGACACCCTCTCCTTCACCCCGGAAGGCGACAAGACCGAGGAATACAAGCGGCTGAAATAGGGGGAGCCGCCCCGTTCCCCTTCCTGTCGGCGGCAACATCCGGCCAGCCCCGGCTGACCGATGGACAGTTCATTATTCCAAGGAGGAAAGTTTCATGTTCCGTAAACTAATGGTCATGGCCCTGGTGCTGGGACTGGTCTTCACCGCCCTCCCGGTCCGGGCCGCCAAACCCGACGCCACCATCAGCATCGAATTCACCACCGCCGCCGCCGGCCTGGGCGCCGCCTGGGGCCGGGGGGTGGTCACCTACGGCGACAAGACCTACCAGTTCCAGGTGCGGGGCATCCAGGTGCTGGCGGCCGGCATCACCCGACTGTCGGTGAACGGCGAGGTCTACAACCTGAAAAACATCGACGACCTGGTGGGCCTCTACAAGAAGGCGGACCCCAGAGGCATCACCTTCATCGAGGCGGACCGCGGCATGGTGGTCACCAATGAAAAGGGCGTGACCCTGAACCTCAAGGCCGTGCAGAAGGGCCTGGAACTGGACCTGGTGAAGACCGGCCTCACCGTCCGCAAAGTAAAGTAACACCATTTTCCTTTTCACGTGCAACAAATGTTCAGGCAGGGGCGGGGTGCGCACCGCCCCTTTATTGCTGGAGGATATCGAGGTCGGTGGCGGTGGAAAGAGAAAACGGTGTCACACCTTCTCAGGGTCCTGGGGGGATTTCCCGCCGAACAGTTTCATCTGCGGCGCCTCCCGCTCCAGGCGGCGGCGGTGGCGGGCCAGTTTGGGGAAGCCCAGGGGGTCCAGGCTGCCGGCCTCCAGGTTCTCCAGCACCTCCTGGGCCCGGTCGATGACGGGTTGCGGCACGCCGGCCAGTTTGGCCACCTGGATGCCGTAGCTCTGGGAGGCGGCCCCGGGCGCCAGCCGGTGCAGGAAGACGATGTTGCCGTCCGCTTCCGCCACCAGCACCTGAAAGTTTTTCACCCGGGGCTTGAGGCGGCTTAAGGCCGTGAGCTCCTGGTAGTGGGTGGCGAACAGGGTCTTGACGCCCGCCCCGTCCAGGTCGTGCAGGGTTTCGGCCACGGCCCAGGCCAGGGCCAGGCCGTCGAAGGTGCTGGTGCCCCGGCCGATCTCATCCAGGATGACCAGGCTGCGGGGGGTGGCCTGGTGCAGGATGCGGGCCGTCTCGTGCATCTCCACCAGGAAGGTGCTCTGACCCCGGCCGATGTCGTCCACCGCCCCCACCCGGGTGAAGATGCGGTCCACCAGGCCCACCACCGCCTCTTGGGCCGGCACGAAGGAGCCCATCTGCGCCAGCAGCACGATGAGGGCCGTCTGCCGCAGGATGGTGGACTTGCCCGACATGTTGGGGCCGGTGACGATGAGCACCTGGGCGCCTTCGTGCAGGGCCACGTCGTTGGGCACGAAGCCGCCCGGCGGCAGGACCCGCTCGATCACCGGATGGCGGCTTTCCTTCAGGTGCAGCACCGGCTCCGGGACCAGGCGGGGGCGGCAGTAGAGGTGGAGGGCCGCCACTTCCGCCAGGGCGGCCAGCACGTCCAGACGGGCCAGGGCCTGGGCCACCCGTTTCAGGCGGGGGGCTTCGCCGGCCAGGAGGCGCCGCAGCTCCTGGAAAAGCTCCGCCTCCCGGCGCACCCGGGCGTCCTCGGCCCCCAATACCCGGGCCTCTTGCTCCTTCATGGCCGTGGTGATGAAACGCTCGGCGTTCACCAGCGTCTGCTTACGGATGTAGTCCGCGGGCGCCAGGTGCAGATTGGCCTTGGAAATCTCCAGGTAATAGCCGAAGACCCGGTTGTAGCCCACCTTGAGGGAGCCGATGCCGGTGCGCCGCCGCTCTTCCTCCTCCATGCGGATTATCCAGTCTTTTCCTTCCCGGGCGACGGCCAGGACCTCATCCAGCTCGGCGTCGTAGCCTTCCCGGATGACGCCCCCCTCCTTCAGGGTGTGGGGCGGGTCGTCCACCAGGGCCCGGCCGATAAGGTCGTGAATGTCCGAGAGGTCCGACAGGTCGGCCGCGGCCCCGGCCAGGAGGGGGGGCAGGTCCGGGGGCAGGGTCTCCCGGATCTCCGGCAGCCGGGCCAGGGTCTGGCGCACCGCGCCCACCTCCCGGGGGGTGGCCTGCTCCAGGGCCAGGCGGGCGGTGAGGCGCTCCAGATCCCCCAGGCCTTTGAGGCTGTCGCGCAGACGCCGGCGCAGGAGGCCGTGCTGCGTGAAGAACTCCACGGCGTCGAGGCGCGCTTCGATTTCCTCAAGATTTTTGAGGGGATAACGTAACCAGCGGGCCAACAGCCGGGCCCCCATGGGGGTGACGGCGGCGTCCAGGGTATCCAGGAGGGACCCCTGCCGACTGCCGCTGCGCCAGGTTTCGAAGACTTCCAGGTGTCTGAGAGTCGCTTCGTCCAACCCCAGGTAGTCCTCCCGGCTGTAGGGCAGGAGCCGGTCCAGATGGGGCAGCTCCGGGGTCCGGGAGTCGGCCAGATAGCGGACGATGGCCCCCGCCGCGGCCACTCCCAGGCGATGGCCGGCCAGACCGAAGCCGTCCAGAAAAATGGTCCCCAGCACCCGGCCCAACTCCCGGCGGGCCGCCTCCAGGTCAAAGCTGAAGGGGGGCAGGGGGCGCCGGGGGGGCGGCGCGCCGAAGGACGCCAGGGCCCGGTCCAACATCTGGCCCCCGCCATCCTCGGACACCAGCAGTTCACTGGGTTGCACCCGCCAGAGCTCATCGCCCAATCCCTCTTCGCCCTCGCCCTCGGTGAGGCGGAATTCGCCGGTGGACAGCGACAGGTAGGCCAGACCCCAGCGCCGCCCCTGCACGGCCACGGCGGCCAGGTAATTATCGGTGCGGGCGTCCAGGGCGGCGGGGTCCACCTGGGTCCCCCGGGTGAGGACGCGGGTCACTTCCCGCCGCACCAGCCCTTTGGCCAGGGCCGGGTCTTCCACCTGTTCGCAGACCACCACCTTGAAGCCCTGCTCCAGCAGCCGAGCGATATAAGAGGGGGCGGCGTGGATAGGGAAGCCCGCCATGGGGATGCGCTCCTCCCCGGCGCGGCTGCGGGAGGTGAGGGCGATGCTCAGGGCCTGGGCCGCGGCCTCGGCGTCGGCGAAGAAGAGCTCAAAAAAATCCCCCATCTGGAAAAGGACCAGGGCGTCGGCGTACTGGGCCTTCAGGTCCAGGTACTGACGGAGCATGGGGGTGAGGCGGTCCGACGGCAGGTCGGTCATGGCGGCTCTCGGTCAGGGGAGGGGGCGACGGCGCCGACGCCACCGGCCGGTTCCCGTCCGAGCTCAATCAGAGGGAGTAGAGGAGGATTCTGCAGCGGGAGAGGTCCTCAAAGGTCTGTCGGCCGCGGTTCCCGTTGCTCCGGCGCGCTTCAGTTCGTTCCCCATGATCTCCAGGTTCTGTCGCAGATGGCGGATGGTCTGGCGCTGCTTGATGAGTTCATAAAAGCCGTATAGAGAGGTGGTGAACACCCCCAGGAAAAAGCTGAAAATGATCAGCAGCCATAACGGGATATTGGCGCTGGTAAAGCTCTTGAGGTAGAGGTCCAGGCTGAGCTGAACCGTCTGTTCCAGGGCCGTGCGGTTCTGCAGGATGAAGATGAGGCCCAGGATGGTTAGCAGAGAGGTAAAGATGATCTTGAGGAAGCGCATGCTCAGCCCTCGTCGTCCGTGGCGGAAAAGTGCGGCGCCAGGCGCTGGTAAGTCTCACGGAAATGCTCAGGAATCACCCGCACCTCGGCAAAGACCGGGATGTAGTTGGTATCCCCGTGCCAGCGGGGCACCACGTGATAGTGAAGATGGGCGGCCACCCCGGCCCCGGCCACCACTCCCAGGTTGAGCCCCACGTTGAACCCGTCCGGCCGCATCACCATCTTCAGGATGCCAATGGACCGGCGCAGCTTAAGCTGCAGGTCCAGGAGCTCCTCCGGAGTCAGGTCGTCCAATTCCGGCACGTGCCGGAGGGGGGAGATCAACAGGTGACCGTTGATATAAGGGAATTTGTTCATCATCACCCGACTTAGGCGGCCGCTGAAGAGCACCAGGCGCTCCGCCGCATCCTCGCCGGGCCAGGGGCAGAAAATGCAACCCTGGGGCTTGTCCTCGCCCAGGATATACTCCATACGCCATGGGGCCCACAAGACTTTCATGCCGTCTCACACGCTCTCACCGGGGTCGCCGGGCACCGCGGTTATTCTATAACTATAGCACAATATCCTTAAGGTTCAAGGTTATTTCATTCTCGTTCCCCGGTGCAACGTGTGAACGAGCCACTCATGTATCGGGGGAACACCCAAAACCATGAAAATGTAGGGTGCGTCTCACGCACCATCTTTGGCGCCCTAAGACGCGCCTTACCAGAGACATTTTCAGAGCAGTCGCGCATGAGCTTGCGGCTCTCTCAAAACCATGAAAAGCCGTGGTGGCGCAGGCTTCCAGCCTGCGCAGGGACACCCGGGGGCGGGTGTCCTCCATAAACGAACCAGGAACTTTTCGTAACAGAGTGAACTCACCCCAGAACCCAGAACCTGAAACCCAAAACCTAAAATCCCCTACCCCTGGGGCAGCGCAAACACCGGCCGCAGGCGGCCCACCTCCTGTTTGCGGTGATTGTGGAGGACGGGCGCGGCATAAGGTGCCAGGGCCCTTTCGGCCTCCGGGGTGAGCAGTTCCAGCTCCCGCAGCACCTGGATGACGGCGGGGTTTAGGGCCCGGCCGGCGCCGTCTTCGATCTTCAGGGCCACCCCCAGGCCCTGCTCAGGCAATGCCAGGGCGAAGCCGCCTTCCGCGCCGGTCTTGGCGAAGACGCGGCCGGGCAGGGCCTCCATGATCATGGTCTCCAGGCGGCCGTCCCCGGCAATCAAGCGGGGGTGGGCCAGACAGGCCTGCAGCAGTTTGTGGGCCGGGCTTCCTGCCTGGGCGGCGGCCAGGCGGGCGAACCCCAGGGCGATATTTTTCAGAGGCGCATAGAAGACCGGGGCGCCGCACCCGTCCAGGGCCACGGGGATGTTTTCCGGGGGGACGCCCACCATGCGCGCCACCGTCCCCAGAATGAGGCGCTGCACGGGGTGTTCGGAATCCAGGTACCCCTCCACAGGCCAGCCCTGGTGCACGCAGAGAGCCAGCATGGCGGTGTGCTTGCCGGCGCAGGTGTGGTGCACCGCCCCCGGGGTCTGCCCGGCCTGGGTCAGGGCCTTGGCCGAAGGGCGGTGCAGGGGCGGATGCGCCCCGCACTGGAGGACCTCCGATGAGAGGTCCAGCCGGGCCAGCACCTGCTGCACCAGCTCCACCTGGAAATCCTGGCCGGACAGGGAGCCGCTGCACAGGGCCAACTCCTTGTCCCCGAACCCAAAGCGCTGGGCCGCCCCGGCGCCCAACAGCGGCAGGGCCTGGAACGGCTTGGCCAGGGACCGCATGCACACCAGGGTCTCGATATCCCCCAAAGCCCGATGCACGGCGCCGTCGCTTTGCACCACGGCGATTTGCCCCCGGTGCCGGCATTCCACCTCCGGACCCCGGGTCACTTCAACCAAAATGGGCGCTTCCATGGCAGTTATCCTTCAAATTATCGGTGTCCGCGCAGGCTGGAAGCCCGCGGCACCGGATTTTGTTCGACTCGTTCCCAAGCACCAGGAACGGATTTTAGGTTTTAGGTTCTGGGTTTTAGGTTTTAGGTTCTGGGATGATTTTCTCAACCTGGTTCCCAGGCTTTGGTCCCGGGAAATTCCTCATCCCCCTCTCCCCCGACGGGCTAAGCATTACCCACAGGTCGCGCAGGGTGCGGAACGCGCCCCCTTGTCAGGGGTTGGCGGCGGGCAGAGCCCGCCCTGCCGCATGGTTATTTTGGCAGCCGCAGCCATAAGGCTGCGCCCGGCGCCCCGGACAGAAAAAACGCCTTGAGGGGCAGGTCATAGGGCGGCCCGCGGCCGCCGGCCCCGGCGTGCGCGGCACGCCCTAGGACCACAGTCCGAAGCCGGAGCTTCGGGGGCAAGTGCGTTCCCAGGCCGGAGCCTGGGAACGAGGTTTTCGCTGCTCCTCATCCCTTCCCCGGCACTTGTGGGTAATGATAAGCCCCCGAGGGAAGAGGGCTGGGCTGAGGGGGGGGAAACTTTTCAACTCAATCCCAAGTCATGCTTGGGAGGGAGAGCGCCCAGGCTTTCCAGAAGACTTCACCCCCGCCCCCCTCTAGCATACAGATTGAGTATCAAAAAAACCATGGTGAGCATGGCCGTGGCCCCGCCTGCGGCCCAGGCCAGGCTGCGGGGCAGGGAGGTCCCCCGGCGCCAGCAGAGCAGCCAGATGACGAAATAATTGAGGGACCAGAGCCCCCAGGGCACCGCAGCCCAGATATCCTTGCAGCCGCCGCCCAGGTTGAGATAGCCCTCAGCCAGCAGAAAAAAGACCGCCGGCGTCAGGGCCAGGGGCAGGAGGCCCAGGGCCAGCCGGACGATGGTGTTGTTGTGGGCCATGGAGTCTTTCAATTTCTCTCGTTCCCAAGCTCCCGTGGGGGAACGGAATTTTCCCACCAAACTCCGCTGGGGGACCTTCGCTCTTTTTGCATCACCTCAGCTTGCAGTGATGCTGTAGCCAAGCAGAGCTTGGCGGGCAAGCGGGTTCCCAAGCAGGAGCTTGGGAACCAGAGAAAAACCCAGAACCTGACACCTGGCACCTGGCACCTGGCACCTGACACCTGCCCTAATGCCGCAGGGCGGCATACAGCAGGCTCAAATTCAGGGCCAGGCCCATGACCACATGCGTCTGGATGGTGAGGGCCTGGATGGAGACGAATTCCGGCGAGCCGGGGGCGGTCCGGCGGACGGCCCGGATGGCCCGGACGGCCAGGGGCAGAGCCGCCAACCCGGCCAGGATATGGGGCGGCAGGCCGAAGCCCTCCATCAGCGCGAAGAGGCTCAGGAAGGGCGCCGACATCAGCCCGGCGTACACCCAGGCGGCCCGTTTCAGACCCAGGCGCACCACCAACTGGTTCTTGCCGGCCGCCGCGTCCGCCTCCACATCCGGAAACTCGTTGATCCACAGGATGGCGGTGATGAGGAACCCCAGGGGCAGGCCCAGGGCCAATCCCACCGGGGCCAGGCTGTCGGTCAGGACGTAATGGGCCCCCCAGGTGAGAATGGGACCGAAGGCCAGGAAAATGGTGGCTTCCCCCAGACCCAGGCTCATGAGCTGCACCGGCGCGGCGGAATAGAGGTAGGCCGCCCCCAGGCCCAGGAGGCCGATCAGCGCCACCCAGTATTTGCCCAGGTAAATGAGCCCGGCCCCGCACACCACCCCCACCCCGAGGCAGATGTAGGCCAGGAGGCGCACTGTGGCGGCGGAAAGCTCCCCGTCCTGGATGACCCGGCTGCCGCCGCTGAAGGGGGTGAAGCGCACGTTCAGGGGGTCGCTCCCCAGGGAGTCGTAATAGTCGTTGAGGAGATTCCCGCCGGAGTGCAGGGCGGCCACTCCCAGAACGGTGAGCAGGAAGGCCTTGAAATCGAAGGTGCGCGTTTGCCCGTAGGCATAGGCCGCGGCCATAAATACGGGCATCAGGGAGCCGGTGAGGAAGGGGAGGCGAAAGGCTTTGAGATAAATGGCGAACATGGCCATGAGCATCCTCCGGCTCCCGATTATATGCCCCGCCGGCCGCCGCGTCAACGACGGCGCAGGAGAATTTCGTTGCACGATGAGCCGGGAACGGCTAGGATTATAACTTCAGGATATTGCGCAACATGAAGATGGGGAGAAGAACCCGCGGGTTCGCTCTCCGGTCCCTTCTCCCCCCATTTCCTGATGAGGAGGAGCACCATGGCCCGTCCCAAAATCACCGTAGTGGGCGCCGGCAACGTGGGGGCCACCTGCGCCCACTGGGCCGCAGCCCGGCAATTGGCCGACGTCGTTCTGGTTGACCTGGTGGAGGGCATGCCCCAGGGCAAAGCCCTGGACCTGATGCAGGCCCGGCCCATCTTCGGCTTCAACGTCGAGGTGGTGGGCGCCAACGACTATGCCGCCACCAAGAATTCCCAGATCGTCATCATTACCGCGGGCATCCCCCGCAAACCGGGCATGAGCCGGGAAGACCTGATCAACACCAACAAAAACATCGTGGCCGAGGTCACCCGGAAGGTGGTGGAAAAATCCCCCCGGGCTTTCCTCATCATCGTCAGCAACCCCCTGGACGCCATGTGCTACGTGGCCTACAAGGTGAGCGGCTTTTCCCGGAAGAAGGTCATGGGCATGGCCGGCATCCTGGACACGGCCCGCTATCGGTGCTTCATCGCCATGGAGCTGAACGTGGCCGTGGAGGAGGTCCAGGCCATGGTGCTGGGCGGCCACGGCGACGACATGGTGCCCCTGGTGAGCAACACCACCGTCAGCGGCATCCCCCTGACCGAGCTGGTTTCCAAGAGGCGCATCAACGCCATGGTGGAGCGCACCCGCAAGGGCGGCGGCGAGATCGTGGCCCTGCTCAAGACCGGCTCCGCCTACTACGCCCCCGCCGCCGCGGCGGTGCAGATGGCCGAAGCCATTCTGTGCGACCAGAAGCGCGTGGTGCCCGTGTCCGCCTATCTCACCGGCGAATACGGGCTGAACGACCTGTTCTTCGGAGTGCCCGTGATCCTGGGCGCGGGCGGCATCGAAAAGATCATCAAGACCAAACTGAGCAAGGAAGAACAGGCATTGCTGGAAAAATCCGCCCGGGCCGTGGCCGCCACCCGGGATGAGTTGAAGATGTAGGGCAGTCCCTCATGAGCCTGCGGCTCACGCTAAGAACATAAAATGAGATTTCTGGAGGCGGGCCGGGGGGAGCCGGCTCCCAGGGCGCGCCGTGCACGCCGTCGGCGGCGGCCAGGGGCCGCCCCCTGACTCTGACCGGCCCCTCGCACCGGGAAATTTTCCTCACCGTCCCCCCTGAGCCCTGGGCTCACTCAGAAACGATGCATCTGCAGCGCCCCGCCCCTGGAAGCGAAAGGCCGGGACACCCGGGGGCGGGTGTCCTGGATAACGCTGCCTGCGGCTTGTCAGCCGGCGCCGATGAGCGGCAGAACCTGCTCCAGCCGGAAGAACACCAGAAACCGGGGGCCCTCCTGTTTGTCCTTCTCCGCCGGGTAGGTGCGGCGGCGCAGGGAGTAAAGGAGCTCCGAATCCTGCTCCTCCCTGATTTTGCTGAGATAGAGACGCCTCCCCCGGTAGCCCGGCCCATTCTCCATGAAAAGATAGGCGGCGTGGGGGTTCTCCTGGAGGTTCCGGTGCGTCAGACGGTGGGGCATGATGAAAGCCAGGCTCCCGTCCTCCATGACATGAGGCCGGGCAAAAACCGCCTGGTTCACCCGTCCCCGGGCGTTCGCGGTGGCCAGCACCCCGCGCCCTGCGGTATGTTCAAAGTAATTCCGAAGATCTTGAGGATCCATAATTCTCCTTGTTAAGCCCTCAGATAAATTTTCTTATTAAATAATTATTCCTTGATGGCGAGCAACCTTGCGAAGAAAAAATTCAGGAAAAAATGTTGTCAACTGGCCTTTCCTGACCCATTTTCAGCTTCGGCCAATCTCGAACCACTGGGGGCCACCTTGCCGGAATTTCGGGAAGCCTGGGCCACAGGCGAGATGACAACGGGACCCGGGATGCTTATTGTCAAAATTATGTATAAGGGAATCGGCCCGGCCGTTCCCCGGTGACTATTGAAGCGTAAAGGAGAAACGACATGAAGTCAGCGACTTCCGTCCTTGCAGTCCTAATGGTCTTCAGCCTGCTGGCGGCGCCTCTGAGCGCAGCCGACCCCAAAGGCAAGCCCCAGACCACCTGCCCGGTTCTGGGCGGCAATATCGACAAAAACGTCTATGTTGATTACCAGGGCTACCGCATCTACTTCTGCTGCACCGGCTGTGATGCGGAGTTCAAAAAGAACCCGGAAAAGTATATGAAAAAGTTGCAGGACCAGGGGGTGACCCCGGAGAAGGCCCCGGCGGCCGGCAAGAAGTAGCCGGGGGGCCGTCTCTGGAGGAGGAGGGGGCCGGGGGGTTGGTTTCCGGGGGCGAGACGCCTGCGCCACCGCAGCCGCCGCTCCCCCGGCCTGCTACCCGGAAGGCCCTCGCCAGTTTTCTTAGAGTGAGCCGCAGGCTCCGGCGCCACTGTCTTATATTTTTGCCGATATTTTAGTATGG
The DNA here is from genome assembly GCA_016874975.1 of Deltaproteobacteria bacterium. GTDB lineage: Bacteria > Desulfobacterota > Desulfobaccia > Desulfobaccales > 0-14-0-80-60-11 > VGSQ01. Next base: position 36,045 of record VGSQ01000013.1, read on the forward strand.
TTATGATGCGCAGTGCGCACCCTGAAAAACTTTTCGGAACGAAAAGAGGTGCCATGTCGGCAGAATTTCCCCAATCCCAGCGCCTCTTTGAGCAGGCCCGCAGCCTCATGCCCGGCGGCGTCAACAGCCCGGTCCGGGCCTGGCAATCCGTGGGCCTCAATCCCCGCCTCATCGTGCGGGGGCAGGGGGCCCGGGTGTACGACGCGGACGGCTGCGCCTACCTGGACTACCTGGCCTCCTGGGGCCCTCTCATCCTGGGCCATGCCCATCCGGAGGTGGTGGCCGCAGTGCAGGAGGCTGCGGCGGCAGGGACCAGCTTCGGGGCCTCCACCCCCGGCGAGGTGGAGCTGGCCCGGCTCCTCACCCAGGCTGTGCCCACCCTGGAATTGGTGCGTCTGGTGACTTCCGGCACCGAGGCCTGTATGAGCGCCCTCCGATTGGCCCGGGCCGCCACCGGCCGCAGCCGGCTCATCAAGTTCGACGGCTGCTATCACGGCCACGCCGACTCTTTTCTGGTGGCCGCGGGCAGCGGCGTCCTCACCCAGGGCATCCCCGGCTCCCCCGGCGTGCCCCCGGAAATCGCCGGGCTCACCCTGTCGCTTCCCTACAACGACCTGGAGGCGGTGCGGGGGGCGGTGCAGCGCTATCCCGGCGAGATCGCCGCCCTCATCGTAGAGCCGGTGGCCGGCAACATGGGGGTGGCGCCCCCCCAACCCGGGTTCCTGCAGGGCCTCCGGGACATCTGCGACGCCGCCGGCATCATCCTCATCTTCGACGAAGTCATCACCGGCTTCCGGGTGGGCTGGGGCGGCGCCCAGGCGCTTTACGCCGTCAGGCCCGACCTCACCTGCCTGGGCAAAATCATCGGCGGCGGCCTGCCCGTGGGGGCTTACGGCGGCCGGCGGGACCTGATGGAGCGGATGGCCCCGTCGGGGCCGGTCTACCAGGCGGGGACCCTCTCCGGCAATCCGGTGGCGGTGGCGGCAGGCCGGGCCACCCTGGCCGCCCTGCAGGACGGCAAGGCCTATAACCTCCTGGAGGAACGCGCCGCCTGGCTGGAGAGCGAACTGACGGGCCTGGCCCGCTCCCGGGGGCTGCCCCTCTGCCTCAACCGGGTGGGGTCCATGCTCACCCTTTTCTTCACCGCCGGGCCGGTGCACAATCTGGAGGACGCCAAGAAATCGGACCTGGCCGCCTTCACCCGCTTCTTCCAGGGCATGCTCGCCCAGGGCGTGTACCTGCCGCCCTCCCAGTTCGAGGCCTGGTTCATCTCCCTGGCCCACACCGAGCCCGACCTGGAGGCCACCGCGGCCGCGGCGCGGAAGGTGCTGGCTGGTTGATCGGTGGGGAGAGGGCCGGGGGAGCGGTGGCTCCTGTGGCACAGGCGTCTCGCCTGTTATTACCTTTCCCCACCCCGATGCAAAGAGACTTTCAAATCAATAGGAAACCCCGGAACCCAAAATCCAAAACCCGGAACCCAAAACCTGGCACCTGACACCTGACCAAATCCTCATGCCGCCGCCCGAACGCCTCTACGTTTACGAAGTCCTGGGCAGGGTCAGTCCGCCGACCTGGCTCACGGGTGAGGATTTTCTGGGCTGCTGGCGGGAGGGCGACTGCTCCTACCTCTTCTTTTCCCAACCCCGGTCCCGGGAGGTGCAGGCCTGGCTGGCGGCCAACCCCGGCCTCGGGCAGTATCTCTCCGAGACCGACCTCAACTACGCCGACTGGGAGGCGGGCCAGCCCTTCCGGCCCCTCAGCCTGGCCGGCTTTCACCTCTCCCCCATCTGGGAGGAGCCGGCCCCCCGGCCCGGGGAGCTGGTGCTGCGGCTGGAGCCCGGCCTGGCCTTCGGCTCCGGCTATCACCCCACCACCCGGCTCTGCCTGGCCCTGGTGCGAGAGGTCTTCGACCAGGCCCCCCCGGCTCAGGTCCTGGACCTGGGCACCGGCACCGGCATCCTGGCCCTGGCCTGCCTGGCCCTGGGCGCCCGGCGGGTGGTGGCGGTGGAATACAACGACCTGGCGGTGCGCACTGCCGCCCGCAACCTGCGCCACAACCGGCGGGAGCGGGAGGTCCTCCTCATCCAGGGCGACGCCCGCCACTTCGCCTACCTGCCCGCGGACCTGGTCCTGGCCAACATCCACCTGGACGTGCTCCTGGACCTGGTGGCCCTGCCCCGCTTCCTGGACAAGCAGTGGTACATCTTTTCCGGCATCCTGGGGGCGCAGATGGAACGCTTCCAGGCCCGCCTGCAGGACTCGCCGCTCTCGATTCTCTCGGTCCGGGACGAAAACCTGTGGTTCGCGGTGCTGGCCCGGAATGTGCGTCACCAGGCTTAGAATTTCTTCCAGGCAAGGGCTCGTCCGCCAACGTTACTTCACCTTTCCGGGAGGTTCAAACCATGCATGATTGCTGCCGCGCTTTCGTTGCCTTCGTGATGCTGTGCCTGGCGTTCGCTTTCCTGGCCGCCGGTGGCCCCTCCCCGGCGGGGGCCTCCCCGGCGGCGGTGCGGCCGCCCCAGAAAAAGTCCGACCTGACCTACGCCGACCGCAAGGCCTGGTATCGGATCCTCCGATGGCCCCAGGAGTATGAGGATGACTTCGACGCCGTCTTGGGGGTCGATAAAGACAAAGGCTGGATGAAGTTCTTCGAGCTGGCCCCGAAGAAATATCTGGTGGAAGTGCAGTGCAACCTGTTCGCCTATCAGGCCGGGTTCATCTATCTGTTTTATGATGAAAGCGTTTCCCCGCCGACGGCGCGCCTGCTCACCTTCAAAAGCTTTTACCGGGATAACAAGCAGGTGAAGACCCAGGAGGAGGCGCTGGTGGCGGGGTTGCCCGAGTTCAGCCCCAGGACCGGTGAGCTTTCGGTCTGGACCAAAGGCCGGGGGCTGGGCGATTGCGGCGCCTGGGCGGTGTACCGCATCGAGGGGGGCCGGGCGGTGCTCCAGGAGTTCCGGGCCAAGGACGACTGCGACGGCAAGTACGTGGACCCCAAACAATACCCGCGGCTGTATCCTCGATGAAAGCGGGTTGAAGTTTTTCGTCAGGCTTTCGGGGCCGCCGCCCCGGCTTCACATGCCGCCAGGCGGCGGCGCAGTTCCTTCTCCTTCTCCCGGCGGGCGGTGACGTCCCGCAGGATGGCCGCGGCGCCCAGCACCTCGCCCCGGTCATCCCTGATAAGAGAGATGGAAAATTCCAGCGACAGGGTCCGGCCGTCCCGGTGCATCCCCGGCACGGCCAGCAATTCCCGGCCGTAGCGGGTCCGGCCGGTGGCCATGACCTGACGGTAGCCCTGCCAGTGCCGCTCCCGCAGTTTCGCGGGGATAATCAGGTCCAGGGTCCGCCCCAGGGCTTCGGCCGCTGCAAAGCCGAACATCATCTCCGCCCCCCGGTTCCAAAGCCGGATGACGCCGTCCCGGTCGGCGCAGATGACGGCGTCCGGGGCCTCTGCCACGATCTGCCGGTAAAGCCGGTCGTCAAGCCAGGTCACGGGTGCTCCTCAGATTTATTTTTGCGGACTTTTTGCGCCTGGGAGGTTTCCTGTCATGCTCATCTGGAACTGCCGCCTGCCCAGCCCCGTGGGGCCCATCACCGTGGGCTTCAGCCAGGAGGGAGTGACGCGCCTTGAGTTCGGCCCGGAGGGGGAGGAGGCCGCCATCCCCGCCTGCACCGACGCGCCGCAGCCCTGGATGGGGGACATCATCCGGGCCCTGGGCGATTATTTCGCGGGCAGGCCCATCGACTCCCGGGGCCTGCGCCTCCATCTGGCAGGCACTCCCTTTCAGCTCCGGGTCTGGCATGAACTGGCCGCCGTGCCCTGGGGGCAGACCGTGAGCTACGGGGAACTGGCCCGCCGCGCCGGTTACCGCGGGGCCTCCCGGGCCGTGGGCCGGGCCTGCGGCCAAAACCCCATCCCCATCATCATCCCCTGCCACCGGGTCATCCGGGCGGACGGCTCCCCGGGGGGCTTCAGCGCCGGCCTGGAGCGCAAGCTCTGGCTGCTGGCGCATGAGAGTTAGCAGGCGAACGGCGGGATGCGCTTCGCTTTCCCGCCCTACAGCGCTACGGCTCTGCCCATGGCTCATAGGGCGGTCCGCGGCCGCCGGTTTCGGCGTGCACGGCACGCCCTATGAGGTGCACTTAAAGGAACCCACGGTTAATGGGTAATGCTCAGGGTGTCGGGGTGAGGAGGGGCCGGTGGCACAGGCTTTCCAGCCTGTGGAAGGCCCTGGCCCCCTCACCCGCGCATCCCCCTCACGGCTTGCAGGTGCGGCAGGGGCTGAAACCTTCCTCATAGGCCTTTTTCAGGGTATCGAACCGGACCCGGTTGCCCTGGCTCATCTTTTGGGCCAGGTGGCAGCCCGGCCGGTGTAAGCGGAGGCTTTTCCGGTTGCCCAGGTAGTGCTTCTCGTCCTGGTTCAGGGCCCGCTGCCAGATGCCTCGGCCGGTGGCCATCCCCTGGCGCTGGGCCGCCACCAGTTCCTCCTTGAAGCGCAGGTTGGGGGGGATGAGATAGACCCGGACCCACCCCTGGCGCACCAGCTCGGCGTTGACGAAGACGCCGTCAGGCAGGAAGAGATAGGCCAACACTCGCCCGTAATGGTCGTGCCGCAGTTTGTCGTACTCCAGGCGCACCTTTTTGCCCTGCACCAGCCCGGCCAGTTCGGCCCTGGCCTTGTGGGCCAGGAACTCCGCGGGTTTTCCCTCCTTTTCCAGCTCCGGGGCGTCGATGCCCAGCAGGCGCACTTTCTGGCCCCCTTCCAGGACCACGGTGTCGCCGTCCGAAACCTTGGCCACCACCGCCTCCGCCGGGGCGCCCGCAGGTTGGGCCTGGCAGGCCGTCGACAGCCACAGGGCCGCCATCAGAGTCAGGATCGCCTTAACCATGGGGATGCGCCACCACCTGATAATTTTCCTCCTGCAGCTTCGCCGCGAAATAGGGGATGGTGGCCGTCAGCCCGGCCTCCAGGCCCACCGTGGGCTGCCAGCCCAGGAGTTCCCGGGCCCGGCCGATGTCCGGCCGCCGCTGCACCGGGTCGTCGGGCGGCAGGGGCCGGTGGGCAATTTTAGACGGACTGCCGGTCATGGCCAGGATTTTCCGGGCCATCTCCATGATAGTCAACTCTTCGGGATTGCCCAGGTTCACCGGCGCGGCAAAGGCCTCGCAGTTCATCAGCCGCACCAGCCCCTCCACCAGGTCCGAAACATAGCAGAAGGACCGGGTTTGGGTCCCCTGGCCGTACACCGTCAGTTCCTGGCCGGTCAGGGCCTGGACGATGAAGTTGCTGATCACCCGCCCGTCGTTGATGGCCATGCGCGGGCCGTAGGTGTTGAAGATGCGGGCGATGCGGATGTCCACCCCGTTCTGGCGATGGTAGTCCATCATCAGGGTTTCCGCCACCCTTTTGCCTTCGTCGTAGCAACTGCGGGGCCCCAGGCAGTTGACGTTGCCCCAGTAGTCCTCCCGCTGGGGGTGCACCAGGGGGTCGCCGTAGACCTCCGAGGTGGAGGCCAGCAGGATCACCGCCTTCACCCGCTTGGCCAGGCCCAGCATGTGCAGGGTGCCCAGCACATTGGTCTTGATGGTCTTGACGGGGTTGTACTGATAGTGCACGGGGGAGGCGGGACAGGCCAGGTGGTAAATCTGGTCCACCTCCAGCATGATGGGGTTGACCAGGTCGTGGCGGATCAGCTCCAGCCAGGGATTATCCAGAAGATGCAGCAGGTTGGCCTTGGAGCCGGTGAAATAATTGTCCAGGCTGATGACCTCATGCCCCTGGGAGAGCAGGCGCTCCACCAGATGAGAGCCGATGAAGCCGGCGCCGCCGGTCACAAGTACGCGGGCCATGGCAAAAGCTTCCTTTCCGAGGGCGATGGTGCGGATATTGTATCGCCCTCCGAGGACAAAAGAAATTGCCGATTGACAGTCCGGCCCCATTGGCTGATATTATTCCCAGCTACCGGCAGAGACCGGATAATGGGAGGCAATCTTATGTTATCCTTCATGAAAATAAAAAAGTCGCCCCGTCCCCATGGCTTCAGGAAAGGTTTTTCCGGATACCGGGCCTGGATGCCGGCCGTACTGGCCGCCCTGGGACTGGTCCTGGGCTGCCCTGCAGTCAAGACGGACGAAGAGGTGAAGAAGGAGATCCAGGCCGTCAAGGCCGAACTCCAGGCCGTAAAAGAAAAGCTGAGCGAGGTGCAGGCCGGCCAGAAGGCCATCCTCACCGCCCTGCAACACCTCCAGGCCATGTCCCAAGCCGCGCCGCCGCCGGCGGTGGCGGCGCCGCCCCAGGTCGGCAAGCCGGAGGAGGCGCCCGGGGTGCTCACGGTCAGCGACCTCATTAAAAACAAGGATCGCTACCTGGGCCAGCGGGTGACGGTGAAGGGCGAGCCCGGGCCCATCCTGGTGCACAAACGCATCTTCCACCTGCGGGCCCCGGAGGGGATGGTGGAGGTGGTCTTCGCCAACCTGGCCGACAAGGCCCAGATGGAGCGCCTCATCTCCCAGGTGCTGCCCGGGGAGCTGAAGGTGACGGGCGTCCTGCTCCAGGCCACCGGCCAGGGACCTTCCCGCCTGCAGATCAACGCCGAGACGGTGGAGTTCTGAGCAGGTGTCAGGTGCCAGATGCCAGGGGGAGGGGGAAGGTTTTGGGTTTTACCGTGAAAATCTCTTGCCTAAATGTGGAGCAGGGGCCCTCACCTGCTCATTAAAAAAAAACCGGGGGCGGCTGTTCTACATTTTTCCATCCCCGGGGGTGGCCCCGTTGGGGCCATGAGCTTTTCAAGACAGTTGCTCATGGGCCTGAGGCCCACTCGCAAAGCATGAAAAGTTCGGTAGGGAGGGCCTCTGTAACCAGCACAACCAATTGATAATCCTCGATAAATTGCGCCATGCAAAAAACTTTTCATAGCAGACCACCCCGAACCTGAGGTGTATCCGCGGTTTTGTGGGCGTCACGGAGATTCCTTGCGAGGCTACTCTCTTAAGGGCCTCCGCCGAGTTTTCTGAGAGCAGTCTTGGTGACCGAGTGCTTTCGTGGTAATATTATTCAAGGGGCGCGCAATTTTGATCGATCGGACCGTTCGTTGGGCACAACTTATGCAATATAAAATTGCTAGAGGCTGGTCTCCGGCGCTGGAAAAACACGCGTCTTCGTAACGGCATAATGATCGCCAGTCCACGATTTTACTGGATTTTTTGAGGTTTTTCTCCGTGGTTAGATTCATGTCCGAACAGACTGAAATTGGTAAGAGGCTTGAGTCGCGGGGGCCAGACTTGCCTTCTCGCTCCTATCCCAAATTAATGCGCCGATTGGTTCTTGGCGCAGTGACCTTCTCGGTCCTCCCGCTTCTTGTCATTGGCTGGGTCATTTATCTTTATTATTTTCAATTCTCCATGTCTCGGATGGTGGGATACTTTCAAAGGACGGTGGAATACAAGCGAACAATTGTTGACTCTTTTTTGGGGCAGCGCTCGTCAGATATCCAGCTCATGGCCTCGACGCATTCTTTGAGCTTCCTGTCGAATCCAGCAAACCTCAGGCAGATTTTCCACCTCCTCAACCGGGAGGGCTCCTATTACATAGATCTGGGCGTCATTAGTGAAAAGGGAAAACATATAGCTTACATCGGCCCTTATGATCTCATGGACAAAGATTATTCCCAGACGTTCTGGTTCAAAGAGGTCATAGCCAAGGGGGTGTTCATCAGCGACATGTTTTTGGGATATCGAAAAGAGCCTCACTTCATCATCGCGGTGCTTCGCACAGAGGGGGGAAGGCCTTGGATTTTGAGGGCCACCATCTATCCGGAGTTC
>VGSQ01000014.1 GCA_016874975.1 Deltaproteobacteria bacterium
GATATTGAGACGGCTCCACAGGGAAGCCCGCTCTTCTTTTTCCTCTGCGCCCAGGAGGCGCTCGGCCTGCGCCCGGAGGTCCCGGCAGAGCTGATGTTGGGGATTGGTTTGGGCCAGAGGCCGGCCTTCGTTGATGCTGCGCTCCACCTCCTCCTGGGCCTCGGGGATGGTGGCCGAGACCTCCCGGCCCAGGAAGTCCTGAATTTCCCTGATTCCCAGGTCGCCGCGCCTGCGCCAGAGGTTGATCCACAATTCCAGACCGGCGCCGGTCAGCCCCAGCAGGGGCAGGATTTCCATGATCTTCCGGGCGTTGGACAGGGCGCAGATGGATTGGGCGGCCACCAACAGCACCCGGTCCGCCAGGTCCAGGGCCCGGAGCGTCACCTCATCCAACTGGTGCCCCGCGTCCACCACGACGGCGCTGAAATGGCCGTGTTTCTTCAGCATGTCCAAGACCCGGGCCATCTGCTCGGCGGCCACCATCTCCGCCTCCTCCATGCGCCGGGGGGCCGGCAGGAGCTGCAGGTTGTCCCCGCAGCGGAAAAGGAGACCCTGGAGGTAGGAGTCGTCCAGACGGTCGAGATTTTCAATGATGTCGATGATGGTGTACTGGGGCTTGGCGTCCAAAAAATAGACCAGTTGTCCGTAGCGCAGGTCCAGGTCCACCGCCAGCACTGGACGTTTATGCAACTGGGCCAGACAATAGGCCAGGTTGATGGTGAGAAAGCTGGTCCCCACGCCCCCCTTGGCGCCCAAAAGGGCGATTTGTCTGGGGTGGGATCCTTCGCCCGGCTCCAGGGGGGCCAGGGGCAGGCGCGCCAGCGCCTCCTGGAACTCCTCGGGCCGGATGGGGGAGGCGAAGCACTCCTTCACCCCCAGGCGCAGGGCCCGCCAAAGCTGTTCGGTGGTGATCTCCTTGAAAAACAGGAAAATGGGCGGGTTCCGGAAGTCGGCCGCAGTCTTGCGGATCCACTGGTCCAGGCCGGGGGCGTCGGCCTGATACTCCAGAAAAATGGCGTTGCTGCCGGAGTTGACATGCGCCGGCAGCTCGTCCAGAGAGCGCCTCTCCACAATACTGGCCTGAGGGGCTGAGGTGATGACCCTCTGGAGATAGTCACCGTTCTCAGGCGTGTGGTAGAAGAGAGAGAATCTGATGGCCATCTCCTGGTTCCATCCTGGGATGGGATTGGCCGCCACCTGCCATCAGGTTCCTCTGACGGCTCCCCCAAGGCATTGCTAAAAATTGAGGGCTTCGCGCTTCAATCCTTTGATCACCTCCACACTGCGTCGGGGAGGTGGAGGAGGCAAGGCCGCTCCCTGGACTTCCACCGCCCGGGGCAGAGCGGCCACGGCCACTGCCGCACCCAGCAGTTCGGAGGTGCGCACCCCCGAGGTGCTCACCTGTTCCTGTTCCTTCTGGGGCCGCAGGATCAGGGAGATGCGCCCTTCCTTGTCCGCCAGGGCCAGGCGCTCCCCCTCCTCGGGGGAGACCTCCAGGGTCACCGTGGGCACCACCTGGGGCTTATCGCCGCTGCTGCGGTCGATGCGCTGGCCCACCCCCAGGACCCGCAGATTCTGGAGAATGAGCTTGCTGATGGGGTCCTTGTTGAAATCGCCCTTATCCACGGTGACCAGCACATCCACCCGGTTCTCCGGGGCGAGGAAGCCGGCCACCCCCGAGGCTTCGTCCACCTTGACGGTCATGGCCCGCTTCTCCGGGGCCAACAGGGCCGTCAACCCCGGCGGCGCCCCCTGGGGGGCCAGCTTGGCCTCCAGAATGGGCTCCCCGGCCATCATGGGCAGGACCACCACCCGGCCCGTCAACTCCTCCAGGCCGGCGAAACTGCCCTGGGGCCGGTTCTCCAGGGGCCAGCGGCGCACCACCAGTTGGTCCGCGGTGAGGGAGGTCGCCGCCCGGATCTCTTTGGCCGCCACCACCACCGAACCCATTTTGACGTGCTCCTGGGCTTGCTGCACGGGTTGATTCTTGAGCCACCCCAGGGCAATGAAGGTGGCGGTGGCCCCGAACACCAGGGCCATCATAAGCCATAACCAGGGGGGTAAGCGCCGCATCCTCTGTCACTCCATGCGCATGACCGTCTCCGCGGTCAGGTTGACGGTGCCCACCAGCCCTTGCACGAAGGGGGGCAGCACCTGGAAACTGTAAGGATAACTGACGATGACGGTCAAGGGACTGCCGGTGTCGCCGCCCGCCCCGCTGACGGTGATGCCGGCGGTCTCGGTAAAGCCCGATTTCGTCAGATATTCATTGACCTTGGCCTGGATTTCGGCCGCCGTCTTGCGGGGCGTGGTGTACACCACCCCGAAGCGCGCCCCTTCCCGACCGGCGTTGGTAAGCAGTCCCTTGGCGTAGAAGGCCAGGCCGAACTCCACGATGGCGAAGAGAAAGGCCACCAGCAGGGGGACCACAACGGCGAATTCCGCAATTGCTCCGCCCCGTTGGTGGGCCGGGATGTCCCGCTTCCCTTTCATGGCTTCGGACTCCCTGGTCGGGGGGAGGCGGCGGTGGGGGACTCCGGCGGCTGCCGGGTCCCCTACCTTACCGTCTGCCTGAGGTGCACGACGCGGGGCCTCAGGCTGCCCCGCTTGGTGAGGTCTCCAGCCCAGAGGCGGGGGGCTGCCGCCCCCCGGTGGCCTTAGCTGCCGGACAACTGGCTCTGGACGTTGGTGAACTTGGTGTTCAGCGCGGTGCCGATGCCGTAGATGGCGGCCATCACCGCCACCGCGATGCCGGCCACCAGCAGGCCGTATTCCACCGCGCTGGCGCCTTCCTCGTTCTGAAGAAAGGACTTCATTTTGGTGATCATGGTTTCCTCCTTGAGTAGTCGGGGAAGTTTCACTGCTCTGCCAGAAACATGATTGCTTTCCGTACCCGCGCGGCTTCACCTCCTTGGGGGCGGCAACCGTTTCCGGTCTCCCCGGGGTGGCCCACCGAGTTCACCAAAAGAAAGCCCTTGACTGGTTGGCTGCAAGGGATGGTCCTTCCTCCGGCGTCCACTTCGGCAATCCCGCCGCCTTGGCCCGGACCCGGGCGTTAGGCCGGTGATTTTGCGTCCCACCCTTTCGGAGTGGTTTGCCTTTCTCGGTGGACTCTTGTTATTTGCTCCCTTTATCGGCTTCTTTTCCCCAGCCTTTAAAAATCGCCCGTTTGTCCCCGACGACTCGACCTTCAAGTTTTTCCCCGCGGGGTCGATGCAGATTAGGAAACGGCAACACTATTGATCACAGGTTGCGCTCAAGGGGCGGTCTTGTTGCCGCCGCAAACTTCAGCCTGCCCCCCATCAGGCTAACCGCCGGCGCCGCGGTTTGATCGCGGCTCGCCCTGAGAGGAGTCTCATCCATGCCTTCCCTGTCTCCGGCCATCCTTCAGGCCCTCGAGGCCAACGCCGAGGGGCTGCCCACCAGCCGGCCTCTCCCCCAATCTCTGTCGGAATTGGGTCTGCCGGAAATCTTTCTGGCCAATCTGACCCTGAAGCACTGCTTTTATCTGGACGTCTTCACCCTGAACGAACTGGGGGAGCGCCTCAAGCTCTCCACCACCATCCTCACCCAGCTCCTGGACTACCTGCGCAAAGAGAAATACGTGGAGGTCCGGGGGCCGGACCCGCTGAAACCAGTGGCCAACCCTCTGGCCCTCACCAACCGCTTCGCCCTGACCGACGGCGGCAAGCGCCGGTCCGCCCAGCTCCTGGAGTACGACGCCTATGTGGGCCCGGCCCCCGTCTCCCTGGAGGACTACTGGCAGCAGGTGAGCCGCCAGAGCATCAAGCTCACTTCCATCACCCCGGTACGGCTGCGCCAGGTCTTTGAGGGCCTGGTCATCTCCCCCGCCATGCTGGAGCAGCTGGGCCCCGCCTCGGTGAGCGGCAAGCCCCTGTTCCTCTACGGGCCGCCGGGCAACGGCAAGACCACCATCGCCCTGCGTCTGGGCCAGGTCTGGGACGACGCCATCCTCCTGCCCTATGCCCTCTACGTGGAAGGCCACGTCATCCGGATCTACGACGACATCAGCCATCAACCCCTGAGGGACCAGGGGGCCGACCCCGGCGACCGGCGCTGGCTCCGCTGCCGCCGGCCGGTGGTGTTGGTGGGCGGCGAACTCACCCTGCCCATGCTGGACCTGGCCTTCAATCCCACCCTCAAATATTACGAAGCCCCCCTGCAACTGAAAGCCAACAACGGCATGTTCATCGTGGACGACTTCGGCCGCCAGCAGGTCGCCCCCCAGGAACTCCTGAACCGCTGGATCATCCCTCTGGAGAACCGTCAGGATTTCCTCTGCCTGCACACCGGCCAGAAATTCGCCATCCCCTTCGACCAGTTCCTGGTGTTCGCCACCAACCTGGAGCCCCGCACCCTGGTGGACGACGCCTTCCTGCGGCGCATTCGCTCCAAGGTGAAGGTGGACCACGTCACCCGGGAGCAGTTCCTGGAAATCTTCCGCCTGATGTGCGCCCACCACCGCATGGAATTTGTCCCCGAGATGGTGGAATATCTGCTCACCACCCACTATGAGCCCGCCGGACGCTCCTTCGACGCCTGCCACCCCCGGGACCTGCTGGAACAGATCATCGATCACAGCGCCTTCCACGGCCTCACCCCCAGCCTCACCCGGGAAAACCTGGACCGGGCCTGCCGGGTCTATTTTGTACATTGAGGGCTGAGGCTTGGTGAGGGAGGAGGCCGGGGGCCGGCGGGCCCCTGCCCCCTCCCCCAACCCCATTAACAAAAATCCCCCCGGCTCTCAGATCGGACCTGGGAACCAGGGGGACCATGTAGGGTTCTGGGTTCTCGGTTTTGGGTTTTAGGTGTGCGATACATGGCTGGCGTTACCAGGAAATGCGTGACCATCCAAACCCATTCCCGCAAAGGCGACGTAGGGTGCGCACCGCGCACCATTGCCTGGGCCTGGCGGCGGGCAGGGACGCCGGCCCCACCGCCCTTTTCATGTGTTATGGGTGGGCCAGCGGCCCATGCGCGACTGCTCTGAAAATGCCTCTCGTAGGGCGCGTCTTACGCGCCAAAGACGGTGCGTGAGACGCACCCTATTTTATTGGTTTTGGGTGTTCCCCCGGTACATGATTGGCTCGTTCCCAAGCTCCCGCTTGGGAACGCACTTGCCCCGAAGCTCCTGCTTCGGACTTGGCCTGGCGGCGGGCAGGGACGCCCGCCCCACCGGCCTTTTCATGTGTTATGGGTGGGCCCGCGGCCCATGCGCGACTGCTCTGAAAATGCCTCTCGTAGGGCGCGTCTTACGCGCCAAAGACGGTGCGTGAGACGCACCCTACATTTTCATGGTTTTGGGTGTTCCCCCGGTACATGATTGGCTCGTTCCCAAGCTCCCGCTTGGGAACGCCATTGCCCCCGAAGCTCCTGCTTCGGACTTGGCCTGGCGGCAGGCCGGGAACCCGGTGCAGGCTTAACCCCGCGGCTGCCTTTCCCGGCGTTGCCGGAAATCCCCGGGTGGCTCAAGACCACGGAGCATCGAGCAGTGACCAGGAGCAGGATGTGGCGCAGTACCTGAAATACGGCCTTATGGGCAAGGCTCATCCCGGCGGAGGAGAGGGGATAAAGCCTGGGAAGAATGACCCCCCTCCACCCGCCGGCGGAGGAAGAGGGCCGGGGTGAGGGGGGCGGCCCGTCCCCGGGCCCGCCCCCACCCCTGTAACCGGGGGTCATCTTTGCAGGATATAAGTCCCCTGCATGGTGGCGTTGGCGCCGCAGCACGAACTCAGGGGTTCGTGGATGACTTCGGCCCGCCGCCGGCTGAACTTGATGGCGATCTTGCAGTCGGGGGCATTTTTGTCGGTGAGGAAGGCCGCGTCCCGGCTGAGGGTGCCCTGGCCGTCGAATTCACAGATGTGCGCGCTCCGGCCGCAGACGGTGGTGATGGCCACGTGGATCCGGTCGCCCTGCTGCCTCACCTTCATTTGCCCGCCGCAATAGCCGCTCTTGTCCTGCAGCCGATAGACCCCGCTGTAATTGGGCTGCGTTGACTCACGGGTCCCCGTCTCTTCCAATACCCGGCGCAGGTCCGCCAGCCGGTTGGCGGTGAGGCTGATGAGGATGGCGGCCGCGTCCTGCCCGTTGGCCAGCAGCATCTCCACCGTGGTCTTCCTCTTCTTCAGCCATTCCCGCTGGGACTGCTGGACCCGGGCCTGGCCCCCGGGGTCGAGACGGTTCATCAGTTCCCGGTAAACGACATTGAGCTCCTGGTCCAGGCGGCGGTATTCCGCCGAGCTATTCAGCAGGTCCCGGTGATAGTCGTCAAAGCCGGCGGCCCGGGCCTGACCCCCCATCAACACAGCCAGGCCGCAAAGCCAGGCCCATCCCATCAAGGCTATCGTAATCTTTCCAGAACGTTGCATGGCTTCCCCTTTCGCCGACTATTATACGTCCTGGCAGAGCGCTGCGGTAAGGATTTTCGGGCAGGCGAGCCCGTGGCTGAGCACTCATGAAAAATATGCAAGAATTCGCATGGTTATGATGCGCAGTGCGCACCCTACACAAAATATCTCCAGGCCGGAGGCAGTGCAGGCCGTTTGCCTGGTTCCCAACCTCCCGCTTGGGAACCGCCTTGCCCGCCAAGCTCTGCGTGGCCGGAGGCTCAACTTTTTGGCGGAGGCGAGCCGGATAAACGGGAATTTCCCGCCCCAGGTGTGCTATCATGCTTCATTCCACGGCAAGGCCGGGAGGCTCGCCGCCTCGTTCCGAAGAACAGGGAGCCTGGTCGCGGCGCCGCGGCGCTTCACCCTGGGAAACCATCGGCCATCAGGAGGCTTTGGTATGAAAATGTGCAGAAGGAAAACCGCGTATGGCTGGCTGGCCGTACTGTGGGCCATCATGTTGCTGGCCGGGGCCTGCGCCCCCAGGCCGCCCGTGGCCGCGCCCGTGGCCGGCGCTCCACAGAAATGGATTATCGACACCGACGTGGCCATCGACGACTGGCCGGCGATTTTCTTCATGCTGAACCATCCCCAGGTGCAGGTGATCGGCATCAGCGTCACCGGCTGCGGCGAGACCCGCGTCGAGCCGGGGGTGCAAAACACCATGGACCTGTGCCTGCTGGCGGGGCAGGGGCACATCCCCGTGGCTGCTGCTCACCCCGAACCCCTGGACGGCTACCACATCTTCCCCAACCCCTGGCGCATCATGGCCGACACCCTGTCCGGCATCGCCATTCCCAGGAACCCGGCGCCCAAGACGCCCCTGGACGCCCTGCAACTGATGAGCAAGCTGCTGCGGGAGTCCCCGGATAAGGTCAACATCCTGGCCGTGGGGCCCCTGACCAACCTGAGCGAGCTGTTCGAGAAGGAGCCGGCCCTAGTGGACAAGGTGGGCAAGCTGGTCATCATGGGCGGCGCGGTGCGGGTCAAGGGCAACATCATCGTGCCCAAATTCACGGACCATTTGAAAAACGAAGTGGCCGAATGGAACATCTTCATCGACCCGG
This sequence comes from Deltaproteobacteria bacterium, assembly GCA_016874975.1. Taxonomy (GTDB): domain Bacteria; phylum Desulfobacterota; class Desulfobaccia; order Desulfobaccales; family 0-14-0-80-60-11; genus VGSQ01. The sequence continues at coordinate 7,475 of VGSQ01000014.1, forward strand.
TGGCGGCCCGCAAGATCTTCCGCTCCCGGGTCCCCAAGGTGCTGGTGCCCCTGGACGTCACCAACCAGGTGCAGGTGACCTTCCCCTTCGTGGAGGCCTTCAAGCAGCGGGCCCGGAGCCCGGAGGCCAAATTTATGTCCCAGGTGTTCGACAAGGAGACCGAGTTCATCAAGTCCGGGGAATTCTACTTCTGGGACCCCCTGGCCGCAGCCATCGGCGTGGAGGAGCACCTGGGGCAGTATGAAGACCTGAAGATCGACGTGGTGGTGAAATACACCGACGCCCCGCCGTTGCAGAAGGAGGCCCTGGCCTTCTCCAAGACCATGAAGCACGGCGGCCCCCGGCGCAATTTTGATTACCACGAGACCGGGCGCACGGTGGTGGCCGACACCGGCGGCCTCACCAGGGTGTGCCTCCGGGTGGACGGCGAGAAGTTCAAGGAGCGCTACATGAGAGTGATCAACAAGGAGGAGAAACGCGGCGCAGCCTCGCCCTGACAGGTTGCGGCAAAAGGTTTTCCCAGGGGAGGGGGACGGGTTCGGGGGGGAGCCTTCCTCCTCTCCGGCGGCGGCGAAGATGCCCGCCGGGGACATCTCCGTGATCCCCCGGCCTGAATCCCCGGCCGGACGGCAGGAGATTGCGCGGGCCGCTCTTTTTTCCCGCAAGGATATCGGCGGTCGGCCGAAGAGATTTTATCATTGCCTTCGCTGCCGTGCCGAAAGGTCCGCCGGCCCGGAGTGGTCGACAAGGAATGACGCATACAGTATGATGCCGACATATTGCGGCCGGAAGGGCGGCCCAAGGACGGCCCCAAACCCTGTGCAAGTTTATGAGGAGGACGACGATGAGTCGCGGCAAAACCAGCCTGGCCCTGATGTTCGTGTTTATCCCCCTGTTCTTCCTGGCCCTGGCTGTGGCGGAAAATTCCCAGGCTCAGGCTCAGGGGATCTGGCCCTGGACCTCTTACCGCCTGGTGGAGGAGAGCGACCTGGGACCCCTTTCCCTCAGGGACCTGGAAATCATGCGCAACGAAATCTATGCCCGCAAGGGCTGGATTTTCGCCCGGGCCGACCTGAACGGCTACTTCAATAGCCAACCCTGGTACCGGCCCGGCGGCCCCCCCTGGGACCGGGAGCGGGTCAACCGCATGGCGGAGGCCTCCCTTTCCCCCCTGGAGCGCCAGAATATCTCCCGCATCTCTTCTTATGAGCGATTCCGGCGCGGGGGCAGGTGAGGGGGGGTGCAAAACCTCGTTCCCAAGCTCCCGCTTGGGAACGCACTTGCCCCGAAGCTCCTGCTTCGGAAAGTGGTCACAGGGCGTGCCGCGCACCCCGAGGGCGGCGGCCGCGGGCCGCCCTATGACCTGCCCCTCACGGGGTTTTTTCTCTCCGGAGCTCGGTGCGCACCCTGCGCGACCGGTGGGTAATGATAAGCCCACCGGGGGAGGGGGAATAAAGGAATTTTTTGACTGGTTCCAAGGATTCCACCGGTTTCCAAGTTTGATGGCCTCGTAAAAAGTCCATTCACCCCCTCACCCCAGCCCTCTCCCCCAAGGGGGAGAGGGAGATAATGAGGCATATCAATCAGTTATCAATGGCAGCGAAAGCCACCTTTTGGGGATAGCACGGCCTTTTTGACTTTTTACGATTCCATCAAGTTTTACTTGTTAACGACCATGGGCGCCAAGCTCAGCTTGGCGGCAAACAGCGTTCCCAAGTGCAACTTGGGAACGAGGACAAACCTGAGCAAGCCCTGGTGGCACATCCCGGCCTGGAGGCCGGAACCAAACCGAAAAATGATACAATTACTTTGCCAAATCAATAAGATACAGATAAATTCTTGTTGAAAAAACCAGAAACTCAAATTCAGTAGCACAGGTGTCCTCACCTGTGCCGGGTCGGCATCGGGAAGAAGGACACCCCCACGGTTACCCGGGAAAGGCTCAGGATGCTATGAGCTGGTCATTGGTTTTTCATGGGAAAGTCTGTTACAACCACAAGGCGACATAACCCTTTGTCAACACAAGGAGCCTTCCCCTTGCAGAAAGCTATCCACATCTCCCGGCGGCTCCGGGCCGGCCGGTTACTGACATCTTTCTTCAGACCAAACCGGTGCGGCGCAGCCACGTTTGCCCTGACGATCCTGATCTGCCTGCTCGGCGCCGTTCTCCTCGCCGGCCCGGCCTGGGCGCAGGCGGGCAAGCCCCCGGCCACTCCGCAGCCGGGCGCCGGGGGGGCCGCCCTCAAACCTGCGGCGCCGGCGCAAGCCGTGGTGATCTGCCTGGACCCGGGCCACCCCTCGGAGGTGAATTCGGGCAGGACGGTGGTGCACGGCGTCACCGAACTGGACATGAACTGGCAGGTGAGTGAAAAGCTGGCCGCCCTGCTGGCCCAGACCCCCGGGGTGAAGGTGGTGAAGACCAGGCAGGTGAAGGACCAGCTCAGCACCAACCGGGAGCGGGCGGAGGTCGCCAACCGGGCCGGCGCGGCCCTCTTGTTGCGGCTCCACTGCGACTACGGCAAGGGAAGCGGCTTCACCCTCTACTACCCGGATCAGCAGGGCAAAAAGCAGGGCTTTGTGGGCCCTTCGCCTCAGGTCATCGCCGCCAGCCGCCGGGCCGCCCAGGCTCTGCACCCCGGCATGGCCCAATCCCTGGCCGGCCTCCTTAAAGACAACGGCATCCGGGGCGACAGCAGCACCGCCATCGGCAGGAAGCAGGGGGCCCTGACCGGCTCCATTTTCAGCCAGGCGCCGGTGGTGACGGTGGAGATGGTGTTTCTGAGCCACAAGGCCGACGCCGACTTTATCAAAAGCCCCCAGGGACAGGACCGGATGGCCCGGGCCCTGGCCCAGGGAGTCATGCTTTATCTGAAGGGTTTGGCGAACGCCGGGCGGGGCGCCGCCGTCAAATAACCCCTTGCACAATAAGAGGTCTATAAAGTACAATAACAATATTTATAGTTTTCCTAAGGCGGTTCACGGATCGGGAAACTTCTGCTGATGCCGGAGACCCTCTCCGCAACCGGGGAGCATTCCCCCTCTCCAACCCTCCGGCCGGGGTGGTGCATACACCGCCCCTGCCACAAAATGATAAGGGGTCGGGGGGGGAGGGCGGGGGCCTGTGGTCCCCGGCGCCTTCTTCCATAAAAAACTTTCAAGGCCGCAGCCATGCCCACCCATGCCGCGTCCACAAGATGGAGCCGGGCCCTTCCGGCCTGCCTGCTCGCGCTGGCCGCAATGGCGGCGGCGTTTTCGTGTAAGGCCGCGGCGGCGGGGCTGCCTTCCGACCTGCAGGCCCTCATCCGCGAAGCCCTGGCCGCCAACCAGGACCTGAAGCGCCTGGACGGCCTCAAAACGGCCTCCCGGGAGGCCGCCGGAGCCGCGGGGTCTCTGGAAGACCCCATGCTTTCCTTCCAGCTCAGGGACATTCCCACGGACACCTGGAGCTTCAAGCAGGACGACATGACCCAGAAGATGGTGATGGTCTCCCAGAAGTTCCCCTTTCCCGGCAAGCGGCGGCTGCGCACCGAAGTGGCGGAGGAACAGCATCGGGCCGACGGCCTGGTTTACCGGGATAAGGCCAACGAGGTGCGGGCCAGAGTGGTGCAGAATTACTGGTCCCTGGCCCTGGCCCAGGCCTCCTACGCCCTGACGGAGAAAAACAAGAAATTCTGGGAGCAGGTGGTGCAGGTGGCGGAAACCCGCTACAGCGTCGGCCAGGGTTCCCAGGCGGACGTGCTGCAGGCCCAGGTGGAGCTGGGCAACTACCTGGACCGCCTCTTGAAGTTCCGGCAGCAGGAGCTTTCGGTCCAGGCCGAACTGAACGCCCTGCGCTCCCGTCCGCCGGGGACGCCGCTGCCCCGGCCCCCGGCCCTCACTGCCCGGCCTCTGACCCTGAAGCTGGAGGACCTGCTGGGCCAGGCCGAGTCCTCCCCCCAGCTCCAGTCCCTGAAGACCGTGGTGGCCAAGCAGGAAAAGGCCGTGGCCCTGGCCCGCAAGGAGTCCTTCCCGGACCTGACCCTGGCGCTGAGCTACGGCTTCCGGGAGAACCGGGGCGACCTGAAACGGGCCGATATGTTCAGCTCCACGGTGAGCATCAACCTGCCCATCTGGCAGCGCTCCCGCATCCAGCCGCAGATCCGGGAGCAGCAGGCCCGCCGGGAGGCGGCCCAGGCGGAGCACCAGGCCCAGTCGAACCGCCTGGCCGCGGCGGTGAAGGACCGGCACGCCAGATTGCAGCGCCTCTCCCAGCAGATCAAGCTGATGAGCCAGGGCATCCTGCCCCAGGCCCGCCAGGCCGCCCAGGCGGTCCTGGCCTCCTACCAGGTGGGGACGGCCGACTTCACCCAGCTCTACCAGGCCCAGATCACCGTGCTGGGCGCCGAACTCCAGCTCCAGGATTACCTCAAGGAATTTGAAGAGAATTACGCCGAGCTGGAGTGGCTGGTGGGCCAGGAGTTGCCCCGGCCCGGCGGAGGCCGCCCATGAGACGCTCCCCCTGGCGCTGGCTGGCCGCAGGGCTTCTCCTGGGCCTGCTCGCAGCCGGCGGCTCTTTGGCGCTCCTGCGTCTGTGGGGCTATCAGTTCATGCGCCACGGCCCCGCCGCCCCGGCGGAGGAGCCCGCCAAGCCTCTGTGCTACGTGTCCCCCGGCGACCCCGACTACATCCGGTTTGCGCCCGGCAAGGACCCTCAGGGCCGGGAACTGACGCCGGTCTACCCCTCCAAAGGCCCCAAACCGCCGGGGCCGCCGGGCCGCAAGGTCACCTACTACGTCTCGCCGCATGACCCCTCCTACGTGCGCACCGAGCCCGGCAAAGACCCGAAAGGCCATGACCTGGTGGCCGTGGAGGGGGAGGTCCGCCCGGCGCCGACGGCAGCCGCAAAGAAAGAGCGCAAGGTCAAATACTGGACCTCCCCCATGGAGCCGGGTTACGTCAGCGACAGGCCGGGCAAGGCCCCCTGCGGCATGGACCTGGTGCCGGTCTACGAGGATGAGCCGGGGGCCGCGGAGGAGGGCGTCATCGTCGTGTCGCCCGCCTTCCTCCAGACCATGGGGGTGCGCACCGCCAGGGCGGAGCTGAAACAGTTGTCCCGCACTATCCGGGCCGTGGGCAAAGTGACCCTGGACGAACGGCGCCTGACCCAGGTGACCACCAAGGTGAGCGGCTACGTGGAGCGCCTCTGGGTCAAGGTCACCGGCGACCCCATCCGCAAAGGCCGGCCGCTGCTCTCGCTTTACAGCCCGGAGCTGGTGTCCGCCCAGAAAGAATATCTCCTGGCCTGGAAAAATTACCGGAGCATGGAGAAGAGCGCCTTCCCCGAATTGCGGGAGGGGGCCCGGCGGCTTCTGGAAGCCTCCCGGCAGCGCCTGGCCTACTGGGACATTCCCGCGGCCCAGATCGAAGCCCTGGAAAGCCGGGGCCAGGTGGCCAAACACCTGAGCCTCAACGCCCCGGTGAGCGGCATCGTCCTCAAACGCCTGGTGACCCAGGGGCAGTACGTCCAGGCGGGTATGCCGCTGTTGGAGGTGGCGGATCTCAGCCGGGTCTGGGTGGAGGCCGAGGTCTACGAGTACGAACTGCCCTGGGTGAAGGTGGGCCAGCACGCCCATCTGACCGTCACCTCCCTGCCGGGGCAGGCCTTTCACGGCGCGGTGCACTACCTCTACCCTGTTCTCAGCGGCGCCACCCGCACCGCCCGGGTGCGCCTGGACTTCGCCAACCCGGCCCTGCGGCTGAAGCCGGAGATGTTCGCCCAGGTGGAGATTGTCGCCCCCCTGTCCCGGCCCGCGGTGGTGGTGCCGGCGGAGGCCGTCCTGGACACCGGGGAGAAGCAGCACGTCTTCGTCGCCCTGGGCCAGGGGCGCTTTTCTCCCCGGGAGGTGAAGCCGGGGGTGCGGGGGGAAGGGGGCTTGACCCAGGTGCTGTCAGGCCTGCAGGAGGGGGAGGAAGTGGTCACGTCGGCCCAGTTCCTGCTGGACTCCGAGTCCCGCTTCCGGGAGGCGACGGCCCAGATGCTCCGGGCCAAGCCGGCCGAACCCGGCAAGGAGCCGGACCCTGCGGAAAAGCCGCCCATGCCGCCGGGCCACCGGCATTGAGGGGGGTGTCAGGTGTCAGGTTCTGGGTTCTGGGTTCCGGGTTCTGGGCGTGAAGCATGAAACCTGAAACCTAAAAGCTAAAAGCTAAAACCTAAAAGCTAAAACCTGAAACCTGAAACCTAAAACCTGAAACCTGAAACCTAAAACCTGGAACCTGACACCTGAAACCTGACACCTAAGAACCTGCTTTTCCGGGAAAAAAAGTCCCCGCCCGGCTTTAGGCGCCATGAAGCATGTTAAAGTTTATTTCAGGTTCTGCCGTTTTCCTGCTAAGCTGAGGCAAGCGCCTGCACCGCGCCTGCACTAGCAACTTAGGAGGAAAGGTAATGCAGGGAAGAAAAGGACTCATCATCGGCCTGATCGCGCTGTTCGTGGTTATCCTGGGGGTCGGGGGGTACTACGCCCTGGTCTACTTCAGCGGCCAGTCTCTGAAAACCAAAGTGGACAAGATGATTGCCGAGATGAAGGAGGAGGTGGACGTCTCTTACAAGAGTCTGACCACCAAGCCCTTCAGCCTGAGCGTGGAGATGGAGGACGTGGTTCTCACGCCCAAGGACAAGACAGCCAAGCTCAAGGCTAAACAGGTGATCGTCACCGGCACTAGCAGCGGGGAGCCCCACAGCGCCCTGCTCAAGCAGATTGAGATCGTCCCCGGGGAAAAAGACCTGGACTTTCCCATCCGGATCGATGAAGTGGAGATCAGCGGGGTGGAGCGCCGGAACGGCCTCACCACCAAGGGTGTCGCCTTTCTGCGCGGCCTGGCCATCGACGCCGCCACCCTGAAGGAGAAGGACCGCAGCGAATTCAAAAAGATCCTCGGCGGGGACAAGCTGCTGGTCAACGGCCAATTTGTCCACGACTTCCAGCCGGACAAGAAGGAACTCAACAACAAGCTCACCATCACCGGCACCAACCTGTGGGAGATCTCCCTGGCCATCCGGCTGGGCAATGTGGACGCCGCCAAATTTTCCCCGGAGAATGTGAAGAAGACCAAAGACGATGTCTTCGCACTGCTGGCCCTGGTGTCGGAATTGTCCGTCATCCATCTGGAACTGCGCTATCAGGACCGGAGCCTGGTGAAAAACATCATCAATTTCATAGCCGAACAGCAGGGCCAGAGCGCCGACGACTTTGTCCAGGAACTGTTGAAGCAGGTGGACCAGGGTAAGGAGCTCACCGGCATGCTGGGCGCCCTGCCCCCGGAAGTGGAAAAATCGCTGCACAACGGCGTCGACGCGGTGAAAAAGTTCCTGCAGAAGCCGACGGGCCTGAAGCTGAGCATTGCTCCGGCCAAGCCGGTGGTCATCGCCAGTCTCATCGGCGCCGCCGGCAATCCGGGGAAGATTTTGCAGCAGTTGAACGTCAGCCTCACCGCCGACTAAGGAACGTCTTTACCAGGACCCTTGGCAGCCGGAAAAGCCCCGCTCCCCACGCCGCTGGCTCGGGGCCGGGGACTGCGCCCTTCCTTGAAGGGGCGACGGCATCGAGAAGGGAAATTGCTCCGTGATGCCGGTAAGCATGCTGTTGAGACGTTAGCGGCGACGGGCGGCCGGGGGGAGGGGTTCTCTCCCCCGGGCCCATCCTGTGCCGGACCTTTTGGCAACATGATTAACCTTCGCTTCCGGAGCGCCCCTTCCGGAGTCCCGTTTCCCCCGCTAAAAACTCCCCGGGCCAAAGGAAGGACCGCTGATGGTTGCCCGCTTCATCGAAGCCTGCGTCAGAAATCGCGTTGTCGTTGTCCTTCTCTGGGTCTTGATTGCGGGTTGGGGGCTTTACTGCACCTATAACCTGCCCGTTGACGCCATCCCCGACCTCTCCGACGTCCAGGTCATCATCCGCACCGATCTGGCCGAACAAGCGCCGGAAATCGTGGAGGACCAGGTCACCTATCCCCTGGCCACCGCCATGCTGGCCGTCCCCCAGGCCAGGGTGGTGCGGGGCTTCTCCCAGTTCGGCGTTTCCTTCGTTTACATCATCTTCGAGGACGGCACCGACATCTATTGGGCCCGCACCCGGGTGCTGGAATATCTGAATTATATCCGGGGCCGCCTTCCGGCCGGGGCCAACCCCCAACTGGGTCCCGACGCCACCGGCGTGGGCTGGGTGTTCCAGTACGTGGTGGAGGACCCCACGGGCAAGCATGACCTGGCCCAACTGCGGAGCATCCAGGACTGGTACCTGCGCTATCAGTTGCAGACCGTGCCCGGGGTGGCCGAAGTGGCCTCCGTGGGCGGCTTCGTCAAGCAGTACCAGGTGGTGGTGGATCCCAACAGGCTGGCCGCCTACAACCTGCCCCTCAGCAAAATCAAGCAGGCCATCCAGGCCTCCAACCAGGACACCGGCGGGCGCCTGGTGGAACATGCCGAAACGGAATACATGGTGCGGGGTCTGGGCTATATCAAGAGCCTGGCCGACGTGGAGAACATTGTCGTCGGCACCGACGGCAAGGGCACCCCCATCCTGGTGAAGGACGTGGCCCTGGTGCGTCTGGGGCCGGAGCTGCGCCGGGGTCTGGCTGAAGTCAACGGCGAGGGCGAGGCCGTGGGCGGCATCGTCATCATGCGCTTCGGCGAAAACGCCAAGGCGGTGATCCAGGCCGTCAAGGACAAGATCGAGGAGCTCAAGGTGGGCCTGCCGCCGGGCGTGCGCCTGGTCACCGCCTACGACCGCTCCGGGGTCATCGACCGGGCCGTCGCCACCCTAAAGCAGGCCCTCATCGAAGAAGTCATCATCGTCGCCTTTCTCTGCGCGGCCTTCCTGCTGCACCTGCGCAGCGCCTTCGTGGCCATCATCAGCCTGCCGTTGGGGGTGCTGATCTCCTTTATCCTGCAATATCACTTCGGCATCACCGCCAACATCCTCAGCCTGGCCGGCATCGCCATCGCCATCGGCGACATGCTGGACGCCGCGGTGGTCATGGTGGAGGACGCCCACAAGAAGCTGGAGTCGGCCCCGCCGGGCGCGGACCGGGCGCCCATCATCCTGGAGGCCGCCAAGGAGGTGGGGCCCTCCCTGTTCTTCTCCCTGCTGGTGATGACGGTGTCGTTTCTGCCCATCTTTGCGCTCCAGGGCGAATCCGGGCGCCTCTTCAAGCCCCTGGGTTTCACCAAGACCTTCGCCATGGCGGGCGCGGCGGTGCTGGCCGTCACCCTCATTCCCATCCTCATGGTCTATTTCATCCGGGGCCGCATCCCGGTGGAGGAGAGAAACCCCCTGAGCCGGGCCGCCAGGTGGCTCTACCGGCCCCTGTTGAATCTGGTGGTGCGTTTTCCCGTCGTCGTCATCTGCCTGGCCCTGCTGGTGCTGGCCAGTGGCTACTACCCGCTCAAACATCTGGGCACGGAATTCATGCCGCCCCTGGACGAAGGGGACCTCCTCTACATGCCCACCACCATGCCGGGGCTGTCCATCACCAAGGCCCGGGAGCTCCTGCAACAGACGGACCGCATCATCAAGAGCTTTCCCGAAGTGGATTACGTCTTCGGCAAGGCGGGCCGGGCCGAGACCGCCACCGACCCCGCGCCCCTGAGCATGATCGAAACCACCATCCGCCTCAAACCCCGGGAACAATGGCGTCCCGGCTACGACACGGAACGCCTCATCCGGGAGCTGGACGCGGCCTGCAAGATACCGGGCCTGCAAAATTCCTGGGGCTATCCCATCAAGATCCGCATCGACATGCTCAGCACCGGCATGAAGACGCCGGTGGGCATCAAATTCCTGGGACCGGACCTCCAGGTCCTCAGCCAACTGGCCACCGAGGCGGAGGCCATTCTCCGCCAGGTGCCCGGCACTGCCAGCGCCTATGCCGAACGTCCCCTGGGCGGCTACTACCTGGACTTCCGGATCAACCGCCTGGCCGCGGCCCGCTACGGCCTCAACGTGGGCGACATCCAGGACGTCATCGCCACCGCCCTGGGGGGCCTGGCCCTCACCCAGACGGTGGAGGGCCTGGAGCGCTATTCCGTCAACCTGCGCTATTTCCAGGATTATCGGAACAACCTGCCGGCCCTCAAACGCATCCTGATCCCCACCCCCGACGGCGCCCAGATCCCCATGGAGCAGGTGGCCGATATCAAGATCCATCAGGGCCCGGACATGATCAAGAGCGAAGGCGGCCGGCGCACCGCCTGGGTCTTCATCGATATCCGGGACATCGATCTGGGCACCTACATCGCCAAAGCCAAAGAGGCCATTTCGGCCCACCTCAAGATTCCGCCGGGCTACTCCCTGATCTGGAGCGGCCAGTTTGAATATCTGGAGCGGGCCCGGGAGCGCCTTATGGTGGTGATCCCCATCACCATCATGCTGATTTTCATCCTCATGTATCTGGGCACCGGCTCCCTGGCCAAGGTCATCATCATCGTCCTGTCGCTGCCCTTCTCGGTGCTGGGGGGCCTCTGGCTTATCCACTGGCTGGGCTACAACCTGAGCATCGGCGTGGTGGTGGGCATCATCGCCCTGTTGGGGCTGGACGCGGAGACGGGCGTCATCATGCTGCTGTACCAGGACATGGCCTATAACGCCCGCAAGCGGGAGGGCCGCCTGCGCACCCGGGAGGACCTGCGGGAGGCCGTCCGGGAGGGAGCGCTGCTGCGGCTGCGGCCCAAACTGATGACGGTCCTGGCCAATATCTTCGGGCTGTTCCCCATCATGTGGGCCACGGGCACCGGCGCCGAAGTGGCCAAACGCATCGCCGCGCCCATGGTGGGCGGCGTGGTCACCTCCTTCATGCTGGAACTGTTCATCTACCCGGCCATCTACTTCCTGTGGAAGTGGCATGCCGAGGTGAAGAAGGGGCCGGGGGAACAGGGGTGAGTTCCGCAGGAGGCGCACCGCGCACCATTGCCGGGGGCCCGCGGCGGGGAGGGCCTTCCCTGCGATTCTTTTTCCCGGAAAGCTGACCGCTGAAAGCTTTCATATAAGAACCGGACCCCCATGCAGTCTTATCTCCTGATCGCCACCGCCACCTTCATCACCGCGGGCCTCACCTTCTTTTCGGGTTTCGGCCTGGGCACCCTGTTGTTGCCCGTCTTTGCGCTTTTTTTCCCCATGACGGTGGCCGTGGCCCTGACTGCGGTGGTGCATCTGGCCAACAACTTCTTCAAGCTGGCCCTGGTGGGCCGACACGCCGGTTTGCGGGTCGTCCTGGCCTTCGGGGTGACCGCCGTGATGGCGGCTTTTTTGGGCGCCTGGATGCTCCTGTGGCTGGCCGACCTCCCTCCCCTGGCGGTTTATCGGCTTTTCGGGCGCACTTTCACCATCGCCCCGGTGAAAGCTGCGGTGGCCCTGCTCATGGTGCTCTTCGCCCTCTGGGAAATCCTCCCCCGCCTGGAGAAGATCGCCTTCTCTCCCCGCTGGCTTCCCCTGGGCGGGGTGCTGAGCGGTTTTTTCGGGGGCCTCTCGGGCCACCAGGGCGCACTCCGGAGCGCCTTTCTGGTCCGGTGCGGCCTTTCCAAGGAGGCCTTTATCGGCACCGGCACGGTCATCGCCTGTCTGGTGGATCTTTCCCGCCTCGCCGTCTATGTCCGCCACTTCGCCGTATCCGACCTGACCGGCAACGCCCCGCTCCTCCTGACTGCGGTCACGGCCGCGTTCCTGGGCTCCTGGCTGGGCCGCCGTCTCCTCACCCGGGTGACCCTGCGGGCCGTGCAGGTCTTGGTGGCCGCCATGCTCTTCGCCCTGGCCCTGGGATTGGGCGCGGGGTTGCTCTAACCGTGGGTGCGCCACCCTCGCCGCCCCGGGGTCCGGCATCCGTCCCCGAACCCGCCGGAACCATCCTGCCCGTAAAAAGATGGTCTTCTGGTGGCCGGAATTCCGGCCCGCTTTCGCTGGCTGAGGTCCCGGCATCGCCATTTCCTGCTACCCTTCCCTGGTCTCACCTGATATGATGAACCATCCCCCCGGCCCCGGGCCGTCGGCGGCGGCGCGCCCCGGCCGCCGGAGCATCGCCGACTCCAAGAGGCTTCCCCTGCATGACATCGCTGATTCCCGGCGGCCTGCGCACCACCGCCATGGGCATCCTGCCCCACACCCAAGTGGAGCCCGCGCTGAAGCTGGCTTTGTCCCTGGACATCCCTTTCTGGCCCCAACTGCCGCACCTGAGTTTTTACGAGGATATGTACGTCCAGGCCGCGGAACACTTTCCCGGCATCGTCCTCTATCCTGAGACCAACTCCATCCGTTTCGACACGGACAAGTTTTATGAGGGGCTGGTGGACCTCCTGGACCGCTGGCCCGACCTGGACTATTTCGACCTGTCCGCCGAGTATTCGGCGGTGTATCATCGCTTCCTGGAGGTCGATCTGTCCGGCTACCCGGCCATCCGGGGCCAGATGGAGGGCCCCGTCAGCTTCGGCCTCAAGATCCTGGACGAAAACGACAAGCCCCTCATCTTCAACGACGAGGTGCGGGGCCTGCTCATGGATTTCCTGGCCCGCCGGGTGCAGGCCCAACTGGTGCGTCTCAAGGCCAAACATCCCGGGGCCTTCATGTTCGTGGACGAACCGGGCCTGCAGTTCGTCTTCAGTTCCGTGTCGGGATACACCGACATCATGGCCAAAGAGGATCTGGACCGCTTCTTCTCCCAGATCGAGCGTCCCCGGGGCATTCATCTGTGCGGCAACCCGGATTGGGAGTTCCTCATGAACCGGGACCTGGACATCCTGTCCATGGACCTTTTTACCAACGGGGAGATCCTGCGGGCCTGCACCGGCTCTCTCAAAAAATTCCTGGAAAGGGGAGGCGTCCTCAGTTGGGGCATCATCCCCACCTGGTATGAGGCCGTGGGCGAAACGACGGTGGAGCAGTTGAGCGAATATCTGGAGGGCTTTTGGGACAACCTGGTGGAGGCCGGCGTGGACCGGGACCGGCTGTTCGCACAGAGCCTGCTGGCCCCGGCCCGGTGCTGCCTGGTGAACCCGGACAAGGCCAAGACCGTCACCCTGGCCTATGCCTGGCTGCGGGAGATGTCCTTCCGCCTGCGGGAGAAATACGGCCTGGATTGAAGGGGCGACGGAGTATTTGCCCGGGAAAGGCAGGGCGAACCCTGCGCCCCGCCGCCGACTTCCGCCGTGATAAACTTATGCCGACAGCATCAGGAGGCTCTGGTCATGATCCTGTTCGTCAACGGCAGTCCGCAACCGAACGGCAATCTGCACCGCATGCTGGAAAAGATCGCCCTGGACACCGACCGGGAGTGCGAACTCATTCCCCTGGCCGATCTGGACATCCGCCCCTGCCGGGGCTGCGTGGGCTGCGCCGCCACGCACCGCTGCGTCCAGGAGGACGACATGGGCCTGCTGTACGAGCGCCTGGAGTCGGCTCAGGCCCTGGTGGTGGGCGGCGTCGTTTATTTCGGCCGGATCAACGCCCTCACCCATTGCTTTCTGGAGCGCCTCTTTCCCCTGCGCCACCGTGACCCCCGCACCCGGGGCAAGCTGGCCGCAGCGGTGGTGGTGGGGGGCATGGACGGCTCCCAGGGAGTCCGGGAGATCAGGGATTTCCTGGAAAAATACTTCTTTTTCCGCATGGTGGGCTCGGTCTATTTCAACAGCGCCACGCCGCCCTGTTACGTCTGCGGCTTCGGGGAAAAGTGTCAGGTGGGGATACCGGCCCTGACGCTGCCCCCGGAGGAATTCGCCCATTTCGCCATCGTCCCCAGCCTGTTCCAGCGCTTCGAGGATCATCCCGAAGTGGTGCGGGCCTGCGAACTCCTGGCCCAGGCTCTGTCCCAGAACCTGGCGGCGGAGGTCGAGTAAGTCTCCCCTGCCATGTCCGGCCTGCTCGTCCCTGCCATCGTGCTGACGGTGAAAGATGTAGGTGAAGCCGACCGGCTGGTGACCTTTCTCACTGCGGCGCGGGGCCGGCTGACGGGCCTGGCCCGCCACGCCCGGCGCAGCCGCAAACGGTTCGCCCACTGCCTGGAGCCTCTCAGCCGGGTCAATTTCGTCATTGCCACCCGGCGCCGGGGCGACCTGGAATTTTTGCAGGAAGGGGAACTCATCCAGGCCTTCGCCTCCCTGCGTCGGGACCTGCCCCGGCTGGCCGCGGCCGCGGTGCTGGCGGAAGCGGCCGGGGAGCTGGCCAGCCCCCCCGAGGCCGCGGCCCCCATCTTCGCCGCCCTGGAAACCGCCCTGGAGCAGTTGGAACAGGGGACCCCGGCCGATTCCCTGCTGCCGGCCTGCCTGGTCCACCTGGTGCAGTGGGGCGGCTACGGCCTGAAGCTGGACATCTGCGGGGCCTGCGGGGGCGACCCCAAGCCCCCCTTCTGGTTCAGCGCGCCCGGCGGCGGGGTGCTCTGCGGGGCCTGCGCCGGGGGCCTGCCGGGGCCGCGGTTGCCCCTCAATGCCGGGTCCCTGGAACTCCTGCGCCAGGCTCATCAGCTTCCCCAGGAGAAGCTCAGCCGGCTTCGTTTTCCTCCCCTCCAAGGGGGGCAGTGTCTCACCGCGCTGCGCCTTTTTCTCCGCCACCACCTGGGCCGGGAGCTCAGGTCCTGGTCCTTCTGGGACCGGGTGGGCCGGAGCCCGGGGTCAAAATGAGCGCCCTGATGGACTTACTGGCCCGGCATCCCGTCCCCCTGGGACTCTTCGCCCTCTTCCTGGTGCTGGCCGCAGCGGAGACCCTTCGACCCCTGCGCCGCCTGAAGCGCCGTCGGGGCCCCCGCTGGACCGTAAACCTGGGCATTACCGCCCTGTCCTTCGCGGCGGGGTCCCTGGTGGTGCGTCCCGTGGCCCTGGGACTGGCCGTCTGGGCCACCCAGTCCTCCTACGGCTTCCTCCACTGGCTGCCTCTGCCGGCCTGGACGCACGCGGCCCTGGGATTCCTGTGGCTGGACCTCACCTTCTACTGGTGGCATCGGGCCAACCATGTCTATCCCCTGCTGTGGCGCTTCCACAACGTGCACCACGTGGACCCGGACATGGACGTCACCACCTCCTTCCGCTTCCACTTCGGCGAAACCCTGTACTCCACGGCCTTCCGGGTGCTCCAGGTGGGCCTGGCCGGCGTCGGCCCCGCCACCTACCTCCTGTATGAAATCTTTTTCAACGTCGCCACCATGTTCCACCACAGCAACCTGCGGCTGCCGTTGGCCCTGGAACGGGTCCTCAATCTGGTGACGGTCACCCCCCGCATGCACGGCCTGCACCACTCTACGGTGGGCATGGAAACCAACTCCAATTACGCCGTGGTGTTCCGCTGGTGGGACCGCCTCCACGGCACCCTGCGCCTCAACGTCCCCCAGGCCCAGGTGGTCATCGGCGTGCCCGGCTATCTGCGGCCCGGCGACAACCGGTTGGTCAACCTCCTGGGCCTGCCCTTTCTGCGCCAGCTCCCCTACTGGCGCTGGCCCGGCGGCAAGGCCTCCCTTAGAAAGGCCGTCCCTGTGGCCGACCCCAGGATTATGGTGGAATAATTATGGAGTTTTGCTATCCTGTTGCAAGCTGGAGGCGTCTTGGTCATGGTTCCTAAGATTAGGCGGGTGAAAATATGTAATTTTAAAAGCTTTGCTCACCTTTCCGTTGACCTTGAGACGCTGACAATTTTCGTCGGACCAAACGCCTCGGGCAAAAGCAATTTTCTGAAGGCACTGGCTTTTGTAAAAGATTGCCTTGCCACGTCAGTAGAGCAGGCTTTTCGGATTCATGGAGGAATTGAATACGTCAGGAGAATTTCTCCCGGCCATCCCTATAATGTGCGCATAGAATTGATGTTAGACCTCGACAACGATGTAGTGGCCTCCTATGGCTTCGAGATCGCTGCTCAACCAAAGAAAACATTTCAGATAGCCAAAGAACAATGCAGAATAAAGTATCCGTTTACAGAAGAAAAGGAATTTAAAATTGAAGGGGGAATTTTTAAAAAAGAAATACCTGGGATAATGCCCAAGCTTGCCCCTGACCGCCTGGCCCTTTTCGCCGCTTCGGCTCATGAGGATTTTCGGCCCGTTTACGACTTTCTCACCTCGATGCGTTTCTATGCCATAATACCGCAAAAATTACGAGAACTTCAGGAACCCGGAGCCGGAAATTTTCTGGAATCTGATGGCAGCAATGCCGCATCAGTACTTAAAAATATTCAGAGAATTATTTCTGAAAGAGGAAAATACGAGAGGATTTGCAATTTATTATCTAGAATAGTACCCGGTGTCAAACAGGTTGAAACAGGTTCCCTGGCTCACATGGAAACTATTATTTTCAAGCTAGATGTTGGCTCTAAGCATTATTGGAATTTTGACGCCTTCAATATGTCTGACGGCGCCCTGCGGATATTGGGTCTTCTCTTGGCACTTTATCAACCAGGCAATCCTCGGGTAATTGCCATCGAAGAACCAGAGGCAACTGTTCATCCAGCCGCCATGGAAGTAATAGTAGAAGTAGTGTTAGATGCAATTCATGAAAAACAAATATTGTTAACAACCCACAGTCCAGACATTCTTGATTTTAAGAGTTTGTCAGATGAGAATATCAGGGTGGTGATGCGGGAGAAAAATTGCACGATTATTTCACGGATTTCTCCCTCCGGACGGGATGCCATCAAGAAGCATCTTTACAGTCCGGGGGAATTGATGCGTATCGGTGAACTGAATCCTGATATGGAAGGCCCGCAAGAGATGATAAAGCAACGCACTTTATTTAAGCCACCCTCTTTTTCAAAGAAAAGCAAATGAACTTTATCCTGCCATTTGTCGAAGGCCATTCAGAAGCCCAGGCTATCCCATTGCTTTTGCGGAAGATGAGGGACCACCTTAAAGCTTTTCAAATTGACATTTCAAGACCTTTTCGTGTCAAACGTTATCAAATAGTGAAAAAAGGTGAATTAGAGAAAGCTATTACTCTGTGCCTGAATGATCGCTAACGTGTCGGAGCCATTATTATTATTCTTGATGCGGATGATGATTGTCCCGCACAATTAGGACCATCGCTTCTTAAAAGGTGTCAACAAGTCACCAAATTGCCATGTCTCGTAGTTATTGCCAATCGTGAGATTGAATCCTGGTTATTGGGAAGCAAAGATTCACTGGGTGGAATCTGCGGCGTCAAACACAATGCTGTTTCTCCGGCAGAACCGGAAAAAATCAGAGGAGCAAAGGAACACTTGACCAGAAATATGGAGCCTGGCAAAAGGTATTTAGCCTCAGATGATTTGCCAAGACTATTGGAGAAAATTGATATTCATCTCACTGGTCAGCATTGTCCTTCATTCAAAAGGTTTTTTCAGAAATTAAGCGGTATTATGCTTCCATTAGCTGGAGGGTAGTTATGTCTTTGAAAGGAAAGCGAATCGCGCTCTTGGTGGAAAACCTCTACCAGGACCTGGAGGTCTGGTATCCCCTGTTGCGCTTCCGGGAGGCAGGCGCCGAGGTCCTGGTGGTGGGCTCCGGCAGCGCCCGGGAGTACACCGGCAAGTTCGGCTACCCCATCGCGGCCGATAAAAGCGCCTCCGAAGTGACCGCCGCCCAGTTCGACGCGGTGGTCATCCCCGGCGGCTATGCCCCGGATATCATGCGCCGCTACCCGGACATGGTGGCCCTGGTGCGGGAGGCCACCCTGGCCGGCAAGGTGGTGGCCTCCATCTGCCACGGCGGCTGGATGCTGGCCTCCGCCAAAATCCTCCAGGGCCGCACCGTCACTTCCTTTTTCGCCATCAAAGACGACCTGGAGCACGCCGGGGCCACCTTTGTGGACGCGGAAGTGATAGTGGACGGCAACCTCATCACCTCCCGCAAGCCCGAAGACCTGCCCGCCTTCTGCCGGGCCGTCATCGCCGCCCTCACCGCCCGTTGAGCCCGGCGGCCCTGCCCCCTCAATGCGTTTAGGTATGGGTGGAGGGGGTAAGGGGCTGTGCCCCTTATCCCTCTCCCCCACGGCAAGCTTTTCGGGAGAGCGGCTCGCTCAACGGCTTTCCTGGGTTTCGGCCACACGGAGGGGGATGAGCCACACCTGGGGTTCCCTTCCGGACATGGCGACTGTGACCTCCACCCAGTCGGGGAGACGGTTCTGGCGGGAGCCGTCCCAGGCCTCGTGCGTCTTGCCGGCCCGCCCGTAAGTAAATTTCAGATCGGCCAGGTTACGGATGAGGATTTGCCGGATTTCCACCTCTTCGGGGTTCCGGAGCCAGGCCATCCCGGCGGTCTGTTCCACTGCCAGACAGGGTCGACCCCGTTGGTCCTGCCCCACAAAGGCACGGAAGTGGTAGATGCCCGCCGGCGAGTGGGCTTCCAGGGGGGTGGTGGTGAGGAACCGCAGCTCCTGGGACTGGCCCAGGAAATACGGTCTGAAAGCCTTGTAGCCGTGCAGGCGGGGCGCCGCCGAGATCAGGCTGCGCTCCAGGAAGGCCTGGCCCACCCGCAGCTCCTGGGAGACCTCGGCCTCGGCCTGCCCTTTGGCCGAAGCTCTGAGGCTGAGGCTGAGAGAAGTGTAAGCCACCAGCGCCAGGAAGCTGGTGAGGAGCATGGCCACCAGCAGTTCCAGCAGGGTGAGTCCATTGGCGAAGTGGCCGTCAGCGCGCCAGGCCATGTCTCAGGAGCCTCGCTGGGCTTGGGTTCTCACCGTCTCCAGGGCCACGGAGCGGGTGGCGGCGCCCTCCTGCCAGGAGACCTGCACCCGCACCAGGTAACAGACCACCTGTTGCTGCTGGTGAGGGAGGTTCACGGCATACTGGGAGGCGAGGCGCACCCGGTAGGTGAAGCGCCCCTCCCGACCGGTAAATTCGCCGGCTTTGAGGGCGCCCGACTGACAATATTCGCTCAGCAGGCGCTCCGCCACCTGCAGGGCCTGTCCCTGCAGGCGGGCCGCCTTCAGGGAATTAAGCCCGGCGCTCAACAGTTGCATGACCACCACCAGCACCAGGCCCATGATGGCTGCGGCCATGAGGGTTTCCAGGAGGGTGAAGCCGCCGGCCGCAGGGGAGGGGAGGGTAGGGGGGGGCTCAGGCCGGGCGTGGTTCCCTGCCGGTTCCGGGCCGGTCTTCATCAACCGCCCCCCGTGCGCCAGGTCACCTTGCCGGTGATAATCTCCACGTCCAGGAAGTGGCGCCGACCGGAAGCCTCCTGCAACGCCAGGTAGCCCCCGGAGGAGCTGCCGTCGCCGTAAAAAGCGATATACCCCCGCCGGGCGGTGGGTTCCTCCCAGACCAGGTGGGCCTCCAGGAGGCGGAGGTGCCCGGGCCAGTGGTGGCCGCGCGTCGCGCCTTCCAGGCGAAATGAGGCAAGATTAAGATCCACCAGCACCCGGACCCGCCGGTGTTCCAACACCGCCAGACTGCGGGCGCTCCGCAGGGTGGCGGCCATCTGCCGGAGGGTGGACTTGGTGCGGAAATTTTCCCAGCCCCGGAAAAAGTTGGGCGCCACCAGCCCCAGAAACAGGGTCAGGAGGGCCAGCACCAGCAGGAGTTCCAGCAAAGAGAACCCCTGCCGGGGCCGTGTGCGGCCCCCGGAGCGGTTCGCCATGGAGGAGCCCTCAGTTGCTGATGATGTCCTTATTTTCCCCCTCCCCGCCGGGAGCGCCGTCGCCTCCATAAGTGATGAGGTCATAGGGTCCCTTTTCCCCGGGGCTGCGGTAGACGTATTCCCGGCCCCAGGGGTCTTTGGGGACGCCGCGTTTGAGGTAGGGCCCCGCCCAACCGACCAGGTCTCCGGGACGCTCCACCAGGGCCTTCAGGCCCTCCTCGGTGGTGGGATACCGGCCCACATCCAGGTAAAAGAGGTCCAGGGCCGTCCCCAGGTTGGCCAAGTCGGCCTGGGCGATCTTGGGCTTGGCTTTGCCCATCACCCCCATGAGTCGGGGGGCCACCATGTAGGCCAGCAGACCCAGGATGGTGACCACCAACATGAGTTCGATGAGGGTGAATCCGGCTTGACGCAGACGCTGGGATAACACCTGAAGTTTCCTCGCTTTCGGCCTCAGAATTGAATCTCGTAAAGGTTCAGGACCGGCAGCAGCAACGAGATGATGACCACCGCGACGATGAGGGTCATGGTGATGATCAGGGCCGGCTCCATGATGGCCAGCAGACGTTTGAGTTCCGCCCGGCTCTCGGCCTCCAGGGAGTCGGCGGCGGACAGCAGCATCTCTCCCAACTGCCCCGTCTCCTCCCCCACCGCGGTGAGCTGGAGCAGGATTTCGGGGAGCAGGCCGACCTTTTTCAGCATGGCGGACAGGCGCTGCCCCTTCTCCACTTCGGCCAGCACCCCGGGCAGGAATTGCGCCAGATAGCGGTTGGTGACGGAAGCCTGGACGATTTTCAGCGCCCCCACCAGGGGCACGCCGCTTTTCAGCAGGGTGCCCAGGGTCTTGCCGAACAGGGCGGCGGTCACCTGGCGGTTGAGCCGCCCCACCAGGGGGAGGGTGAGCTTGAGGCGGTCGATCGCCAGCCTCCCCTTGGGACTGAGGCGCAGCCGGTGCAACACCACCAGGAAGATCGCCGTCAAAGCCAGGCCCGCCCACCAATAAGACTGCAGCCAGCGGCTCAGCATTAACAGGGCCTCGGTGGTGAAATAGAGGCTCTGGCCCATCTCCGCGAAGAACAGCTCAAAGCGGGGGACCACATAGAGCAGCATGAGCAGTATCGACAGGGTGCCCGCGGTGGCCAGGATGGCGGGATAAATCAGGGCGGTGGCCACCGTGGTGCGGAGTTCATGCACCGCCTCCAGGTATTCGCCCACCCGGGCCAGGGCGGCGTCCAGAAAGCCCCCCATCTCCCCGGCCTCCACCATGCTGATGTAAAGTGAGGAGAAGACCGAATGGCGGGCCAGGGCTTCGGAGAGGCTCTTGCCGGCCTGCAGGTCCCGGAGGATCTGCGTCAAAAGGACCTTGAGAGCCGGGCGGCCGGTCACTTCCAGCAGGGCTTTGAGGCTTCGGTCCAAAGGCAGGCCCGCTTTGAGGAGAGAGGCCAACTCCCGGGTGAGCAGCACCAGGTCCTTGAAAGGCACCCGGGTGCGACGTCTCACGGGCGGCCACCCCAGCCAGCCGGCGCGCTCCTCCTCCGGGCTGATGCGGATGGGAATCAGTCCGCCTTGTTGCAGGTGCTGCACCACCAGGCGCTCCTCCCGGGCCTCCAGACTGCCCTGGACGACATTGCCGGCGGCGTCGCTGGCGCGGTAATGATAGAGCGGCATCCCTTATTCCTGAGTCACCCGCAAAACTTCCTGGACCGTGGTCAGCCCCCGGGCCACTTTGGCCCAGCCGTCTTCGGCCAGGGTCACCATGCCCTGGCGTCGGGCTGCCTGGCGCAGCGCCACCGCGTCGGCCCGTTCCAGGATGAGCCGCCGCAGGGTCTCGTCCACCAGGAGGAGTTCGTAGATGCCGGTGCGTCCCTGATAACCCGTGTGGGCGCAGTCAGGGCAGCCCCGCCCCTGGTAGAGCTTCCCCGGCAGGGGGCCGGCGGGGAGTTCCCGGGCCTCGATCTCCAGGGCCTCCCGGGGGGCCTCCTCCCGGCAGGAGGGGCAGATGAGGCGCACCAGCCGCTGGGCCAGGACGCCGATGAGGGCCGAAGCCATCAGATAGTCCTCCACCCCCATTTCCAGGAGGCGGGTCACCGCGCCGGCCGCGTCGTTGGTGTGCAGGGTGCTGAACACCAGGTGGCCGGTGAGCGCGGCGTGGATGGCGATCTCGGCGGTTTCCCCGTCCCGGATCTCCCCCACCAGCACCACGTCCGGGTCCTGACGCACGATATGGCGCAGGCCCCGGGCGAAGGTCAGCCCGATGGTGGGCTTGACCTGCATCTGCGTGACCCCCAGGAGCCGGTATTCCACCGGGTCCTCAATAGTGATGATCTTTTTCTCCACGGAATTGATGCGCTCCAGAGCGGCGTACAGGGTGGTGGTCTTGCCGCTGCCGGTGGGGCCGGTGACCAGGATCATGCCGTGGGGCTTGTGGATCAGGCCGTCGAACTGCTTCAGCTCCCGGGCGGGAAAGCCCAGCCGGTCCAGCTCCAGGATGACCTTCTCCCGGTCCAGGATGCGGATCACCATGCTTTCGCCCAAAAGAGTGGGAAGGGTGGAGACCCGGAAATCGATGTCCCGGCCCCCCACCTTGAGGCGGAAGCGGCCGTCCTGGGGCAGCCGCCGCTCGGCGATGTCCAGGCGGGACATGATCTTGAGCCGGGAGATGACCGCGGCCTGCAACCCCTTGGGCGGCGCCTCGGCCCGGAAGAGGATGCCGTCCTTGCGGTAGCGGACTTCAAAGGTGTCTTCGAAGGGCTCCAGATGGATGTCGCTGGCCCCCAGGTCGATGGCCCGCAGCACCAACAGGTTCACCAACTGAATGATGGGCGCCTCCCGGGCCATGTCCCGGAGGTGGCCGATCTCCGCGGTCTCCTCCCGGATGAGGTCCAGGTCCTCCACCTCCAGGTCTCCCACCAGCCGGGCCATGGGACTGCCCGGCTCGTAGACGGACTGGATCACCGCCATGATCTCCTCTTCCGAGGCGGGCAGGGGGATGAGAGGCGCGCCCAGGGCCACCTCCAGGGCCTGGAGGGTCTCCTGGTCTTTCACGTCGGCCATGGCCACCACAATGCGTCCGTCTTCCCGCTTGAGGGGCAGGCAGCGGTTTTCTTTAAGAAAGCGGACGGACACCTGGGAAAAGGGCTCGATGGCGTCCCAACTTTGCAGACTCAACGGCGTCGCCATGGCGTCTCCCCGTCCGGCGAGGCAGGGCCGGAAGCTCGGTTTTGAGAGGGGCGGCGTTTTCCCGGGAAAGGCGGCCCCTCTTCAGGTTCAATCCTTCTTAATTATAACTTATTTCATAGGGATGAGCGTGCAGGAAATCGGCGGGAAGGGGGGATGCCGCGGGGCCACGGGGGTGGGGGAAGAGGCTGTGGGCCTCCTCCCCGGAAGAGATTTTTCAAGTGTGGGACTGTCCGCCTCAAGGGGTATGCCAGTCATCCCCCACGGCCCAGGCCGGGCGTCCCGTCAGTTCCCGCAACACCATGGTGCTGCCGCCCTTCTTCACCTGGGCGGCGATCAGGGCGGCTTTGCCGGTCAAGGCCACCCGGGAGCCGGTGATTTCCACCTCGTCCCCCGGCTTCAGGGGGAGATTGGTTTCGGGTCTGAAGGTTTCGGGTTTCAGGATGACCCAAATGGTTCCCTTGGCCGACTTAAGGGTAAGGGTTTCGCAATACGTCCGCCCGTTGCCGGAGATGGTTTTCCCCAGGGTCAGGACCTGTCCGAGGACCGTTTCCACGGTGGCGGGATTGTAAAGTTTGCTGTAGTGAATCCGGCCTCCGCCGCCGCTTTGGGCCGACGTCTCGCCGACGGCCAACAGACCGCAGAGAGCGTAGATGACCAGCATGGCGCTGATTTTTTTCATGATCTCCTCGTTCATGGGGAAAATTTGCCTTCTTATGAATAAACGCAGGAGATCATCATAATCGGCGCGCAGACGTCAGAGCCCGGGGTGGAGAGCCGGTTCCAGCCTCGCATAATAGTGGTCCAGGACTATTCCCACGAAGGCCTGGGTCTCCTTGATGCGCGGCACCTGGTACCCGGCGGCGACCACCCGCTGGTGGCCGGCGTTGTATGCTGCCAGGGCCAGAGGAAGAGACTGGTTGAAATAATCGAGCAGCAGCCGGAAATAGCGGGAGCCGCCCAGGACATTTTCCCGGGGAGAGAAGGGATCGCTCACTCCCAGGAAGCTGGCGGTCTGGGGCATCAACTGCATCAGGCCCATGGCCCCCTTGGGGGACACGGCCCAGGGGACATAGTTGGACTCCACCTTGATGAGCGCCTCGATGAGGGCCGCGGGCAGGCGGTAAAGCCGGGAGGCCTCGGCGACGATGGGCGTGAGCCAGCTCCGGTCGGGCGCGCCGTTCCGGGCCCAAAGGGCGCGGGCCGGCGCCCGGGGCGGCACATTGGTGATCACCAGGCGGCCCTGTCGGTCCCGCCGGACCATGAGCCGCCCCTTGGGAGGGCGCCTGCCGGTTTGACCGTCCCCCTGAACCCCCGGTCGGGGGGGAGGGGGGACGGGGCCCATGGCCAGGGGGATAGCCTGGTGACCTTCCTGCAGGGAGGCTGTGTTGATGGCAGGGAGTGGCCGGCCGCCGGGCGGGCCGGGGGCCAGATTGGTGATGTGCAGGACTCCCCGTTTATCCCGAAAGCGACGCACGGCTGACTTGCCCGAGAGACTCACCGGCGCCGTTTCAGGGACAGGGGGCCGCGACAGCGCCGCGGGTCCCCCCGCGCTCACCTGGGCGGCCCTTTTCGCCAGGGCGCCCAGGGGCCTGGGAGAGGCAGCCGCGCTGCCGCTGGTCAGCCGGTGGCTGTCCGGGGCGGCATGCCGGAGCGGCCCGTTCAGGTTCGGCGGCAATAATTCCCTGCCCAATTCCTGGAGAATTTCCCCCCGGTCGCTGATCCGGGCCGCGGCCAGGTCGATGTGCCGGGGCTCCCGAGGCGCCGAGAGGAGGTTGGTGATATGGATCACCCCCCGTTCATCCACGAACCGGTTCACCGACTGGGGGGGCAAGGGCTTTTCTTTACGGAGCGGCTGCTCCGGGAGCGGCGGCGGCTCATGGGGCTCGCCCGGTGGCGTCGGCTTGACCGCGGGGCCGGGGCCGACCCTCTCCGCCTCTTTGCCCCCGGAAGATCCCGAAGGCTTGTTGGTGATGTGGATGACCCCCTTATCATCCACAAACCGCTGGACCGCCGCCCATACCGGGGCGCCGCCGGCCAGCACCACCAAGGCCAGCGTCAGAACCGGTATCCAGCGGCGAATCCCCCCGTTTCTCATCGGCTTCCGTATCCGGCGGGCTAAGGCGCCCGCAAGTCTGTCCGCATGGGTTTCCTGGAATTATTAGGGGGGAAATTGTGCCTTTTGTCAAGCTAATAGAAAGCTTGTCGGCGCCTTTGTGGCATCCTTTTTCAATCCCCTGGAATAATTCAGGGAGGAAGGCGATTATTTTTTTGCCTGGCAATTTTGCCCTTAAATACAATTCTGTTCACTTAAGGCTTTTCATCTTGACAGGCAACATCCCTTAAGCAGGAGAGGATGTAGAACAGCCGCCCCCGGCTGTTCATTTTAACAAAGCAGGCGGGGGCGCCTGCTCCACATGAAACAGGGGGTTGTCGCCAAAGTGAACAGTATTGCCCTTAAGTATTGTTAAGTGGTTTGCCGATAACAAGTGCATGAACCCGGTGGTGTGGTGGCGACCTCCTGCCTTCCGGGGAGAACCACCTGAATCCAGGTCGGCAGGTGCGGTCAAGAGTACCCCAGATCCAGCACCCCCTTCCGGTTCCAGGTTTATCATTGACCACAAAGGTCGCGGAAAATACCAAGAGAAGCAAAATCCTCGCTCCCCGGCCCAGCTTGGGAACGCACTTGCACCTGAAGCTCCGGCTTCGGCACGCGAGTCGCCGGACTATACGCGCATGGCCCGACCGGAGCCGCCCCTGATGATAAGAATCTTTCCGGAGCGAAGGTGGTTATTCAGGATAGCAGCCCCCAAAGCGCTGAAAAAAGATTTGCGCAGTTCAGGGAATTATGCTATCTGCTTAACGAGGGGGGCATGGAATGGACGCTGGAGTATGGCTGACCGGATGGAAAAAATACTTTTCCGACATGGCGCTCGGCACCGCCGCGATGTTTGTGCTGGTCCTCGCCCTCAACGGTTGCGGCTCCAAGAGTGAGGTGGACACCGCCCAGCCCCAGGGCAAGGGCAAGGACCGGGTGACCGCCGGGAAAGGATCCGGGGTCGTGGAGATTCTTCCCCAGTCCCCTCAGAAGCCAAAGCCTCCCGCCAAGGTGGAACCGCCGGGGAGCACTGAGTACACCGCCGGGGAGATGGCCGCCCGGCCAGAAGAAACGCTGACGCCGGCGGAGAAGAGCCTCAACAAATATATGCAGGGCAGGATGGGGTTGCTGCCACCGGAAAAATACAAGCAGCCTGAGAAAAAAACCCCTGCAGAAGAGGCTGCGTCGAAGTATCTGCCGAACTTTTAACCCCATGCAATAATAAAAACGATTGCCAGATTACAAGGAGGAAACCATGAAAAGTTTGAAAAAGGCTTTGGTGGTGGGGGCCTGCCTCATGGCACTGTGTTTCGCGTTGAACCAGGAGGTCCCGGCGGCTGATGCCTGGTATGAGTGTCAGGTGAACATGCTGGGCCAGATGGCCGACGGCAGCGTCATTCTGCTCCTGACCCATGTGGGTTCGACTTGGCCCGGGACGAAATGGTTTAATATTCCCCAGGCCAAGTCCAAGGAATTCATGGCTGTCATACTTACCGCCATCTCCTGCAACAAGAACGTCACAGCCATGATTGACCTGAACCAAGCCCAGAATTATCCGGATGTAAAGGGGCTTACTATTAATAATTAACAAGGGTTGTTCGCATCGTAGCCATCCCTTTAATCACTAGGTCGTCTACGCCGAACGGAGAGGGGTGAGCGATGCAGGTGCGGACCACGCGGCACGTAGGGACCGCGGCGCATGGGTTCCGCCGTAGTTCAGTCCGCCGGTTTTTTATGGTTTAACATAATAATCTGTTGACACGATAGACCTCCATATCGTGGAGGACGGATTAACCATCAAGCCTCCTCAAGCGCTGCCGCGGCAGCGCTTTTTTCTGTCATGGAAGATTTTCGTTGGGGGGAGGGGGCCAGGAGTCACAGACCCCTGCCACCTTCCCCCCAGAACCCCTTTTCATCCCTTTTCAAAGAGCTCCAGGCTCATGAGTGATTGTCCCGCGTCCACGTTTTCCTAAGGCTGCCGCAGGAAGCGGGATTCCAGGCGGTAGCGCACCGCCGCGGAGCGGGCCTGGTTGCGGCAGAACAGCCCGGCGACGGCCAGTTTTTGCACGTATTCCCAGGCCGTCTTGCGGTCCAGGCGGAAAAATTCCTGGAAGTCCTTGAGGCGGAACCACGCCCCGCCCATGCGCCGCAGGAACTCCAGGAGCCCCTCCGGGCTCAGCTTGCGGTGGCGCCGCCGGGGAAGAAGGTCGGCCAGTTCCCGCAGGAAGGCGGTGAGCTTGGCGTCATCCAGGGACGGGTGGGGTGGGGGTGGGGTGGTGCACCGGGGGATGGGACGAAAGGGCGGAGGGGCGGCTCCGGGGCTCACCAGGGGATAAAAGGTGTCGAACCAGCCGTCCAGCTGCCGGGCCAGGTGGAGGAAGGAATTCAGGGGGATGCGGCCCGCCAGGCGGCTCACCAGCGTGTCCCGCAGCCGGGATTTCACCTGGCGGCGCCGGGAGCCCGGGTCCTCGGGGAGAGCCCGTTCGTCCAGGAGCACCTCCAGCAGCAATCCCCCCACCAAGGCCCGCTCCAGGTCCTCGCCGCCGCCCGACTCCCGGATGTTCCCGTGACGCAGCAGCCAGCCCGGAGCGGGGGCCGGGGAATCGGCCGGCCGGCCGTTGACGGAAGGAATCGCATCCACAGTCGCCCCTTCTGAACCCGGAGGCTCAGCTTTTCCGGTGTCACTGACTATCATCTGTGGGTTGGCCCTGGTCCTGTCGTTTTCCGGAGGAATCGACCCCGTTGAGCAGCCCGCTTACTTTACCCCTTTCCGCTGAAAATTCCGGCACATCCGGTCAGGTTGTCCCTGCTCCCGCCTCCAAGGGAAGATCAGCTGTCAGCCTTACTGGCTGCAAGGAGCGGACCAGGAAGGCAATTATGTATAACTGTTTAAGATAGCTTATAATTAAAATATGAAAGGGAAGTGCGGCACGCTGGTGTCCCGTGACCTGTCACGCTCCCTGTCGCACTTTTATGCCGGCAGGTCTGATTGTGCGCGCGGCTACGGCCGAGTTTGCCGGGAGAATTCGGTTGACGCTCCTCCCCCTCCGCCGGCATTTCTGGAAAAAAGGGTTGACAAGACCCGCCGTTTAGGTGAAGTCATTTCCCAAATCAGCCGGTGCCCACCGGCTTCGCGGAGGAAAAATGTCCGAAGTCATCAGCCGGGTGCCCAAGAACGCCCGTGAAGTGGTTTTTCTGTCGTTGTCCGAATTCAAGGGGCGCCGCCTCATCGACCTCCGGGTGCACGTGCCCGGAAATACTGAAGACGAGTGGGTCCCCACCCGCAAGGGGGTGTCCCTGGCGGTGGGGCTTTACCCTGCCTTCAAGCAAGCCCTGGCCGAACTGGAGGCCGCCCTCATCGACCAGGGCCTGCTGGACCGGGAAGACCTGGAACCGCCTGGGTAAACCTTGCATCAGGCCTGGAAAAATTCCTGCCGGGGAGGCGCCGGGGGAAACCGGCTGCTCTTCCCACCGGTCTGAGAATTTCCCCCCCCAGCCTTGATTCGCCGCCGTCAGGTCCTATCTTTAAAAAAACTTATGGCCGATTTCGGGCGGAAAGGATTGTGCATGAGTTACGTTGCCAAGGACTATACTCACCTGCTGGGGATGGAGGGTTTCAGCGACACCCTGCTCAAGAACCACTTCACCCTGTATCAGGGCTATGTTGCCAACACCAACAAGCTCATGGAGACCATGGGCGCCATGCTTCAGGAAGGCAAGCAGGCTGCTCCCGAGTTTGCCGAATTGAAGCGGCGCTTCGGCTGGGAATTCAACGGCATGCGCCTGCACGAACTCTACTTTGAGAACCTGGGCGGCGACGGCGATCCCTCCAAGGCCCCCATGCTGGCCCTCAAGGTGATGCAGCAGTTCGGCTCCGTGGAGGCCTGCGTGGCGGATTTCACGGCCACGGCCACCATGCGGGGCATCGGCTGGGTGGTGTGCTACCTGGACCCGGACTCGGGCCTGCTCCTCAACACGTGGATCAACGAGCACGACGTGGGCCACCCCGCCGGCCTTACCCCCCTGTTGGTGCTGGACGTCTTTGAACACGCCTTCATGATCGACTACGGCCTCAAACGGGCGGATTACCTCGCCAGCTTCATGAAGAACCTGAAGTGGGAGGCCGTGGCGGCCCGCCTTTAGGGAGAAAGCTGCTCCCCGGGCAAGGGCCGGGCGGCTGAACACCAACTCTTCCGAAATTTGCCCCCAACCCCGTGACGCGCCGATAGGCGGGTGGGATGGGGGTCCGGCGGGAGGGCGGGGAGACCCTCTCCCTGGCCCTCCCCCAGTCATTTTTTGGCTGAACAGACTTTGAGAAAAAAATCACTTTACAATTTATCGTCCATGCGATAGGGTTTCCCAGCCGTCCAGGCGGGCGGCTACGGAGGATGGACCATGACTGCTGCCACCGGATTCGTCTACGACGAGACCTACCTGCGACATCGACCCGGAGAATCACATCCCGAGAGACCCGCCCGCCTGGAGGCCATTGTCCAGCGTCTGAATCAGACCGGCCTGATCAATGAACTGACCCCCATCGCCCCTTACAAGGCCCCCGTCTCCTGGGTGGAAAAACTTCACGACGCGGAGTACATCAAAAAATTCCAGGCCGCCTGCGCCCGAGGGGCCTCCATTTTTATGGTGCCCGACTGCGGCATCTGTCCCGAGTCCTATGAGGTGGCCCTGCTGGCGGTGGGCGGAGTGTTTGCGGCGGTGGAAAAGATTATGGACGGAGCCGTGGCCAACGCCTTCTGCGCGGTGCGGCCCCCGGGCCACCACGCCGAACGGGCCCGGGCCCTGGGTTTTTGTTTTTTCAACAACATCGCCCTGGGCGCGGCCTACCTCCTGGAGCGCTACGGCCTGGAGCGGGTGGCCATCATCGATTGGGACGTGCACCACGGCAACGGCACCCAGCGTCTTTTTGAGGACGATTCCCGGATCTTTTATCTCTCCCTGCACGAAGACCCCCAGTTCTGCTACCCGGGCACCGGCTTCCGCCGGGAACAGGGGCGGGGTCCCGGTCTGGGCTTTACCCTGAATCTGCCCCTGCCCATGCACAGCGGCGATCAGGAGTATCTCAGGGCCCTCACCCAGGAGGGGTTGCCGCGCCTGAAGAAATTCGCCCCCCAGTTCGTGCTGCTGTCCGCCGGCTTCGACGCCCATGAGGACGACCCCCTGGCCCACCAGGAGGTCACCCGGCAGGGCTACCGGGCCATGGGCCGCATGCTGCTGGAGCTCGCCCGGGATTACGCCCAGGGTCGCTTCCTCACCGTGCTGGAGGGCGGCTACAACCTCATGGTGCTGGCCGACTGCGTCGAGGACCATGTGCGGCAACTCATCAGCGCGGCACGCGGACAAATCGACCCCTGAGAGGGGCAACCCTCGAAATTTTCTTGACATGCCCCCGGCAAGGGTGCTACATGTCAGAATCATCCTTTTGGCCAGGCGAAAGACGTTGATCGGGGCAAAGCGGTAAATCAGCAGGATTGACGGTGTGGCGGCAGCCGGGCCGTTTTTTTTTGGCCCGCCATGCCTCCTTCTGGCCGGCGAAGGGAAGAAGTGACGTTTTATCAGGAGGTTTTATGCGGTATACCGGCAAAGTGAAGTGGTTCAACGAAGCCAAGGGCTACGGCTTCATCCAGCGGGAGGAGGGCCCCGACGTCTTTGTGCACTACAGCAACATCACCGGCAAAGGCTTTCGCACCCTCAAGGAAAACGATGAAGTGGAGTTTGAGGTGAATGAAGGCCCCAAGGGCCTCCAGGCCGTGCGGGTCAACAAGATCTGAGACCCGTCGGCAGGGCCGGTCCACATTCCACCGGGGGCGCCGCCGCGTCCCCAGTTTTTTTTTGGTGATGAAATGCTCATGGCCCCAACGGGGCCACCCCCGATGATGAGCACAAGCCGGTTCTCGGCGTCCACGCCCCCTCACCCCAGGGCGGCGATGGCCGCGCCCCGCAGCTGCGCCCGCATTTCCAGACTCTCCCTCGCCACCTTCTCCCGGTCCATCCTGGCGGTGTGGTAGAGGTTGAATTTCTTCCCCTGCAACCCCGTCATCAGGGGCTCAATCTCGGACTCGGGGATGGCCAGGACCTTCTGTTGGGCCGTCCGGGTCATGGCGGCCAGCTCCAGCACGCCGTCCTTGCCCCAGCGCCGGAAGATGGAGATCAGGAGGGCCACGGACCAGGCGCTGTCCGACACCACGATGATCTCCGCCGCCTCCACGGCGAAGCGGTTGCCGTTGAAAGAGACGGCAACGCCGCCTCCCTCCTGCACGGCCTGGAAGGCCTCCACATCGGTGATGCTGTCGCCCACGTAGAGCACGTCCGCCAGGGTGAGGCGGGTCTGCTCGAGGCTCTCGTGGAGCGCCCGAACCTTTTCGGGGCCGCCCAGAGGCGTGATCTCCCGGTAGCTGCGGCCCACCTCCATCCCCGGGATGACCTCCTGGAAGATCCGGTCGAACAGACCGATGGTCTCCCGGACCGAGGAGGGCAGATGCTCGGGGCCGGCGGCGCCGGGGTCCGGGGCCAGGTCGGGGGCGGCCAGGATTTGCTCCTTGAGCCGCTCCAATTCCAGCTTTTCGGCTTCGGGCAGGGGCAGGGCGTCCAGGTCCAGGTGGGTGCAGAACACGCGGTCTTCCTGCAATCCCAGCTCGTGGGCCGCGGCCAGGGCGAACTGGCGGTAGCTGGTGCTCACCATGAACAGGGGGATGCCCAGCCGCAGGAGGAAGCGGGACACCTGACGGGCCCCGGGCATGCAGGTCAGGGTCCGGCGGGAAAACTCCTCCAGGCGGGCGTTGGTGAGCCCCGCGCCTTTGAGAAAGGGGAGGATGAGCCGCAAAGTGGCGCCGGACCGATAGTCGGGCCGCCGCAGCACGTCCGCCAGCAGGTCGTCGTAGCGGCTGATCTGGCGGAAAAAGCGGTCGCCGTGGGGGGCCAGAAACTCCCGACAGAGCTCAAAGGCGTTGTCGTTGAGGACCAGCGGGCCTTCGCAATCGGTGTCCACCTGAATGGCGCGCATGTCGTCTCCTGGTTCATAAGTTGGAGGCGGGTAAGGGCGCAGGGGGCCGCCGCCCCTCGCCCTCCCCCCGGTAAATGGTTTTTACGCTTTCTTTTCCAGCAAGTACCTTTCCACCCGGTCCGTGAGGTCAAAGCCGCCGGTGACGAGGCGGCCGGCCGCCCGGGGACCCTCGGGGGTGAGGACGATCTCGCCCCGGGCCAGGCTCCTCAGCGTGAGCAGGATGAGCGGGAACTCTCGGCGCAGCTCCTCGGCCCTGATTTTGGCGAACAGGGGCTCGGCCTCGCCCTCCCGGGCCCGGACGGCATCCAGGCCGGAAACGGCCTTTTTGCGGGCGAAGGCCTCCCATAAGGGGTCGAACTCCGGTCCCCGCAGGGGGAAGCGGAAGTAGGTGACCGGGGGGCCTTCATCCAGCTCCGGGGTGGCCAGGTGCATCATGGCCCCGGTCTCCCGGGCCTCCTGGGCCAGGAGCTGCCAGATGACCTCCTGCCAGGCGCCCTTGGGCCCGCCCGGCAAGGCGGGATGCAGGTTGAGGCAGAGAAAGGCGCGGCTCAGGAGGGGACTGATGATGAGCATATAGCCCGCCAGCACCGCCACCCGGGCCGGGAAGGGGGCCAGGAGGGCCATGACCTGGACGTCGAAGGCCTCCCGGGCGGCCTCGAGAGCGGGGGCGCGCCCGCGGATGAGCCGCCTCAGATCCCGGGAGGAGTGGGTCACCAGGGGGACGCCCGCGTCCCTCACAGCCTCCAGGAACCGGTCCGAGGCCGGGGTTTCGCCGGGGTCCCGATCGCAGAAAACATAAGCCAGCCGGCCGGGAATGAACCCCGAACGCAGGTGTTCCAGGGTGGTGCTAAACAGGTCGATAGCGGCCTGGTCCCGGCCGCTGGAAAACCAGCCGAAGGTAAACATGGGGTGCAAGAGCCGTGATCCGAATGGTTGATAAGGGTGCGCGCCACTTCCCTTAGCCTGCGGCGGCAACCCTAACGGCGAAAGGAATTGCGCTTTTCCGCCTCAAAAGATGACGTTTTCACGTTAAAGTTGATGGCCTCGTAAAAAGTCGATTCACCCCCTCACCCCAGCCCTCTCCCCCAAGGGGGAGAGGGAGATAATGAGGCATATCAATCAGTTATCAATGGCAGCGAGAGCCACCTTTTGGGGATGGTACGGGCTTTTTGACTTTTTACGATTCCATCAAAGTTCGGCCTCCAGGAACTCCGGCCCGGGGTAGCGCTCCCGCCCGGCGCCGGTGAGGCTCAGGGCCGCGGCCTTGGCCCCCAGGACGGCGGCGGCCTGGGCGTCCAGCCCCCGCACCCGTCCGGCCAGCCAGCCGGCGGCGAACACGTCCCCGGCCCCCAGGGTGTCCCGGAGCACCCCCGGCAGTTGGGCCGGGGGCAGGTCCGCAGCCCCGGCCCCGGTGAGGAGACGGACGCCCCGGGCTCCCCGTTTGATCAGGACCACGGGCGGGGCCCAACCGGGGTGGGTGTCGGGAGGTCCGCCCAGCAGGGCCCACTCCCGCTCCGTCACCAGCAGGGTGGTCGCCGCGACCAACAGCCCGGCCAGGGCCCGCCGCCCCCGCCGGGCGTACAGTTCGCCGGGGTCCAGGCTGATTTCCGGCCCGCCCTGGAGAGCCTGAACCCATTCCTCCTGAACCCGCAGAGGTCCTTCCCCCACAAAAGAGGTGAGGTGTAAAAACTTCGCCCCGCCCAGTCCGTCGGGCAGATCCGCCCGGGAAAGCTCGTCATTGGTGTTGGGGGCCACCAGGATGGTGCGCTCCCCGGTGGGGTCCACCAGCACGTAGGCCCGGCCGCTTTCCCCGGCTGCAATCAGGCGGGCCAGATCGACCCCGGCCAGGCCGGCTTTCAGGAATACCCCATCGGCGTCGGCGCCCACCCGGCCGATAAGGGCCGTGGGGATGCCGAGACGGGCCAGGGCCGCCGCAGTGTTGGCCGCCTGGCCGCCGCCGCTGCGCCCCAGGAGGCGGCCGCGCCCGGCCAGCAAGTGCATGAGCCTGGCTTGGTCGGTGCGGTCCAGGGAGGTTTCCCCCCCCGCGGCCAGGCCCGGGAAGGCCGAGAGAAAAGGCCCCGGGTCCGGCACCCGGTAAAGCAGGTCCAGGTTGACCGCCCCCAGACAGACCACCACCGCCGACATGCCGGGAAGGTATCAGGATTCGGACCGCGGGTCAAGCGCAGGGGCTAAAAGCCGCCCAAGCAGTTGCGCATGGGCCGCCGTGCCCGCCGTCAGGCCCGGGCCATGGTGCGCGGGGCGCACCCTACAGGGCCGTAGGGCCGTAGGGCGGGAAAGCGAAGCGCATCCCGCCGTTCGCCTTGCAGATTTCCCCCCGGCAGGGGTTGTCCCGGTGAATATCAATCTTATTATTAGTTTGTGGAGCACAAACAACGGGCAGGCTCAGGCCGGGAGGCCGGGACTGCCTGTCGAAACCTCAGGAGATGACTGCCGACCACCATGCAACGGTTCATCAAAATCCGCCTCCTGCGGGACTTGGACCTCCTGGAGGAGCGGTTCCGGGTGGATAAAGAGCTCTGGCTGGAGCCGGGCGACTGCCCCGTCACCTTCCGGCCGGCCGCCGACTTGCTGGAAACCAAATCGGGACTGACCCTGCGCCTGGACGCGGCCGGGATCAGCCCCGCCGACTTATCCATTTCCATAAGCGGCCAGGAACTGATCGTCAAGGGCCGCCGCCGGGCCTTCCGCCCCGAAGGCCCCGCCCGGTTTCTGCGCCACGAGATCGTCCACGGCGACTTCGAACGCCGCTTCCGCATTCCCATCCCCGTCGACCCGGAGCAGGTGGAAGCCCGCTACGCCGACGGCATCCTGGAGGTCTGGCTCCCCCGCCTGGCCCCCGCCGCCCGGCAGATCCGGGTCAGAGATCTGGACCATGAATAACAAGACTGACGAGGTCAATGACGCCATGACCCAACCGATACAACATATTGACATAACCGCCGCGCTGGACGAAAAGCCGGAGAGCGGCCCCCGACTGTTACCCATCCTGCCCACTTCGGACCTGGTCCTCTTCCCCCGCATCATCATGCCCCTGGCCCTGTGGGAGGAGCAGGCCCAGACCCTGGTGGACGAAGTGCTGTTGCGCGACAAAATCATGGGCGTGGTGGCCAACCGGGAGGAGTCTCCCGAAGGCTTCACCCACGAAAATCTGCACCGCATGGGCACTGCGGCCGTGATCCTCAAGATGCGCAAGCCCGAAGACGGCTCGGTGCGCCTGCTGATCCAGGGTCTCTTCCGCTTCCGCATCGAGCAGTGGACCGACTATGAGCCCTACCTCACGGCTTATGTCTCCCCGGTCACCGAGGAGTATGAGCCCGACCTGGAGATGGAGGCCCTGGTCTCCAGCGTCAAGGGCATATTCTTGAAAATGCTTGAAATATCCCCGTACCTTCCCTCGGAATTGGGGGCCCTGGTGCGGGAATTGGGCGACCCCCGGGTTCTGGCCGACGTCACCGCCGGCAGCCTCAACGTCAACAAGAAGGAGAAGCAGGAGCTGCTGGAGACCACCGCCGTCAAGGAGCGGTTGCGCCGGGTCCTCATTCTCATCACCCGGGAGCTGGAGATTCTGGAACTGGGGAAGAAGATCCAGTCCCAGGTCAAGGGCGAAATGGACAAGGCCCAGAAGGACTATTATCTCCGGGAGCACATCAAGGCGCTGCAAAAGGAGCTGGGGGAAACGGACGACCGCACCCGGGAGGTGGACGAACTGGAGATGCGTCTGGACGACGCCAAGCTCCCCCCTCACGCCCTGAAGGAGGCGGAGCGGGAGCTGGGGCGCCTCAAGCGCACGCCGCCCACCTCGCCGGACCACCAGGTGATCCGCAATTATCTGGAATGGATGATCG
>VGSQ01000015.1 GCA_016874975.1 Deltaproteobacteria bacterium
GTCCCGCATCAGACCCACGCCCGGCACGTCCTCAGGGTCCTCGCCCTTTTCCAGGTAAGTCAACAGCCTGCCGAAGCTGCGCTCCCCGTGGGAGACGACGATGTAATCCGCGCCGGTGGCGGTCAGCACCTCCCCGGGCATGAGGCTGGCGCCGGCGCCGCCCACCACCACCGGGGCCGCGGTGCGCGCTCTGACAAAGCGGACCAGCTCTAAGGCCTCGGGCAGATAGGAAACGGGGTACAGCAGGTTGCAATTGTCGATGTTGCGCAGGGAAAGGCCCACGACTTGGGGGGATATTTCCCGGAGCGCATCTTCCAGGACTTCGCGCACCCGCTTCTGAAAACACAGGTCCAGCACCCGCACCTCGTGGCCGGCCCGGTCCGCGGCGGTGGCCACGTAGCAGAGGCCGATGGGCGGCGCGGCCAGGACGTCGTCCCTGAGGTTGCTGTTCACCAATAAGACGCGCAACGGTTCTCCTTTGCAGCCCCCGGCCTCAATCCTCGCCGGCCAGGGCGGTGCGGGCGGCTTCCCGGATCTTCCGGTATTCCTGGGTGTAGATGGGCAGGTCCCGGTCGGCCAGGATGCCGATGGTGAATTTGCTGGCCAGCTCTTCGGGGGTCATGGTCGCCGCCTTCTCCACCCGCACGGCCGCCTCCTTTTGAGCGCGCATCATCTCCGCGGCCCCGCCCAGCAGATTTTTGCGGCCATACAGGGTGTGGCAGTGGCTGATGACCTCCACCACCGCGAAGCCCCGTTTCAGGATGGCCGCCTCCATGAGCTGGTCCAGCAGGGTGGCGTGGTACACCGCGCCCCGGCCCACCCAGGCCGCGCCCGCGGTGACGGCCAGCTCGGCGATGGAAAAGGCATGCTCCACGTTGCCGTACATGGAGGTGGCGGAGCGGGCGCCGTAGGGGGTGGTGGGTGAATATTGGCCGCCGGTCATGCCGTAGGTGCTGTTGTTGATGATGACCGCCGTGAGGTTCAGGTTGCGCCGGGCCGCGTGGATGAAGTGGTTGCCGCCGATGGCGGTGGCGTCCCCGTCGCCCATGACCACGATGACCTGGAGCCGGGGATTGGCCAGCTTGACGCCGGTGGCGAAGGTGAGGGCCCGGCCGTGGGTGGTGTGCAGGGTGTTGAAATCCACGTAGACGCTCATGCGGCCGGAGCAGCCGATGCCCGACACCAGGACGATGTCGTCTTTGCTGAAGCCGGTGCGGTCGATGGCCCGGATGAGGGCCCCCAGCACGATGCCGTTGCCGCACCCCGGACACCAGACATGGGGGAACTTCTTCTCATGCCGCAGGTACTTGTGGATTAGTTTGGTCACGTCGGCCATAAGGACGCCTCACATCCGTTCCACGGTCAGGACATTGGTCACCCGCTTGAAGCCGCATTGCAGGCAGACCCGGAGTTCATGCGTGATCTTGTCGAACCTGCTGCTGTAGAGACCCACGGCCGCGCCCCCGCAGGTGTGCGGGCTGCCGCATTGAGGGCACGGATGCGAGGTTTTCAGGCAATACACCACCATGAGGTGCTCGCTGTAATCTTCCAACAGCCTGAGGAAGCGTTTTACTTCCACCGGAGACAGATTGTGACGGAAATTTTCCATGGTTACCAGAAAAGTGGGCGGATTCCGTCCGCCTGGCGGCGTGGCGCCGGGAATGCCGGGACAGGCGGAGCTGAGAATGATGGTTCATAGTTCACATACCGTATGAATGTGATCGTATCTTACCAGGGTGCAGAGGCAGGCTCTCCGGCCTCCTTCAGCCGATCTTAATGCGGCTCACCACGCAGGCGCGGCAGGTGCCGGAACGGATGCGGGCCGCGTCGGACAGGGAAAACACCCCCACCAGATGGCGGGGATCCTGTTTGTACACAAAGAGGCGGTGGATATCCGCAAAGATCATGGTATGCAGGGCGCTGGCCAACGTCTCCTCCTGATCGCAGGCCTGGACGGGCGCGCTCATGATGTCCCGGGCCGGCCCGGCGGCCGGCAGCCCGTGCAGGTAGGCGGCGATGAGGTCCGTTTTGGAGACCACGCCCACCGTGACGCCCTCTTGGTTGGCCAGAGGCACGGCGCCGAAGCGGTGCGCGGCCAGGCCCTCCATGACCTGGATGAGGCTGTCGTCCTCCCGGTGCGTGTACACGCCGGGGGTCATCACCTCCCGCAGGGTGAACCGGTCCGCCAGGGCGGTCCCGCCGCCCCCCTGGCGCCGCAGGTTGCGCTCGCACTGGTTGCAGAAGCGGTAGAGCAGGCCCACAATGTCGGGATAGGCCAGCACGCCCGCGGCCCGGCGGGGCTGGTCGCCCTCCACGTAGAGCCGGTGGATGCGGTGCTCGCGCATGCGGTCCAGGGCGTCGTCCAGGGAGTCGGTGGCCGAGCAGAAGACCGGCGGCCCCACCATCACGGCCGTCACCGGCGTGTCCAGGGGCAGGTCGGCGTAGTAGGCGCCCATGAGGTCGGTTTTGGAGACCACGCCCACCCCTTCCCCGGCGGCGTCGTTCACCAGGACGGCGTTGACCTTGTATTTGATGGTGGCGCGCACCGCGTCGGCCAGGGAGGCCTGCTGGTCCAGACGGATGACCTGGCGCCGCATGGCGTCCTGCACCATGAGCCCCTTGAGCACGCCCTGATGATCGACGATTCCCATGAGATGCCCCGCTCCCAGGCCGCTCAGGCCAGGCGCTCCAGCAGGCGCCGGAAGACCCGGGACATGTAGACGAGGCCCACCACCCGGCCGTCTTCGATCACCGGCAGACGCCGCACGTGCCTTTTGATCATGATGTCGATGACATGCAGCAGGTGGGTCTCCGGGCTGATGGTGATGAGGTCCGTGGTCATGACGTCGCTCACCCGCACCTGTTTCGCCTTGGCGCAGGCCCGGTCGATGATGCCGGCCACGTCCAGGTCCTCCATCTCCCCCCAGATGTGGATGTGTTTGGGCCGGATGAGCAGGAAGATGTCGTACATGGACAGCATGCCCACCGGCTTGCCGGCCTCGTCGATGACCATCAGGCCGAAGACGGTGCGCCCTGCGGTGTCCGCGGCCCGGCGGAAGACCTCCCCCGCCTCGGCGATGGTGGCCTGGGGGCTCAGGGATAGAAAGGAGGTCTCCATGACCTCCCGGGCGACCGTGGGCATAGTTTCTCCTTGGTGGATGTGATCGTCTGGCGGGCTCAGGCAGGAGAAGACGGGGCCTTCCACCCTTCCGAAAGACTCTCGTTCCCCATCGGGCCAACGGCGGGATGCGCTTCGCTTTCCCGCCCTACGGCTCTGTGGCCCTGCGGTTCTGTGGCCCTGCCCCCTTCACCACGCTGGTTCCCAAGCTCCTGCTTCGAAAAGTTTTATTAGGGTGCTCACTGCGCACCGTAAGGATGCTTAACTTTTCATAATTTATGGGTGAGCCCAAGGCTAATGAGTAACTGCTATGAAAAGTTCCTTATCCCCCTCTCCCCCGATGGGGGAGAGGGCTGGGGTGAGGGGGAGAACTTTTCATGCTTTGTGAGTGGGCCTCAGGCCCATGAGCAACTGCTATGAAAAGTTTTTTGCATGGCGCAATTTATCGAGTATTATCAATTTGTTGTGCTGGTTACAGGGGCCCACCCTACCGAACTTTTCATGCTTTGCGGGTGAGCCGAAGGCTCATGAGGAACTGCTATGAAAAGTTCTTGGTGGCGCCGGCATCTTGCCGGTGCAGCGCACAGGCTGGAAGCCTGTGCCACCCAAGACAAAGGCGGCGGGCAGAGACGCCCGCCCCACCGCCCTTTTCATGGGTTACGGGTGGGCCAACGGCCCGGGCGCGACTGCTTGGGAACCGGATTGCCCGCAAAGCTCTGCTTTGCTCCTCTGCTCCAGTTCACCAATATGCTCCAAGCCAGTGCTGTCCGGGCGATTTTTGCCCACAAGGCATCTCTGACAAGGACAATGCCTTCTATCCTTGATACTTCGGCCCTGAGAGGAAAGGAGGCGCATGTCAAAAAGGCCTCCGGACCTGGAATAGCCTTCCTCTCAGGCTCCCTCCCCCTGGATGGGGGAGGGCTGGGGTGGGGGTGGCGAAATTATTTGTAATGACAAGGAGTTGCTTTCTTCGCCCCCCTCCCCCAACCCCCTCCCACCGGGGGGAGGGGGCTTAAAAACCGCGTTCATGCAAAATCCTTACCGGACAGGCCTGGCTCCGAGCAATAGTTCATCACAACCCCGGGGGGCCGTCAAGCCGCGCCGGCCGCGGCCCGCAGTTCGGCAAAGCAGGCCTCCCCGAAGGCCCGGGCCTTGTCGTTGCGGTAGTCCGCGGCCACGCCCTGAGTCACCCGCTGGGCCGGCGAGGTGTCCAGCTTAACGTGGCTCACCTGCATCTCCCACAGGGCCATGGCGGGGCTGGCCTCCATGGGGTCCCTGACCGGCCGCATGACGCCCTTGATCCCCATGACCACGTCGTCTGCGGCCATGATTTGCAGACAGACCCTGCCGTCCCGGGCCAGGTTGGCCGAAGTGAGGCTGTTTTTCAGCATGCCCAGGAGGAGCGTTTTGTCATCTGCGGCATAGATCAGAGACACCGGACAGGTGTGGGGCCCGCCGTCTGCGCCCACCGTGGCCAGGACCGCGATGATGCGGTTGGGGTTGTCGTTAAAGAGTTTTCCCAAATCCACCAGGCGCTCGTCGCCCGGTTTGCCCACCTTCACCTGCAATGAATCTCCCAGCATTTTGCTCATGACCGCCTCCCGTGTGCAGATGGCGGGCGGAGCCCGCCCTACTTTCCTTCCTTTAGGGCATGTTTGAAGGGGTATGTTCGCACCCGCGCCGGAATCGGTGGCACCGGCGTCCCGCCGGTGGCGGGCTCACTTTCCTGACAACGCCTGCAACCGCGCCAAGATCTCCCCCGGCGTGATCAGCTTCCCGTCAATGCGGTTCAAGGTCTCCACCTTGGTCATCCCCTGGTTGACGCGCTTCACCTCCCGGGACATCTGGCCCCTGTTCAATTCGGGCACCAGCACGGCCCGGACCCGCCCCAGGTGCGGCTCCACCAATCGCCGGGGGAAGGGCCACAGGGTGATCAGTTTCAGCAGGCCGGCCTTGAGGCCCTGGGCCCGGGCGTCGGCCACCGCCCGCCGGGCGGAGCGGGCCACGGAGCCGTAGGCGATGACCAGCAGCTCCGCATCATCCGTCAGATATTCCTCCACCATCTGGATGTCGTGGAAATGCTGGCTGATCTTGCGGAACAGCCGGTTCAGGAGGGGCGCGATCTCGTCGGGCCGCTCCGTGGGGAAGCCACGCACGTCGTGCACCAGGCCGGTGACGTGGTAGCGGTAGCCCTCGCCGAAAGCGGGCAGGGGCGGCACCCCCCGGGGCGTGTCCTCGTAAGGGATGAACCATTCGGGGGGCGCGCCGGGCCTGGGGCGCTCCAACACCTGGAGCTCCCCCGGCCGCGGCAGCACGATCTTTTCCCGGGTGTGGGCCACCACTTCGTCGGACAGGATAATCACCGGGGTGCGGTAGGTTTCAGAGAGATTGAAGGCCTTCACCGTGAGCGCAAAGCACTCCCAGGTGGTGGACACGGACAGCGCGATGATGGGGTGGTCGCCGTGGGTCCCCCAGCGGGCCTGCTGCACGTCGCCCTGGGAAACGTGGGTGGGCAGCCCGGTGGAGGGCCCGGCCCGCATGACGTTCACCACCACGCAGGGCACTTCGGCCATCACCGCAAAGCCCAGGTTCTCCTGCATGAGCGAAAAGCCCGGGCCGCTGGTGGCGGTCATGCTTTTCACCCCGGCCAGGGACGCGCCGATGATGGCGCCCAGGGAGGCGATTTCGTCCTCCATCTGGATAAAGGTGCCGCCCAGGGCCGGCAGCTTCAAGCTCATGACCTCGCTGATCTCCGTGGCGGGGGTGATGGGGTACCCGGCAAAAAACCGGCACCCGGCATAGAGCGCGCCTTCCACCATGGCTTCGTTGCCCTGGAGGAGCAAAGGGCGGGGGGACGGGGGAGTGGTTTCGGGCATGGGCGTATGGGAGCAGCTTTCAGGTTCCAGGTTTTAGGTTCTGGGTTTTGGGTTCTGGGAATGTGTAGGGTGCGCACTGCGCACCTTTTTCATAATGCAGAACATTATTGAGTACAATCATTTCAGTTAATATGAATGTTGTTCACTATTATTTCCCTAGATTAAGATGATTAATTTCTTTAGTAATTGCATATTCAAGTATTTCTCTGCCAAAATAAAGATTGTTCATTTGTTCACTATTTAATTCTAATACATTTCCATGTATTAGCTTTGATCTAATTTTATAAATTTTTTTAAATTGGTCTTTTAATGATTTACGTCCCTTTATATCTGGACTAACAAGATAAGAGCATCTATCGGCAAGAGTTTCAACTAATGGACTAATAGAGATATCATCCCCCAATAATGCTTCAAGTCCTATACAAATTTGCAAAAACGCCATTGTTTGGTTCTCTACAATATAAGAATTAAAGCACCATTCAATTGCCGATTTTACTCTTTTTGTTTCGTCAGCTTCGCATTCAATTAATTGCACTACCTTTTTTAAAATACTAGCTATTGCAATTTCAAATTTACCTTTTTCTTTAGCTTTCTTTAAGTAATCATTTTCAAAATTAAAATATATATTATTGAGAAATTTACTAAAATCAAATGGGAGTTCTGTTTCAACAAGCTTATAAGACTCATTTGTTAGGTCTTCGCTTATAACACTAATTTTTCGAATATGGTAGTGATTTCTAAATGCTGCCATAGTTAAGGCCCCAACCATAGGAGATATAGGTTTAAATAATTTTAAAAAAATTGCCTGGTGGAGAAGTACCTTAAAATTACCGATAACTCTTTTTAGACAAATACTCTCAAGCCTTTTCCCAATATATCCAGTTAAGTATTGTCGAAAATAAATTGTGTTTGGTTGTAATTTGTTAAATCTAAATAATCCCGTGGAGTACCCACCGGGAATTTGGCTTTCATCTTTAAATATTATTAATGATATTTCTTTACTTAATTCTATATTCTCAGGTTGGTCTTCTAAATTATTTATTAATGGAATATAAATATTATATGATCTTGGAATACTAATAATATAATCTTTAATATCTTCGGTCAGGGAATTACTTTTTCTCTCTCCTAATATATCCCATATGTTCCCATTTAATTTATCACCTGCATCCACTTTTTCTTTTATAGCTTCATAAACCATGTCATAAAAGATTAAATAGATATCTAAATGGTCAATCCATTCTTTCTTATGTTTAATAACTTCATCTGAAAGTGACTTGAGGTGCACAGCAAACGAATCATATTGAGGCCAATTATTTTCAATATAACAATTTATCAAAGTTCCTTTTATTTTATTTTCAATTTTTGAAATGGCTTTAGGATGTAACATTTTTCTTTCCTTATCAAGTATTTGAACAAACGTTTTTATAGTTTACAAGTTTCCCTGCTCGTTCCCAAGTTGTACTTGGGAACGAGGGAAATGGACCACGCTCAGCCGCCGTGGCCATAGCCGGTGGGGGACAGGCTGCGGCGGCCGGCCTTCATTTTGCCCTTAA
The DNA here is from genome assembly GCA_016874975.1 of Deltaproteobacteria bacterium. Classification (GTDB taxonomy): domain Bacteria; phylum Desulfobacterota; class Desulfobaccia; order Desulfobaccales; family 0-14-0-80-60-11; genus VGSQ01. Next base: position 7,551 of record VGSQ01000015.1, read on the forward strand.
CAAGCCGATGGACCACGGCCCGGTCCCGGTGGCCCTGTCTGAGCTTTTTCACCAGGCGTTCGTCTTGCAGCATCCCCCAAAGTTGCGCCTGGCCCTCAGGGGTGTCGAGATGAGATATTTTATCATTTACTGCGCTAAAGGGCGGCAGTCCGGCCAGCCGCTCCCGGAAATATCGCTCCAGGACCCGGTGAGGGATGAGGCGCGGGGCGTCCGGCGGTGGGGTGGGGGCAGGTTCTTCCCCCACGTCGGCCTCCTCCAGGAGTTCCTGGACAAGATTGGCGAAGTCCAGGTAGCAGGCGCCCTGGTCGAAGAGGTAGAAGGCGCTGACCAGCCGCTCCCGCTCCCACATCTGTTTGAGCCGCGCCATGACCTCGGCCCGGGCCGGGGAGAGGGTGAGCGGCCGCCGCAGACAAAGATACTCCCGGAAATGCTCGCTGGCCGCGTGCGCCGTGAGGGTCCCTTCCGCCGCCAGGTATTCGGGGAACAGGATGCAGGCCAGGGGCCGCACCGGGTAGACGGCGCACAGGTCGTCCGCCAAAAATTCACAGGGTTTCTGAAGTTTCAGGGCCACGATCCGGATCCAGTCGTCCCGGCCGTCGGTCAGGAGGCCCAGGGTAACATACCGCCGCAAGGCCGCCGACACCGGCTCGCCCAGGTGCATCGCAACCCCCAGCAGATCCACCAGGCTCACCGGCACCTGCAAATCCGGATGCTTACAGCCGGGGCGGGTGCACTCCGGGTCGCAGCGGAAGTCCGACTCCAGGGAGGCCAGGCGCGCCCGGGCGCGGAAATGGCCGGCAAGCCGGGCGGGGGGGTCTGCGGCTGATGAAACCTTCATGAGTCCCTGGAGCCTCACCCCCGGTCAGGAAAATTTGTCACAGAGGGCTTCAGACCCGGCCCTGCCGGATGGTGCTTTTCATGGCTACGGTCTAAGAGGTCCGCTCACCGCCAAGCATGAAAATGCCTCTTGCCAAGCACCACCTCCACCACGGCGGATAGAGCGCGCTGATGAGAGCTATTCCATAAGAAACCTTCGGGCGCTAATCCGCCTCTTGCGCCGAAGCCTGCTGCCGGCTTTCCCGGACGCTGACGGCGAAGTCCGGGCAGTGCAGTTCGCACCAGCCGCAGCCGGTGCAGCGTTCGGGACGGGTGATCTGCGGCCGGCCCTTGTCGTCCATCTCCAGGCAGCCCCGGGGGCAGAACGCGGCGCACAGGCCGCATTCCTTGCACCAGGCCCGGTAGATGTCGATGTGATAGGTCTTGTGAGGTTTGGCTTCCCCTTCGGGCGCGGCTTCGCCGGCCGGAACGGAGGCAGGCGGCTCCGGCAGGGAGACAGGTGGCTCCGGCGGTCGCTTCCGTCGTCCGGTCATGTGGTCATCCGTCGGTTACGGGGCGCGGGGCGCACCCTGCATGTCTTTGCGGTCGGTGGCGGCACCGGCTGAAGCCTGCGGCTGCCGTAACGGTCCCCGGATCGCAGGCCGGTGCAGGACGCACCCTAGGGCCGGTCGGTGGGCTTCACCTTCCAGGACCACAGTTGGGGAGCGAAGCGCCATCCCGCCTCGATGACCGTCTTGAGCACGGGGTCTTTAATATCGGCCACGTCGAAGCGGTAGTCGTAAATGGCGCCGACCTCCAGGGGATCCAGGGATTTGAGGCCCGCGGCGTAGGCCCGCTCTTTCCGGGCCAGGACGATACCGCCGAAATAAGTCCGCTGATAGTGGACCTGGGGTCCCACCCCCCACTGGACGGTCCCTTCCTGTTCGAAGGCCCGGACTTCGTGGCGGCTCTCATCCAGGGTCAGGCGCAGCCGATAGGACTTGGACAGTCCCGCCTTCTGGAAGATTTCCCACCAGGTGGCGTCCACCAGTTTCCATTCGGCGGCCAGGTCGGAATCCCGGCCTTCGGCCACCGTGAAGGGGCGCTTGGGGTCGTTGAGGGCCAGCAGCCGGTCGACGAGCTCCCGGCGGCTCACCGGGGTGACGCCGGGTTCGGGATTGACGGCCATCCAGGCGGCCACTTTGTTCATCATGACGTAGGTGCCCGCCAAACCGACGATGAAAAAGACGGGGATGATGAGCCAGAAGTAAGTCAGGAAGGCTTTGCCGGTGGGCCCGGAGGCCATGCCCCCCAGCCGGGATTGCTCCAGGAGGCGGTTCAGGCTTTCCGGTCCGGGGGCCTCGGCAATGAAGAGCCAGGGCCCGCTGGTCCAGGCCAGGCCATCCAGCTTGTCGCCCTGGTAGGCGCCGTGGCCGCTCCGGCTGAAGGTGCTGATCCCTGTCCGGGGGGCCCGTTTGGTGTCCGCCTGCTCCTGGATCCAGGCCTTGAGAGCGTTCAGGGCATAACCGCTGCGGCCGTAGCGCAGGGCGAGGAGGCGGGCGCCGTCCGGGTTCCGCACCTCCATACCTTCCTGGGAGTTAAGGTAGGTGAAGGCGTTGGGGCTCTCCCCCCCCAAAAGGTCCGCTATGTCGGCCTCGGGTGGGGTCATGGGCCGATCCAGGATGGGGTGGGTCTCGGCGCAGCCCATTGCGGTCAGGAGAAGGAGCGCCATCACCGACGCCGTCCACAGAATGGTCCTGGTCCAAAACATGCACACCCTCCTCGTGGTGAATGGGTTTCCGCTAATATTATCGGGTGCGAGCCGTTTTGGGGAGATTTTTTCGCTGCGGCGGCGTCTCCCTTCCCGGACGGCCCCCTTCCGGGCCGGGCCGATCCGGACAAAACTCGGGTCACCCCGCGGCGGCCATGATCTGCACGTAGAGGTGGACGCCATAGAGAAACACCAGGACAAAGGCCCCCAGGCTGAGGACGCGCATGGTCTTGTGCTGGGGGCGGTAGGTCATTTCGGCCACGGCGATGCCGGTCATGAGGAGGGCCAGGAGCGCGGTGCCGCCGTGGACCGGGGCCACCCCGGCCAGGATGGGCCCCTCCAGGTAAAACAGGTCCACAATGGCCACAAAGGCGCAGTTGATGATAATGCTGCCCAAAAGATCGCCCACGGCCAGGTCCACGGCCCCCAGGCGCAGCGCGCCGACGGTCACCACCAGCTCCGGGGCGGTGGTCACCAGGGCCACGAAGATGGTGCCCACCGCGGAGAGGTGCCACTCCAGGGCCTGGGCCAGGCCCGTGGCCACCCGGGGGAGCCAGGTGGCCATGACCACTACCACCAGGGCATGAAGGCAGAAGTTCGCCAGAGCAGTGTTCAGGGAGACGTGGGGGTAAAGTTGGGCCTCCTCTTCCTTGCTCAGGTATTCCCGGCGCTCCCGTCGGTGAAAGCGAAAGGTGGCCTGCATGGCCAGGAGATAACAGGCCAGCAGCAGGGGCGTCGACGCCCCCACATGGCCCAGGCGGAAGGTTCCGGCCGCGGCCGGCAGAGTAAGTGCCAGACCGATGACCGCCAGCAGTATCAGGGCGAAGCCCGCGGCGATGAGGTGCCCCCGGGCCGCCGCGGTGAGCAGGGGGGCGGGGGGATAAATGAGGTCCGACAGGGCCAGGAGCAGGAGGTTCAGGACGCAGGCCCCCAGAAGGTTGCCCACCGCCACGTCCGGGACCTTGACCCAGGTGACGGCGCTGAGGCCCGAAACCAGCTCGGGCAGCGAGGTGATGGCCGCGACCACGGCCAGCCCCATCCAACTGCGGCCCAGACCGGTCTTTTCCGCCAGTACGTCCCCCCAGCGGGAGAGTTGGGTGCCGGATACGGCGATGGCGGCCAGGCAAAGAGTGAATTGAAGCCAGACGCTCCCCAAGGCGCTAACCTTTCTGGCGCATGAGGAAATTCCGCAGGATCTGCAGCCCGGCCTGGGTGAGGATGGACTCCGGATGAAACTGCACCCCGAAGATGGCGTGGGTCCGGTGGCGCAGGCCCATGATCTCCCCCACCGCGGTCTGGGCCGAGACCGCCAGGCAGTCGGGCAGCGTCTCCCGGGCGACGATGAGGGAGTGGTAGCGCGTCGCCTCAAAAGGGGTGGGGATGCCCTGGAAGAGGTCCCGCCCGTCGTGGTAGATGAGGGAGGTCTTGCCGTGCATCAGCCGGGGGGCCCGCACCACCTCCCCGCCGAAGGCCGCGCCGATGGCCTGGTGCCCCAGACAGACGCCTAAAATGGGCAGCCGTCCGGCAAAGTGGCGGATGGCCGCCACCGAAATGCCCGCCTCGTTGGGGGAACAGGGCCCGGGGGAGATCACCAGGTGGCCGGGAGCCAGTTCCTCGATCCCCGCCAGGTCGATGGCGTCGTTCCGATAGACCTTCACCTCTGCCCCCAACTGCCCGAAATACTGGACTAAATTGTAGGTGAAGGAGTCATAGTTGTCGATCATGAGCAACATGGAACACCTGTGGTTAGGTTTTGGGTTTTAGGTTTGGGTTTTGGGTGTCAGGTGTCAGGCGTCAGGTGTCAGGTGTCAGGCGTCAGGTGTCAGGTGTCGGCTTGCAGCTTTGCCTTTCAGCTTCCGGAGACTCGTTCCCCAGCTCCTGCTTGGGAACGCCATTGTTCCCCCAAGCTCTGCTTGGGTACCTTATGCTCTTTGCCTGGCCTCACCTGATTTCCAGGTCACTCCGGCCAAGCAGGAGCTTGGCGGGCAAACCGGTTCCCAAGCAGGAGCTTGGGAACCAGTGGCAAAATCCAGAACCCAAAACCCAGAACCTAAAACCTGGCACTTGGCACCTGGCGCCCGCCCCCCTCACCACAAGCCCTCCGCCGCCATTTCCAGCGCCCGCATGAGGGCCCGGGCCTTGTTGACGCATTCCTGGTGTTCCCGGACGGGGTCCGAGTCGGCCACCACGCCGGCCCCCACCTGGAGGAAGACCCGGTCGTCCGTCACCGTGAAACTGCGGATGGTGATGCAGAAATCCAGGTTGCCGCTCAGTCCCAGGTAGCCCACGGCCCCGGCGTAGGGTCCCCGGCGGGTGGGCTCCAGCTCTTCGATGATCTCCATGGCCCGCACCTTGGGCGCGCCGGTGACGGTGCCCGCCGGGAAGGTGGCGGCCAACAGGTCGATGCCGTCTTTGTCGGCCGCCAGCTCCCCCTCCACCTGGGAGACGATGTGCATGACGTGGGAGTAGCGCTCCACGGTGAACAGCTCCGGGACGTGGACGCTGCCGATGGCGGCCACCCGGCCCACGTCGTTGCGGCCCAGGTCCACCAGCATGAGATGTTCAGCCCGCTCCTTGGGGTCGGCCAACAGCTCCGCCTCCAGGGTCTGGTCCTCTTCGGGCGTAGCCCCCCGGGGGCGGGTGCCGGCGATGGGGCGGTAGGTGATGTGGCCGTCCTCCAGGCGCACCAGGATTTCCGGGGAGGCCCCCACCAGCTTGAGGGCTCCCAGGTCCAGGTAAAACATGTAGGGAGAGGGGTTGATGCAGCGCAGGGCGCGGTACAGGTCCAGGGGGTCGTGGCCCAGGGAGGTTTCGAAGCGCTGGGAGAGCACCACCTGGATGGCGTCGCCGGCGGCGATGTACTCTTTGGCCCGGCGCACCATGACTGCAAATTCCTCCTGGCAGACATTGGGGGTGAGGAGGCCCTTCGCCTGACCCGCAGGGGGCTCGGCGGCCGCCACCGGCCGGCGCAGGCGGGCGATGATGCCGTGGATGTCGGCCACGGCCCGGTCGTAGTGCTCCTGGGGGGATTGCTCCGGCGTCAAATGCACCAGGGCCACCACCTTGATGGTCTGGCGCAGGTTGTCGAAAATGAGGAGCTGGTCCGCCAACAGAAACCGGGCGTCGGGCAGCCCCAGAGAGGCCGTGCGCTCGGGCAGGCGCTCGATGAAGCGCACCATGTCGTAGCCCAGAAACCCCACCAACCCGCCCCAGAAGCGGGGCAGACCGGGAACCGGCACCGGCCGGAAGCCGGAGAGCAGCCGCCGCAAATGCTCCAGGGGACTGACGCCCGGGTCCAGCACTTCAAATTCGCCGCGCCGTTCCAGAACGGATTGGCGGTCCTTGACTTCAAAAACCAGGGAGGGATGGAAGCCCAGGAAACTGAAGCGGCCCCACTTCTCGCCCCCCTCCACGCTCTCCAGCAGGAAGGAGGGCTCCCGCCCCCGCAGTTTTTTGTAGGCCGACACCGGGGTTTCCAGGTCTCCCAAAATCTCCCGGTACACGGGAATGAGATTGCCCTGGGCCGCCGACTGCCGGAAGCCGGGAAAATCAGGAACGACCATGTGTGACTCCCGAAGGTGATTTTTGCGGGAAGGGGCCAGGGGCCGGGGTCATCTCCCTGGTCACCCCCACCAACACAACAAAAAAACCGTGACCTCCCGGGCCACGGCTTTTCTATCACACAAACCGGGCCCCTCCCGTGAGGGGCCCCAAACATCTGGACATGGTCCGGCGGGCGCGCCTCACGGGCTCCAGAGCAGGCGCCGCCAGCACCAGGTTTTGTCATCCAGGGGTGCAGACTGCATACGTTTGCCTCTTCTGGGTGTATATGTAAACTGTCCGGCGGTGTCAACGGTTTTTTTCTCCTCGCGATTCTGCCGGATGAACCGCCGGAGATGGGATAAAATCAAACTTGTGAACTAAAACAACATGTTAGCCATGTCCCTCTATTTGTCGCCGCAGGCTTTGACGTGAAAACCCGATGACCCGCTGGAAAGCCGTGACCCTGTGGTTCACACCCGGAGCCATGCACATTGCGGGTGTCCTGCCTGGGCTTTTCATCGCCTCCCATTGCCGTCATTGCCCGCTTTTCCCCGGTCCTCCCCTCGTCGTGACGCCATCCGTGGGCGCCTCGCCGGTCACCGTGTCCTGCCGCCACAGTTTCTGCTCCCGGACGGGCTCCTGGCGGTGTTCGCAGGGGTCGAAGCCGCACACCGGACAGGCGGGCCGCTCGCAGGGGTCCAGGTGGATGAGCACGTCCGCCCGGCCCTGAAAATGCTCGTCAAAGATGCGCTCCAGTTCCTTGACTTCCTGGTGAGCCGTCTCCAGAGACAGGTCCCGGGGCAGGATGAGGTGGAAGTCCAGGAGCACCCGGTCCCCGGAGCGCCGGGCCCGCAGGCGGTGCACGTCGATCCAAACGCACTTGCGGTGCTCCCGCAGGACGCCGGCGATCTCCTCCAGCAGGGCGGGGTCCGAGGCGTCCATCAGGCCCGAGGACGACTCCCGCAGCAGCCGGGCGCCGGTGACGAGGATATTGACGCCCACCAGCAGGGCCACCGCGCCGTCCAGCCAGAGCCAGCCGGTCCACCAGACCAGGGCCAGCCCCGCCAATACCCCGACGGAAGTGATGACGTCGGTCAGGATGTGTCTGCCGTCGGCCACCAGGGCCAGGGAGCCGGTGCGGCGCCCCACCTGCACCAGGACAAATCCCAACAGGAGGTTCACCCCGGTGATGCCCAGGATGAAGAGCAGGCCCCGCTCCAGGTGGGGCAGGGGGCGGGGCTGCCAGAGCTGCGGCCAGGCCTGGTAGGCGATGCCCAGGGCTGCCAGGATGATGAGCGCGCCCTCAAAGCCGGCGGAGAAATACTCCACCTTGCCGTGGCCGTAGGGGTGGGAGGCGTCGGGGCTCCGGGCCGCCAGCCAGATGCTGAAAAAGGCGAAGCCCGAGGCCACCACGTTGATGATGGACTCCAGGGCGTCGGAGAGGATGGCGACGGAGCCGGTCAGCCCGTAAACGTAGAATTTCAGGCCCATGAGGACCAGGCTCACCAGGAAGGAGGCGCTGATGGCCCAGAGGTTGAGCCGTTCCCGCTTCCCGTCGGTGAAGACAAACCCCTCGTCCGACACTGGGGCGCTCCTGTGTGAAAAGGTCCTGTAGGGTGCGTCTGACGCACCCTCAACCCGGATGTGGCGGCGGGCACGGAGGCCCGCCCCATCTGTTCTTTTTGTTCAGCCGAGGCCGGCGGCCGCGGGCCGCCCTATGAGCTGCATCTGGACACCCGGGGGCGGGCGTCCCTGCCCGCCGCCAGCCCCTGTCCATGGTGCGCTACGGAACTGATGGTTCGGCCAAGCTGAGCTTGGAGGGCAAGCCAGTTCCCAAGCTGGAGCTTGGGAACCATAAAAATTTTTCAAAGGTCCTGCTTCGAAAAGTTTTTTGTAGGGTGCGCACTGCGCACCGTAAGGATGCTTAACTTTTCATAATTTATGGGTGAGCCCAAGGACCATGAGGAACTGCTCTGAACAGTCGCGCCTGAGCCTGCCGGGTTCTCTCCAAAAGGATGAAAACCTTTGGTGGCGCAGGCTTCCAGCCTGCGCAGGAACACCTGGGGTCGGGTGTCATCCATGGCTATAGGGCGTGCCGTGCACGCCGAGGCCGGCGGCCGCGGGCCGCCCTATGAGCTGCATCTGGACACCCGGGGGCGGGCGTCCCTGCCCGCCGCCAGCCCCTGTCCATGGTGCGCAGTGCGCACCCTACTGAAAATCCCCCCTGATCCCCCTTTACAAAAGGGGGGAATTTTAAGGAATTTTGGGCCACTTAACCTATCAGTACAAAAACCCAAAACCCAGAACCTAGAACCTAAAACCCAGAACCCAAAACCTAAAACCCAAAACCTGATGGAATCGTAAAAAGTAAAAAAGGCCGTACTATCTCCAAAAGGTGGCTCTCGCTGCCATTGATAACTGATTGATTTGCCTCATTAACCCCCTCTCCATCTTGGGGGAGAGGGCTGGGGTGAGGGGGTGAATGGACTTTTTACGAGGCCATCAAAACCTGGCACCTGACCCCTGCCCCCCTACCCTTCCCCCGCCAACGCCGCCGCCATCTCCCGGTGCAGCCGGCCGTTGCTGGCCAGGATGGTGGCTGAGGTGAGCTCATAGGGGCCGCCCTCCAGGGTGCTGAGGGCTCCCCCCGCTTCGGCCACCAACAGCGCCCCGGCCGCGGTGTCCCAGGGTTTGAGGTGTTCCTCCCAGAAGCCGTCCAGGCGCCCCGCGGCCACGTAAGCCAGGTCCAGGGCCGCGGATCCGGCCCGGCGCACCCCCTGGGCCACCCCCAGCATGCGGCCCAGGCGGGCCAGGGTGGCCGGCAGGCGCTCCCGGATGTCATAGGGAAAGCCGGTGGCCAACAGCGCCGCCTCCAGGCGGAAAACCGGGGAGACGTGCACGGCCTCACCGTTTAGGAAGGTCCCCCCTCCCCTCCAGGCCTCGAACAACTCCTCCCGCAAAGGGTCGTACACCACCCCATATTCCACCACGCCCGCGGCCTCAAAGGCGATGGAGACGCAGAACATGGGAAAGCCGTGGGCGAAGTTCACGGTGCCGTCCAGGGGGTCGATGATCCAGCGGCAGCGGGGCTCGGCCGGGGCCCGCCCGCTCGCCGGCCCCGCCCCCCCCTCCCCTGTCGATTCTTCGGCCAGGATGCCGTGCTCCGGAAAGGCCTCACGGAGGAGGACCGTGATGACTTTTTGGGACTGCAGGTCCGATTCGGTGACCGGGTCGATGACGCTCTTCAAGGTGATCCGGTGTGGTTTCAGATAGTTGTCCCGCAGCACGGCCCCGGCGGCCAGAGCCGCCCGGCGGGCCACCTCGGCTACGGGGTGAGGTGCAGTGGCCATCAGGTTTTTCTCGCTCCGCTTTTCTTGCCGCCCCTGCCTTTGGGTGCGGTTGCCTTCTTCCTGCCCGGGTTGTTGGGGACCGGCGCCGGCCGGGGCGCCAGCGGGGTAAAAAGGGACACAGTCAGGAGCCCCGTCAGGAATCCCCCCAGGTGGGCCATCCAGGCCACCGGGCCGCCCTGGCGCAGGCCGTAGAACTGGAGCGCCAGCCACAGGGCCAGCCAGAAGAAGGCGGGGATGTGCCGTAACTCCACCTTGAGCCGCCAGAACACCATGGTGAGGATGGGCCTCTGGGGCATGCGCATGAGAAAGCCCCCCATCACCCCGGCGATGGCGCCGCTGGCCCCGATCAAGGGCGCGGTGAGGTTGCTGGAGGCCAACACATGAAAAAGACACGCAAAAAAGCCGGTGAAGAAGTAAAAGGCCAGATAGCGCCAGTGGCCCAGGTCGTCCTCCAGGGCCTCGCCGAAGAGCCACAGGAACCACATGTTGCCCAAGAGGTGCACCCAGCCGGCGTGGAGAAACAGGGAGATGAACATGGTGGCCAGCAGCTTGAGAGACTGCTTGGAGCTGAGCAGCTTGAGCGAACTCAGCTTGGCCGGCACCGCGCCCCCGGAGAAAAACAGGTCCATGGTGGCCTTGGGGCCGATGGACCACTGATAAGCGAACACTGCAAAGTTAAGGGCGATGAGGCCCAGGGTGACCCAGGGCCGCAGGCCGTGTAGCGGCGCGCCGCGTATGGGGATCATGGATGGCTGTTCCCACGCTGGTTCCCAAGCTCCTGCTTGGGAACCGGATTGCCCGCAAAGCTCTGCTTTGCACCATGGTAATGTAGGGTGCGTCTCACGCACCATGTTTCCGGCGCGTAAGACGCTCCCCACGATTGCAGAAGCTTGGGAACGAGGGGGGATTATTTGTGACACCCGCCCCCGGAAGTCGCTGTTTCCGCTAACCGTCCCCATTGTACGCCAAGGGGCGCCGTCTGTCCAGGAGCCGAACCCGCCCCCGGTTGACAAGGGGGGATGATTGGGATTTAATATTGCCATGTCCGGGCCGAAGAGAAAGGTATACATCCGCACGTTCGGCTGCCAGATGAACGTGGCCGACTCGGAGCTCATGGCGCAGCTCCTGGCGGATGACTACGACCTGACCACATCTCCCGGAGAGGCCGACCTGTATCTGGTCAACACCTGCGCCATCCGGCGCAAGTCCGAGGCCAAGGTCCTGAGCCTGCTGGGGGAGCTCCGCAGCCTCAAGCGCCGCCGGCCGGAGCTCATCATCGGCGTGGGCGGCTGCGTGGCCCAACAGGAGGGGGAGCGCCTCCTGGCCCAGGTGCCCCACCTGGACCTGGTCTTCGGCACCCGGGGGATTTACCGGCTGCCCCGGCTGGTAAGCCGGGCCGCCCGGGAGCGCACCGTGGACGTGGACCTGGAGGAGGGCTGCGCGCCCCCGCCCCGCCGGCGGTGGGCCCCCGGCAAAGCCCAGGCCTTCGTCACCATCATGCAGGGCTGCGACAATTTCTGCAGCTTCTGCGTGGTGCCCTATGTCCGGGGCCGGGAAGTCAGCCGGCCGCCGGAGCACATCATTGCCGAAGTGGCCGACTTCCTGGCCCAGGGCGGCGCGGAGGTGACCCTCCTGGGGCAGAACGTCAATTCGTACGGCCGCGGGCTGGCCGAGCCCGTCATCTTTCCGGAGCTGCTGCGGCGCCTGGCGGCGCTGCCCGGCCTCCGGCGGCTGCGCTTCGCCACCTCGCACCCCAAGGACCTGTCGCCGGAGTTGATCGGCCTGTTCGGGGCGCTGCCGGTGCTGTGCGAGCACCTTCACCTGCCCGTCCAGGCGGGCGCAGACCGGGTGCTGGCGGCCATGAACCGGGGTTACAGCCGCCAGGATTATCTGGAGAAGGTGGAGCAGCTCCGGGCCGCCTGTCCGGACCTGAGCCTGTCCACCGATCTCATCGTGGGCTTTCCCGGAGAGACGGAGGCCGATTTTCAGGACACCCTGGACCTGGTGCGCCGGGCCGGCTTCCACCAGGCCTTTTCCTTCAAATATTCCCCCCGGCCCCAGACCCGGGCCGCCGCCCTGCCGGACCAGGTGCCGGAAGAGATCAAGACCGACCGCCTGGTTCGGTTGAACGAACTGCTGGGAGAGATGCAGCTGGCCGCCCACCACCGCCTGGTGGGACGGGAAGCCGAAGTCCTGGTGGAGGGGAGGAGCAAGCGCTCCCCCTGGGAGCTTGCCGGCCGGTTGCGCACCAATCAGGTGGTGAACTTTTCCGGTCCCCCGCATCTGGTGGGCCGCTTTGCCACGGTGCGGCTCACCGCGGCGCACCCCCATTCCCTCAGGGGGGAGCTGGCGTCCGGACCGCCGCCGGCGTAATCAGGGGATTGCTTACAGGCACTCCCGAGGAGGCACTATGTGGAGACAGATGGTGGTGTCGGGCCTGACCATCGACCCCTTCACCAACAGCCCCATCATGATCCTCAAGGATGTGGAGTCGGATAAGGCGGTCCCCATCTGGATCGGCTTGCTGGAGGCCACCGCCATTGCCAGCGAGCTGGAGAACATCAAGTTTTCCCGCCCCATGACCCATGATCTGCTCAAGAACATCATGGACACCATGGAAATCCGGATCATCCGGGTGGAGGTCTGCGACCTGCGGGATAACACCTATTTCGCCCTCATTCACCTCAGCCGGGACGGCGAGGAGATCACCATCGACGCCCGCCCCAGCGACGCCATCGCCCTGGCGCTGCGCAGCAAGGCCCCCATTTTCGTGGCCGAAGGGGTGATCCAGAAGGCCCGCCGGGTGGACCTCTCGGCTCAGGAGGCCATCGAAGGGGAAGACGCCAAGAAATGGACGGAGATTCTGGAGAGCCTGGGGCCGGACGACTTCGGGAAGTATAAGATGTAGGTCTGTTTTAACCCCATGATCGACCTGCACACCCACACCCTGAACAGCGACGGCGAGCTCCTCCCCACGGAGCTGTGGCGGCGCGCCCAGGTGGCGGGCTACCGCTGGCTGGGCATCACCGACCACGTGGACGCCTCCAATTTCGCCGAGGTCTTCGGCCGGGTGCGCACCGCGGCCCTGAGCCTCAACCGCAGCGGGCCCCCCGTGGTCATTCCCGGCCTGGAGTTCACCCACCTGCCCCCGGACCTCATCGGACCCCTGGTGCGGCAGGCCCGGGACCTGGGCGCGCCCTTGATCGTCGTCCACGGCGAGACCCTGGCCGAACCCGTGGCGCCGGGCACCAACCGGGCGGCGCTCCTGGCCGACGTCGACATCCTGGCCCACCCCGGCCTTATCACCATGGAGGAGGCGGCCCTGGCCGCGTCCCGGGGGATTTCCCTGGAACTTTCCGCCCGCAAGGGCCACTCCCTGGCCAACGGCCACGTGGCCGCCCTGGCCCGCCAGACCGGCGCGCCGCTGGTCCTCAACACCGACTCCCACTCCCCCGGCGACCTCATCAGCCGGGCCCAGGCCGAGCTCATCGCCCGGGGCGCCGGCCTCTCCGACGCCGAAGTGACCCACCTCTTCGCCCACGCCGAATCCCTGGCCCGCCGTCTGGCGGCGCGGTGACGGGAAAAATTTGGGGGAACCCTGCTTTTTGAGGTGAAGCAAGGTTCCCCCAATCAATCTCCTCTAAAAATATCCGCCATGGGCAGGCTGCGCCCGCGGTCATCTTCACAATCGCTTTAAACAGACCACCGGCTCCCGGGCCAACATCTCCCTCAATATGGAGAAATCGGGCAACCCCAGGGCCTCCGCCACCGCCGCATCAATCCTGGCCCGCACCGGGTCCCGGTCCATTTCCGGGAAGGTGAGCAGGGGCCGGTCTGAAAACTCATCATAAGCCGTGGAGAGAATGTTCGATTGATCTTCTGAAAGGCTGGACAGGTCCAGGACCGGTAAACCCGCCAGAACAGGTTTTTTGAATTGGACCCAAGCGCCTCTTGTCTCCTGTCTAATTGCAAGTAGTAATATTAAATTCAAGGAAGAGTTGAACCAAACAACCAAAGCTTTCTCGTATAATTCTTGGGAAAATTTTTCTTTTAATGTTAAAGGCCACCAAACATTTGACAAGACCTGTCTCTTGAGTCTCACGCCCCACAATCTTCTTGTAAAGAGCCATAGCCTCGCTCCCAATAAAATCTTCCCCGCCAACGGCCACAGGTCTTCCACCCTGCGCAGGGGGCGTCCTTTCTTGGCCCTGTGAAGGGGGGAGAGATAAGCGTTGGGTTCCTGGGCCATGGTGAGGGTGACCTGGTTGTCCGTTCCCCAGAAGGCCGGGTAGGCGCTCTTCGACCGGCTTAAGCGGAAACCATCATGAATATCCCGCCCGTCCGGGCCTAAAGAGCCGAAGGCGTTGAGCGGGGCCAGCGGCAGCTCACCCTTGACGCCGAAGCCAGGCAGCCAGAGCCGACCCTGAAGCAAATGATAAGCCGCTCTGATCAGATCGGATTGGGCGAAGGCGCAAGGGAGCAGCCATAAAGGCCAGTTTTTACATTCTTCCCACTTAAAGGTGAGGATTTCCGCGATCTTTTTCTTCCCAACCAACAACTCCAAGGCGCCCTGGGCTTCCGGAATGGGTTTCGGGAGAACATTATTTTGCAGACCGAAATATACCGTTAAAGCATCAAAGGCGGTGTCGGGATTCCTCCAAAGATTAATACAGGTTAGCAAGTTATTATTCGAAATCTTATTGTTATCATTGACTTCTTCTCTCTTATGGGCCACCAGAAGAATTTCACTCAGGCTGGTGCTTTCGGAAAAATTCCAACGTTCCGGGTCATGACTGGCGACGATATATTCCACTTCATACTTTTTGCGCAACAAGTCACGCGTCGGCTCCCAGGCCACACCTGAAAGCAAGGCCTTGGGCAGGACCAGGGCCAGACGACCTCCGCATTTGACATATCGATCCGCCAGAGCCACGAACACCGCAGCCAGGCCAGCGGTAATGTTGGTCTGCACCTGGCGATTTTTCACCAGATTTTTCAGCGCGGTTTGCATCTTCCCCCGTTCTTTGTCGGGAAAGGAGCCGAAGAGCAGGTTGCCGATGACGCTCCGGGTAAAAGGAGGATTCATAACGCAAAGGTCAAGTGGGGGAATATTGACATCCAAGAGCTCTATGTCATTTTTCCCCCCAACTTGTCTGCCTTCCACCCGCGCCCCGAATAGGTCCCTGATGCGTAAGTCTTTACCTTTTAAAAATTCAAGACTTCCCAGATAGGCTTCTTTCCCACCCATGGGCAGATTGAAGAGGTTCATTTTCTCGAAGGTGATTTCCGGAGCTCTAAGGGCAAGGGTGGAGGCGGTGAGATGAATGGCGGAGGGCAGCACGTCGTAGCCCAAAATGATTTCTTCCGACAACACCCGGTGAATGTCACCAAAGTTCGGTTTCTCCCCTGCTTGGACGGAAGCATTTACATAATTGCTGGTCACGGCGTCTGCGGCGGCCATCAGCAGGGTGCCGGTGCCGCAGGCCAGGTCCGCGATGCGAAAGTTCATTAAATCGTTGAAGTCGTGCCAGCGCCGAGCAAAAGCGTCATCACCCAAGGCGAGTTTTAGGAGGAGGACGGCGGATGGAACCCGGGTGTAATAGGTGGCCAGATATTTTTTGTCCGCCAATAGCTTGTGATAAACGCGGCCCATGAGGTCATGGCGCAGGGCCGCCCGGAGGCCGACAATGCGCTGGGCTGCGTCGCCCAGCAAGCGGAGCTGTTCGACAACATTCCCATGGGAGGGTAGGCGCTGCAAAAGCTCCCGGGCCAGATGAAAAATCGGGTAGTAATTGATCTCCAGGATGGCCTTCCATTGGCTGCTAAAGGTCCCAATGATGTTTTCTGAATCTCTAGCCTGTTGAAGATTTGCCACTCGAGGATCATAATTCGCCAGGATTTCCTGGAAAATCATGGCATTGACTATAACCAGGTTGCTGATCCGACAAACGGCTTCGGCTTCCTGGGAGCTGAGCCGGTTGCTCATTCTTCTTCCTCTTCGGTCGGAGACTTTTTCTTTCTGGGCAGAGTGCGGATTCCTAAAATTCTGGCGGCTTCTTCTGGGAAACCAGTGATGGCCGCAAAAACCGGGGCACCCTTTTCCACCGCGTCGTCCAAAATGGCGGCGGCTCGCGCCACCACATCCTCCCGGACTAATTTGTCGAAGGTATTGTTTAAAATGTTGGGAATCTGGGTTAACTCCGTCGGGGAATAGCCGGTCTCCTCCGATTCATCAACTATAGCCACCTTTAACTGGCTTTCCGCCATTTCCCTTTGCAACTGATCAAAGCTATCCAGTTTCCGCAGGGAGGCGGGATAAACCACGGCCATGCTGATATGGGCCAGGCCCTCTTCCACCCTTTTCCGGGCCGAATCCAAGGCGCGGTCCTCGGCTCCGGGGGTGTCCGCTACCTCGCCTTCGATGACCAAGCGCAGGCCCAGAAACGACACCAGGATGTCAGGCATGCGCCGTTTCTGACCCGGCCTGGCCTTGAGAATGACCTCCGGTGCCGAGACTACCCCGTGCTTTGCCAGCAATTGCGCCAGGGCGACATTCAGCACTTCCTGCCTGAAACCTTTTTCCATGTTCCGGGCTCCAGCTTCTATGAAAAATCATCCGATTCTTGTATGATTGCGGAAATGGGCCAATTAGTCAAGAAAAGCTTATTTGCTTGATTTTATTAATTATCTTGTCTCACGAGGGTTTAGTTGGGGAACTGCCCTTGATAAAGCGCCTCGCCCTCTTTGCCCAGGAAATCTTCGAATTCTTCCTGCCCCGGCTCTGCTTATTTTGCAGCGAGCCGGCGCCGGTGGCGGCGGCGAACGCCATCTGTCCGGGGTGTGAGGCCCAGGTGCAGCCCGTCGTCAGTCCCCTGTGCCCCTGCTGCGGGCGGGTGTTCGGCTCCCGGGAGGGGGCCGACCATCTCTGCGGGCCCTGTCAGACCGAGCCGCCGCCCTTTGACCGGGCCCTGGCCGCGGTGATTTACGAGGAGGAGGGCCCCACCGGGCTGGCCATCAAGCGCCTGAAATACGGACGCCGTTTTGAATATCTGCCGCTGCTCCGGGCCTGGCTGGGGGCCCCCGCCTGCCGGGAGCTGGCCGCGGCCGCGGACCTGGTGGCGCCGGTGCCCCTGCACCCCCGGCGCCTGCGGGAGCGGGGCTTCAACCAGGCCGTGCTGCTGGCCCGGAGCTTTCCCGAAGCCCCCTTCAGCCGGGACGCCCTGACCCGGCTGCGCCCCACCCGCCCCCAAACCGGGCTCAGCCCCCCGGAGCGGCGGGACAACGTCAAGGGGGCCTTCGCCGTGACCCGGCCCGCCCTGGTGGACGGCAGACACGTCTGCCTGGTGGACGACGTCTACACCACCGGGGCCACCGTGCGGGAATGCGCCCGGGCCCTTAAGAAGGCCGGGGCCAGCGCCGTCACCGTGCTCACCGTGGCCCGGGTGCGGTATGATTAGGTGTCAGGTGTCAGGTGTCAGGTTTTGGGTTCTGGGTTTTGGGTTTTGGGATTGCGGTTCTTTCCTGAGCTCCGGTTTTTGGCCGTCAAGTCTTGAGGAAGGTGGGAAATTTTCCCCTGGAGGGAATTTTTTGCGCGTTGTGAGGTGGCAGATGATTAACCGACCTGACCCAGGGCACGGATGACGCTCTCTTCCGCAGACAAAGTGCTGGATCGGCCGGCCGCGGCCCGGTGGGTGCGGGGCATGCAGGCCCTGGGGTTCCGGGTGGTGTTCACCAACGGCTGCTTCGACCTGCTTCATCTGGGCCACGTGCAATACCTGGAGGCGGCCCGGGCCCTGGGGGACGCCCTCATCGTGGCGGTGAACACCGACGACTCGGTGAGGCGTCTCAACAAGGCCGGCGACCGCCCCGTCAACCCCGAAGCCCACCGGGCCCGGGTGCTGGCCGCCCTGGGGTGCGTGGACCGGGTGGTGCTCTTCCCCGAGGACACGCCCGGGGAAATCATCCTGGAGCTGCAACCCGACGTGCTGGTCAAGGGCGGGGACTACCGCCTGGAGGACATCGTCGGCCGGGAGGAGGTCCTGGCCCGGGGCGGCCGGGTGGAGGTGATCCCTTTCGTGCCGGGCCATTCCACCACCGCCCTGCTGCGACGCATTCGCCGGCCTCCCTCCCGGTGAGCCGGGAGGCCGGGGGACGGAGAGCCCTGCTGTCACCCCCGAACCCCCGCCCCCAACCCTTATGGATTCAGTCTTCGCCAAAGAGGGATAAACAGGCCGGCTCATCCCACTTATTGAGGAGACCGGCCTTCTTCATGGGGAAAAATTCTCACCGATAAAAACCTGCTGCTGAAAAAAGTATTGTCAAAAGCAAGGGTTGTGTTAAGATACGCCAATTTCGTCCTGATGGCGAACTTAACTCATTTCTGGGGGAGAAGTGGGGGATGAAACCGACCAGGTTTGGCAGTGGAGTGGTGCGTGCATGGTGTGTGGCGGCGTTTCTGGTGTTTATGTTGCCCGGGGGAGCGTTAGGTGCGGGGTTTGCCTTGTTCCAGCAAGGCACTGCGGCCATGGGCCAGGCGAATGCCTTTGTGGCCGAGGCCAGCGACCCTTCGGCGATTTTTTACAATCCCGCCGGGCTTACCCAGATCAAGCGTCCCACCTTTTACAAGTCCCTGATTTTCCTGTATCCCACCCGTAAATACGAGGGTGGCGCCTTCGGGCGGCCTGCCGAGACCAATCACCGTTATTACCACACCGGCGCCGTCTATGGGGTCTATCCCTTCAACGACAATGTGGTCCTGGGGGTGGGGCTGTTCAATCCTTTCGGCCTGGGTTCGGCCTGGCCGCCCACCTGGGCCGGCCGCTACCTCACCACCTATTCCCAGCTCAGAACCTACAACCTGAACCCCACGCTGGCCATTAAGCTCCTGGACAACCTGTCCCTGGGGCTGGGGGCCAACTTCATGTGGTCCAACGTCACCCTGAAGCGCAAGCTGCCGGTGGCCATCCCCGGGGTGGGGGTCCTGCCGGACGGCGAAATGACCCTCAAAGGGTTCGGCACCGGGGCCGGCGTCAACGTGGGGGTGCTGTACGAACCCCTCCAAGGCGTCAGGCTGGGCTTCCACTTCCGCAGCGAAACCTACGTGGGCCATCAGGGCCAGCTCGATATCGCCCTGCCGGTGAGAGCGCCGTTGCGGGCGAATACCCAGATTGACGGCAGCGCCGGCCTGACCTATCCGGCCAATATCACCTTCGGCGTCTCGGTGAACCGCTTTAAGCCCTGGACCTTCAACGTGGACGCCACCTGGACGGGCTGGTCGTCCTATGACAAACTCCAGATCAACCTGAGCAACTTCGTCCTGGTGGGGGGACAGCCCACCACCGTGCTGACGCAGCCCAAAAACTGGCATGACGCCTGGGCCCTGCGTTTCGGCGTGGCTTACGACGTCAATGAGAAGATGAAGCTGCGGGCGGGCTATCTGTTCGACATGACGCCGGTGCCCGACGGGACCCTGGACCCCCAGGTGCCGGACTCCAACCGCCATGTTTTTTCCATCGGCAGCGACTACAAGATCTGGAAGCTGAACCTGGGTTTGGCCTACTCCTTCATTTACAATGAACCCAGAACCAAAAACAACCTGCTAGGCACCAACGGCGTGCCCGTGCCGGTGCAATTCCAGGCCAACGGCACCTACAAGAGCAACAACCACTCACTGGGGTTTAGTATAGCCCATACGTTCTAGCGGTCACACCTGGGCCGGCGGCCCCGCCTTCCCCGGCCCATAAACAAGCGATACGGGATTGGGGGAGGGGGTGTGGGGGAAGGGGCAAGGGTTGATAACCCTTGGCCCCCTCACCCACCGCTAGCTTCCCTGACAGGCGCAGGTCGGCCCTGCCGCCGTCAGGTGACCACGGTTCGGAAGGAAGCCAGGTCGTGGAGCAGGCGTTCCTGGGCGGCGACGCCTAAACCGGGGCCGGGGAGGGGTGGCCCCGCCCCTCCCCGGTCAAAAACCACGGGGTGGTCCGTAACGTCCTGGGCGAGGAGATAGGGGGCGAAGGAGCCCTCGGCGTAGGCCAGGTCGGGGCCGGCCAGGGCGAAATGGCGGCCGGCGGCGGCCAGGAGGCTGGATTCCCCCACGTGGCAGCCCAATTGGCAGCCCAGGCCGGCGGCCTGGGCCAGACGGCTCAGACGCAGGGTGGGCAGGAAGCCGCCGTGTTTGGAGAGGCGCAGATTGAAGATGCGGCAGGCCCCGGCCGCAATCAGCTCCCGGGCGTCCGCTTCCGTCACCAGGGATTCATCGGCGATTACAGGGAGGGGAACAGCGGCGCTGACCGCGGCCATCCCGTCCACATCCTTTCCGGGCACCGGTTGTTCCACCGCGCTCAAACGGTAAGGGATCATTTCCCGCAGGCGGGCCACCGCCTCGGCGGCCGTCCAGGCGCCGTTGGCGTCGACGCGCAGGTCCACCTCCTCTCCCAGTTCCCGGCGGATGGCGGCCAGCATGGCCGGATCGTCGTCGCCCCCCACCTTGACCTTGACGAAGCGCAGGGCCTTTTCCTTGACCATGGCCAGATAACGGCTCATGCGGTCTGCCGAGGCAAGGGGCAGGACGGCGCTGTAAATCACGGCCGGTCGCCGCCGGGGGCCCAAAAGGCTTCCCAGGGGCAGGTTCTCCAGACGGGCGGCGGCGTCCAACAGGGCGATCTCCAGGGCGCAACAGGCCGCCGGTGAGGCCTCCCGGTCCACGGCGGGGAGGAGGGTCTCCAGGGCCGGCAACAGGCGGGGGGGAGAAGGGAGGGAAGTCCCCAGGACGCGGGGGGCCAGTCTGTCGGTGAGGGCCTCCAGGCTCTCCGCCATGGTCTCCCCGGTGACGAAGACCCGGGGGATGCCCTCACCGTATCCCACTACGCCTTCGGTGGTGGTGACGCCGACGACGAGATTTTCGGAACCTCCGTGGGTGGCCAGACTATGCTTGAACTGGTATCGAAACGCCAATTTCAGGCGCCAGATAGCCACTTTCCTGATGCGCATCATCCCTCCCGGTCAGGGGCTGAATGAGTGTACCAAATTTCCTCCATTGGTACCATTGCACCGGGTCGGCATCCACGGCGGCTTCCAGCACCTTAAGACAGGAAATCCCCACCGGCTCCGCCGCCGTAGCGGCAGGGGCGGCGATGGGGGTGAAGTGGAGCGTATAGCGGCGTCCCCCCTCGCGCCGCAGGAGGGCCGTGACCACCGGCGCGCCGGAACGCCGCCGCAGGATTTCCAGGGTGCGGTCCGCGTCCAGGCGATTGCCCAGAAAGGTAACCTGCCGGGCGGGATCGGGGCGCCATTCTTCGAACTCATCGCACTCGGTGATCAGGATGCGTCCCCGCTTTAAGGCCTTGAGGGCCGTCAACAGGACGTTACTGCCGTCGCTGTCCACCAGTTCCAGCCCCACGCGCCCGGCCCGCTCCTGCATGGAGAGCCGCAGACGGTTGGTCTGGAAGCGGCAAATCATGGTGGCAGGGTAATTCCTGACCGCCAGGGCGCCGGGCAGGAATTCCACGGCCCCGTAATGGCCGGTGACTAGGATGACCCCGCGGCCGGCCGCCAGGGCCTCCTCCAGGGCCTCCGCCCCCTCCAGGCGGACGCGCCGCCTGAGGAAACCCACCAGGCGCCCGAAGTGGGAGTAAGCCACGAACAGTTTCTCGTGATAGTGGTCGATGGCGCCCCGAAAGGTCCGCCGCTTGAGGCGCCGTAAGACGGCGGGCTCCAGGTCCGACCCCAGGATCCGGGTAATGGTGGCCTGGATCAGCTTCCGTTCCTTCCAGTTCAGGAGATAGTAGATTTTCCCCAGGAGCCGGAGATAGCATCGGGAAAACCAGGACGGCAGGAACCGAAACAACATGACGTTCAGGCGCATCTGGCAGAACTTGCTGAGACTCGGTTTCCAGGTCCGAAGGGAGAGGAGTCTGGCAAACATGGCTGGACCTCCCTGAACTGACCGCCGGCACAACCGGCAACGCGGTTACCCGAATCGGGGCCGCCCGTCACTGCCACAGGGGGGACAAGGCGACCTCTAAATCTGTCTCACCCTGAGAGCACCCCGGTGATAATCCGGAGAAAAAGATGAAAAATCTCTTCGAAAATCCTTAGTACTATATAAGGCATTTCCTGACTGGTTGTCAAACAACTTTTTAAAATTTTTTAAAATTTTTTACATTTTGTTGCAAAAAACTTACCAGAGCTTTAGAACAGGCAAGTAACCAAGCCCCTGGCCTTTGAGTTGAGTAGCAAGAATCATGGTAAGACTGTGAAATTCTCCCGAGGACTCGCGGGAAAGATGTCGGTTCCGGGCTCCGCCTCACCCCCGTGCTTGGCGCCCGACAGGACCTTGGGTCAACAGGCCGTTACGACCGCATATCATTTAACGTTTGAATATTATTGATTAATATGCCTTGGCAGAAAAAACCGCCCTTGCTTCCGGGCCACCTTTCCCAGTTATTTTTCGACGGAAAATATGATATGCTCTTAGGAGAAAAAAATTTTCCAAACCAGAGTGAGGCCTCCTGCAAAACGACTTATCCTGATCGCCATCAGGATTTTACCTAGATGTTATTAAGGAATAACGTTAGGAAAATTCGCCTGGTATTGCAATGCAAGAGAGTTATTCAATTGTCTTATTGGGCAACAATTATTATTATTCAGCGGCGAGAATAGCTTGCCATTGTCTCTTGAAATAAGAGAACGGCAATTCCTGCCGGTGCTGCACGGCGCGAAATTTGCGGGGGATTGCTCCAGAAGAGAGGATTTCCCCGGCGCCCGAGAGGTTGTGTGCAGCCGACCTGGCAGCCTCCGGAAATTTTTTCCGAACCGGAAGGCGGGGCGGTCCCGGATTCCTTCCGACCGGAGGGGTTTTGATGGGAAAAAATAATCAATCTCAATCAGATACCTATCCAGGGCACGTCATCGGTCCAGGATCGGCAGGGGGCTTACAGACGGGTTTGTGCAAAATCCTTACCAAACCCTGAGTTTGACCAATGGTCCGTGGCCAGGAGGGTTTTCCCCTCAACCGGCCTTGCATCACCCGGACGGCGGTTTAAGCGCCCAGGGTTTGGTCTGAAGCCGTCAGGCACGGTTTGCCTGAGGGGACAGCGCCTCCGGCTATGGAAAAGCACCACAGTTGTTTAAACACCCGGGCCATCATTGAGTACTTCCAGGAGCACTTTCCCGAGGAGGTTTCCGGATTATTCCGCGAGCTGGACCCGGAAATCGACCAACTGCCCGACCCCCAGGAATTTCTGATGGAGATCAACAACTGGGTGTCCAGCCGGGTGGTCATCAAGATGTTCCAGAACGCCCGGCGCCTCTCCCAGGACCCTGAGATCGCTTACAAAATCGGACTGGACTCGGCGGCCCGCAAAAAATTGGGCTACGTGCAGCGCATCATTCTGTTTGCCTGGAAGAACCCGCGCCGCAGCCTGCCCAAGGTGCAGAAGGTCAACGACAAGTTCAACCGCAACAAACGGGTGGAGCTGGTGGAGGCTACCCGGCACAGAGCCGTGGTGCGTCTCCACTGGTTTCCCGAGGTGCCGGCGGTGAGCGACTTCTGCCTCTTCAATAAGGGGATTTACACCGGCATACCCACCATCTGGAATCTGCCGCCGGCCATCCTGGTGGAAAACAAGTGCTATTTCAAGGGGGATGACTACTGCGAATACCAGCTCAAGTGGGTTTGGAAATTTTCCCTCAAGGAAAGCCTGCTCCGCATGCTCACTCCCTGGCGGGCCCTGCGGTACACCATCGATGAACTGGAGCGGGATAAGGAGCTGTTGAAGCGGAAATTCGACGAGGTGCACATTCTGAACATCCAACTCCGTGAAAAGATTGACCAACTCCTCAATCTCCAGGAGGCGCTGAGCGAATCGGAAATCAAATATCGCATCGTGGCCGATAATACCTATAACTGGGAATTCTGGCTGAGTCAGGAGGGGCGGTTCATCTATATGTCGCCGTCCTGCCAGCGGATTACCGGCCATGCCGCCGAGGAATTTGAGCGGGATCCGGAGCTGTTTTTCCGCCTCATCCACCCCGATGACCGGGCCCGCTTCGAGGCCCACCATCGCCGGGTGGAAAGCACCGGCGGCACAGGTGAGCTGGAGTTTCGCATCCAACTGCCGGACGGCCAGGTGCGTTGGATCGGCCACGCCTGCCAGGCGGTCTTTGACGCGGAGGGCCAATTTCTGGGAACCCGGGGCAGCAACCGGGACATTTCGGAGAAAAAAGCGGCGGAGGAGCAGATCCGGACCTCTTTGCGGGAGAAGGAGGTGCTCCTCAAGGAAATCCACCACCGGGTGAAGAACAACTTGCAGATTATCTCGGGCTTGCTTACCATTAAATCCCACAACGTCAACGACCCGGCGGTCATCGAGATGTTTCGGGACTGCCGCAACCGCATCCGGTCCATGGCGTTGGTGCACGAAGCCTTGTACCGCTCCGGGGATCTGGCCGTCATCGACCTCAAGGACTATCTGGAGAGGCTCTCCCAGGGGCTGGTGGGAACCTACCGGGGCAAGGGCGAGCGCATCCGCTTCTTCTCCGAGCTGGAGAGCTGCACCGTGGGCATCGACACCGCCATCCCCTGCGGCCTGATCATCAGCGAGTTGCTCTCCAACTCCCTGAAGCACGCCTTTCCGGATAACCGGACGGGAGAAATCCACTTAGGTTTCCGGGTGGTGGAGGACCACCTCCTGGAGCTTTCCCTCTGGGACAATGGCGTAGGCATTCCAGAGAGCTATGACCCCAAGAAGACCCATTCCCTGGGCCTCCGCCTGGTCACCGATCTGGTGGAACGCCAGTTGGGAGGCGCCATCCAATTCAGCCAGGAACAGGGCGCGCACTACCTCATCAGATTCAGAGAATTGAAATACAAAAAACGGGTCTGAGCATGAATAAAAAGAAAATCATGGTGGTGGAAGACGAGATCATCATCGCCCGAGAGCTCCAGATAATCCTGGAAAGCATGGGCTACGACGTATGTGCGGTGGAAACCTCGGGAGAGGAAGCGGTGAGCCGGGTGGAGGAAATCCAGCCGGACCTGATCCTCATGGACATCAACCTCATCGGCGAGATCGACGGCATCGAAGCCGCCACCCAGATCCAGGAAAAGTTAGATATCCCGGTGGTTTATCTCACCGCCTTCGGCGACCAGGCCCTGCTGGACCGGGCCAAGGTCACCATGCCCTACGGCTACATTCTCAAGCCCTATGACGACCGGGAATTGCGCATCATTATTGAGATTTCCCTCTACAAACACCAGGCCGAGAAGGACCGCAAATTCCTGAACAAGCTGCTCCTCCAGGCCTTGAGCCGGGTGAAAACCCTGAGCGGACTGTTGCCCATCTGCATCAATTGCAAGAAGATACGGGACGACCAGGGTTACTGGCAGCAGATCGAAAAGTACATCAAGCAACATTCGGAGGCGGAACTGCGGCAGAGCATCTGTCCGGAATGCACCAAAATGCTCTATTCGGACATCATGGGCCACAACTGAACGAAGACCCTAGAGCGGGGCGCGGACCCTGGTCGGAGCACCCGCCGGACCGACCTCCGACTTCAACCGGAGCGGTTCATGAGATCGGCCCGAGAGGAGGCTCTGTTAAATTTCAATAAAACAATAATTTTCTATTAAAAAGCTTGACAGAATTATTGTTCCGTGCTTAGGTGAATTTTGCCGCCTTGTCACATGGTGTAAAAAACCGCTTCAGGGGAAAAGCCCGCTGAATGTCAGGCAGGTTGATAAAAACGGCGCCAACTGCCGGCAGAAGGGCCATGCGGACATTTGTTTTTCAGGATGGCATGGTTTCTGATACGGCAAGGGATGGGCAGAAGTTGCCTATTGATCTAGAGGACCGGGCCGCCGCCGGTTGACACGGGAGCGCCTTTAATGGCATACGTCATTCTCAGAGACCCCGAATCCATTCGCCGCCGCTTGAGAGAGCTTTTTGCGGAGCAGACCAGGGGTCACCGGCGCGTTATCCTGGGAGTGCACCTGGGCGCGCAGGCCTCAGATTTTCTCCCCGACGTTCAGGGGGTGGAAGTGTACTGCACCTCGCAACCCGGCGCCGTCAATCCTTACGCTCTGGAGGAATTGCACCGGCGGGGGGCGAAGGTCTTTTTTGTGGACCGGCTCCACATGAAACTCTGCTGGGTAAAAGGGGGCGGGGCCATTGTGGGGTTGGCCAACCTGAACCTGGCCGGGGACGACACCGGCGCCGAGGCTGCCGCGGGGCACGAAATGGTGGTCTATTTCGATGACTGCAGCGTGGTGGACATCGAAGAGATCATCGGCTCTCTCAAGGTGGAGCCCCTGACCGCGGAGAACATCGGCGAGCTGAAAGAGAAACACCACCTCTTCTGGAAAACCGTGGAAGGGATCGGCCTGCTGCCCGACACGGCTCCCCCTGAGGCCCTGGATTTCCTGACCTGGGGCCGGGGGGAACCGGACGCGGCCGAAGCCGCCGCGCCGTTGGCGGGCAGGGCCCCTCAGACGATGGAGTGGTATCGACATCTCCGCTCCCAGGGGCAGAGGAAGCTCGAGGGGCTCGGCTTCCCCGACGCCGGCCAAAGCAACCGCCTGGCCGAGTTGTGCTTCACTTTGGAGGAATACCTGCCTTGCTCCGGGAGGGACGAGTCTCCCCACCGGGAGCCCGGGGAACCGCCCTTCATGGATTACTGGTCGGAGATCATGGCGGACCAGGCCACGGGGCCCAGCGTCAAGCGCGCCTTGCAGGAGGCCATCCAGGAGCATGGTCTGGACAAAATGATCATCATTTCCCTGGTGCCCAAGGACAAGTTTCTGGAGATGCTCTCCCGCAAGTTTGAGCAATATCGCCGGAAAATCAATTGAAGTCCCGGCCTCCGGCGCGTCGGAGAACAGGCGGGCCCTTCCCCGGCAGGCCGTTTCCGCACCTTCCCTCGCACCCCCTTGAATGACGTGATGCTCCTCCGTGCCCGGGATCTCAAAGTTCCCGGGGCGCGCCTGCTGGCCCTGAAGATCCTGCTGGCGGCCCATTCCGGGGACCGTCGCGTGGAGGACCTGCTGGCCGGCGCCCTGCGTCGGCACGAGCTGCCCCGGCCGGAGCGGGCGTTGCTCCTGGAGCTGGTCCAGGGCGTGAAGCGCCGGGAGCTCACCCTGGACCACCACCTGGCGCCCCTCTCCCGTTTGCCCCTCAACAAACTGGAGGCGCCGGTGCTGCTCATCCTGCGGCTGGGCGCCTACCAACTCCTCTACCTGGACCGGGTGCCGCCCTGGGCCGCGGTGGATGAAGCGGGCAAGCTGGCCAAGGCCTGGCGCCTGCCCCACCGCACCGGCGGCTTCATCAACGCGGTGCTGCGCCGTCTGGCCAAAGGGGAGCGGGCCCCCCTTCCGGACGCGGCCAAAAATCCGGCGGCGGCCCTCAGCCTCGAAACCTCGCACCCGGCTTGGCTGGCGAAGCGCTGGCTCAAGCGCTGGGGCCCGGAGGAGGCCCGCCGCCGTTTGGACGCCAACAACCTGGTGCCGCCCCTCACCATCCGGGTCAACACGTTGAAGATCGACCCACCGGTGCTGGCGGCGCGCCTGTCCCGGGAGGGGGTGGAGGCCGTGCCCTGCGTCCACGCGGCCACGGGGCTGACCCTGGTCAACCTGGAGACCTCGCCCGCCTCCCTGCCCACCCATCGGCAGGGGCTGTGGCTGTTCCAGGACGAGGCGGCCCAGCTGGTCACGCCCCTGCTGGGTCTGACCCCGGGGGCGCGGGTCCTGGAGATCGGCGCCGGCCGGGGCGGCAAGACCACGCACCTGGCGGAACTGCTGCAGGACCGGGGGATGGTCCTGGCGGTGGACGAGCACCGGCGCCGTTTGCGGGAGTTGGTGGAGAATGTGCGGCGCTGGGGCGCGGCCTCCATCTGCCCCCTCCGGGCCGACGCCACCCGGCCCCTGCCCGTTCGCCCCGGGTCTCTGGACGGGGTGCTCATCGACGCCCCCTGTTCGGGTCTGGGGGTCATCCGCCGGCATCCGGAGATCAAGACCCGCCTGAAGAGACCGGACCTGGACGTCTTCCCGCCGCGGCAGCGGGCCATGCTGGCGGCCGCGGCCCCCCTGCTGAAGCCCGGCGGCCGCCTCCTCTACGTCACCTGCACCACGGAACCGGCGGAGAATGAAGAGGTGGTGACGGCCTTTCTCCAGGCTCACCCGCAGTTTCGGTTGGCCCCCCTGCCGGCTCCCTACCATCAGTTTGCCACTCCCACGGGCTTCTTCCAGACCTCTCCCGCGGACCACCACCTGGACGGCTTCTTCGCGGCGCTGCTGCAGAAGGAATGAAGAGATTATGCCAGGTGAGGGGGCCAGGGGTCTTGGACTATTTTCCGTTTCATCTTAGGGTCTTGCAAAATTCTCCTTGTGTCTTAGGAAAGGGCGGCGGTTTTGAAAACGCTCTGCAAGATGGAAACCTCTTTCATGGTGCGCGGTGCGCACCCTACGCAGGGACCAGAACATCGGAGGATTCTGTAGGGTGCGCACCGCGCACCATGATTTTTCGGAAACCGTAATGCTGTCCGTAAGTTTTGCAAGAAGCTCATCTGCAACACATGTTCATGTAGGGGCGGTTCGCGAACCGCCCCTACGTTGCTATCCGATAGCGAGGTTTGTTGCAGTTAAAAGTGAAAACGGTATTGGACCCTTGCCCCCTCCCGCAATTCATTAACGCCCCTCATAAAGGAGGTTGGGAGGAGGTGTGGGGGAGCCACTGCTCCCCCGGCCCTCCGCCTCTCGTTCCCAAGCTCCCGCTTGGGAACGCACTTGTGGCCCAAGCTCTGCTTGGGCGGGGATGACGCCGACCGGGACGCACACGCCTTCGTCTCCCTCGCCAAGCAGGAGCTTGGCGGGCAAGCCGGTTCCCAAGCAGGAGCTTGGGAACCAGAAGAAAACCTCACCACCCGAAACCTGAAACCTGAAAGCTAACCCCCGGAACCTGACACCTGGCGCCTGACCCCTGGCGCCCCCCTCACCCGCGCTTTAACCCCACCCAGCTCATAGGGCTTGCCGTGCACGCCGGGGCCGGCGGCCGCGGGCCGCCCTATAATGTCTGGACACCCGGGGGCAGGTGTCCTGCATAAATGGGCCAAGCGCCATAGAGCTAAGGGGCTGGGGGAGAAGCAGGGGTCTGCGACCTCCTGCCGCCTCTCCCGCTCCTTAACCCCACCCAGGCCAGGGGCAGCAGGGCCAGGGAGGTGGCGCCGGAGATGATGAGGGGGTAATGGTAGCCCCAGGCCGCGCCCACGGGTCCATAGATGAGGGAGCCGGTCAGGGTGCCCAGGGTGGTGGTGAGGGAGATGAGGCCGGCGTGGCCGCCCACCCGGTCCACGTGGAACAACCGGGAGATGGTGGTGTAGGTCTCCATGAGGATGAGGCCGTCGCCGAAGCCGTGCACCGCGCGCCACACGAACGACCAGGCGAGGTTGGGGTAGGTCATGAGGATGTGTCCCAGGCCCGAGGTCACCAGGGCCAGGGCCAGGAAGCCCAGGGGTGTCAGGCGCCCCGCCCAGAAGCGGCCGTAGCAGTAGGCGGTGAGGGCCACCACGCCGAACTCGCCGGCCAGGTAGAGGCCCATTCCCAGGGGGGTGAGGCCCAGGTTTTGGGTCAGGAAGAGGCCCAGGCTGGTGCCTTCCGCGCCCCAGTGCATGGTGAACAGGAAGAGCCAGGCGGCGAAGAAGAGCACGGGGCGGCTGAAAAAGTCCCTGCCGTAGGCCAGCAGCGGGGTGCGCACCCCCCGGGTCAGGGGCAGGGCCAGGGTGGGGAGCAGCAGGAGAAACACCCCCGCCGCCAGCAGTTGGAGGGAGCGGGGGAAATCCGTCAAAGACAGGGAGACGCCGCCCAGGAGGATGCCCGCGGTCATGCCGCCCATGCGCCAGGAATTGAAGTGGCCGAAGCGGCGGGTTGAGTCGCCCGCCTCGCCTTTGAAGAGCATGATGTCCAGGGACTGGCGGATGAGCTGCAGGCTGAGCCCGAAGGCCCAGAAGGTGAGGAGGAAGGGCCAGAAGCGCTGCGCCTGGGAGAGGGCCAGCAGGGTGGCGGCGGCGCCCACCACCCCCAGACGGGTGAGGATGCGGGCCGGGTAGCGGTCGCCCGTCACCCCCACGGGGAAGGAGACCATGATGGCGTTGAGGCTCAGGACGGCGTACAGGAGGCCGATCTGGCCGCCGGAAAAGTGCAGGTCGCCCTTCAGATAAATGGGCAGGAAGAAATAGAGCGCCGCAATGACGACGGCATAGGCGCCGATGAAAAAGGGCAGGATCACGGCGAGGCTTCGTTACACCGCTTCGTGGTTGAGCCTGACCTCCATGGCCCGGGCCGGGCAGACGGAGCAGCACAGCTCACAGGCGCTGCATTTCCCGGCTTCGAAGAGCACCTCCATCTCGGGCCGTTTCACAAAGAGGGCGCCCGTGGGGCACAGGGCCGTGCAGGTGCCGCACTGGTAGCAAAGATCGTCATTGCGCCGCACCTCGTGGGCCATCACCTTGACCTTCACCCCCGAGTCGCGGAGATACTTGAGGCCTTGCTTGAAATTCCTGGGATGGCCCCGCAGCTCCATGACAATGACCCCCTCCTGCTGGGGGTTTATGTTGGCCTTGAGGAGGTTGAACATCAGGTCATAATCCTTGACCAGACGGTAGATGATGGGCTGATCCACCACCTCCCGGGGAAACCGCAGTACCAGCATTTCCGCGTGCATGGGGTGATCCTGTGATGAAAACTTTGTCGGTAGGGTGCGTCTCACGCACCATTTTCAGGGTTTGCGGCGGGCGAGCCCAATCTCCCTCACGTCGACGAGGGCGGTAAAGTCTCCTTCGCCGTATTGACCTATTATTATCACCTAATTCTTAAAGTCAAACCAGATGGCCGAAGCGCCGCCGCCAGGCCTGGCGCAGCTCGTCCAGGGAGGCCTCCAGCAGCAGGCGGCCGCCCCGGCTCACCCGGAAGGTGCGGTCGCCCCGCACTTCTCCCAGCAAGGTGAGAGGCTGCCCGGCGAAGCGCTCCTCCACCGTGCGCCGCTGCTCCGGGGCCACGGAGAGGAGAAAGCGCCCGGCGGATTCGCCGTAGGCCAGGGCCAGGGTGGAGAGCGCCGGCCCCGCGGCCTCCAGGTCCACCGCCACCCCCAGGCCGCCGGCCAGGCTCATGAGGGCCAGGTGCACCAGCAGGCCGCCGCGGTACACCCCGTGCACCGCGGCCGGCAGTTCGTCCCGAATCGCCGTCTCCAGGATGCCGTAATACGGCAGGAAATCATTGGGCCGCACCTGGGGGACGCTCAGGCCCACCGCGCCCATGAGGCCATAGAGCTCCGAGCCGCCCAGCTCCGCCCGGGTCTCCCCCAGGAGGTAGAAGAGGTCGCCCGCCTCCTTGAGGTCCAGGGTCTGGGCCCGCCGTACGTCGGGGAGCACGCTCACCGCGGTGAAAAAGAGGGTGGGCAGGCCGCTCACCCGGTGCGTCTCCCCGAAGGCCCCGAACAGGACGCCGTCCACGTACATGCTGTCCTTGCCGGAGAGCAGGGGCATCCCGTAAGCTTCGCACAGGTCCCGCAAGGCCCAACAGGCCCGCACCAGGTGGGCCGCTTTGAGTTTGCCGTCGGGATTTTTCACCGGATGGTATTCCACGCTGGGCCAGCAGAAGTTGTCCACCCCGCCCAGATGCTCCAGCGTCCCCCCCACGGCCAAAAGGCGACGCACCGCTTCGTCCATGGTGACCGCCGCCATGTGGTAGGCGTCGATGGCCCCATAGGCCGGGTTGACGGCCAGGCTGACGGCCAGCCCCCGGGGCGAGTCGAGGCGCGGCCGCAGCACCGCGGCGTCCGCGGGCGCCGGGGTCTCGGCGCCCACCAGGGGTTTGATGACGCTGGCGCCCTGGACCTCGTGGTCGTACTGGCGGGTGATCCACTCCCGGCAGCAGAGGTTGGGCCGGTCCAGCATGGCCAGCAGCAGGCCGCGGTGGTCCTCCGGGTCGCCCAGCACCGGTTCGGTGAGGCGCAGCTCCGGCGGCGTCCAGTCGGCCTCGAATTCCCAGGGCGGGAAGTCCTCGGCCAGGAACGACAGGTCCATGGAGGCGCAGGGCCGGCCGTCATAGCTTACCTCCAGGAGGCCGGTGTCGGTGAAGCGGCCGATGACGGTGGCCTCCACTTCGTGGGCCCGGGCCAGGTTTTGGAAGGCCTGGGCGTCGGCGGGGTCCACCGCGGCCACCATGCGCTCCTGGGACTCGGAAATCCAGATCTCCCAGGGGTCCAGGCCCTGGTATTTCAGGGGCACCTGCTCGAGTTTGACCTCCACGCCGCCGGCCATGCGGGCCGATTCGCCCACCGCGGAGGAGAGGCCGCCGCCGCCGCAGTCGGTGATGAAGCGGATCCAGCCCCGGTCCCGGGCCTCCAGCAGGAAGTCGTGCAGCTTCTTCTGGGTGTAGGGGTCGCCGATCTGCACGTGGCCCGCGGGGGTGCCGGCGCTGGAGACCTCGGAGGAGGCGGTGACGCCGTGGATGCCGTCCATGCCCACCCGGCCGCCGCACATGAGGATGAGGTCGCCGGGGCGGGCCTGCTTGGCGGCCCCCGGCTCCCCGGCCACCTCCGTGGGGATCAGCCCCAGCGCGCCCACGAAGACCAGGCATTTCCCCAGGAAGCTGGGATCGAAATAGAGCACCCCGTTGATGGTGGGGACGCCGCTCTTGTTGCCGCCATCCTTGACGCCCTCCACCACCCCGTCCAGCAGGCGCCGGGGATGGAGGCGGGGCTTAAGCGGCCCGGCGTAGTCCCGGGGCCCCACGCAATAGCCGTACATGCCGCCGATGAGGCGGGCTCCCCGGCCGGTGCCCAGGGGGTCGCGGTAGACGCCGACGATGCCGGTCAAAGAGCCGCCGTAGGCCTCCAGGTTGGAGGGGGAGTTGTGCGTCTCGCCCTTGATGACGTAGCAAAACTCATCGTCAAAGGCGCCCACCCCGGCGTTGTCCCAGAGGACCGACACCACCCAGGGCCTGGTGGCGGCCAGGGCCCGGGTGGGGGCCTCGATGCACTGCTTGAAGGGGTTGTCCAGGACCGCCTCCTCGCCGGTGGCCAGGTCCCGGTAGCGGAAGCGCCCCCGGAAGGTGTTGTGGTTGCAGTGGTCGCTGCGGGCCTGGGCCAGGTATTCCAGCTCCAGGTCGGTGGGGTCTCCCAGCCCCGCGGCCTGCCGCCGGGCCCGGACTTCCGGTCGCCGGAAATAGTCCAGAATGATAGGCAGGTCCTGGTCCCGGAGGGCCAGGTGGCGCTCGGCGCTGAGCTGCCGCAGGTCCTCCACCGAGGCGAGGGGGAAGGTGGTCACCCGGGGCCGGTGGTCCAGGTGCACCCGGGGCAGGATGAGCCCCACCCCCGTCTCGGGGTCCCACTCCGCCCGGGCATAGACCCGGAATTCCTGGATGAGATCGTTGGCCAGCAGCTCCCGCCCCAGGGTGAGGGCCTGCTCCCGGGTCAGGGAGGCGCCTGTCAGGGCCACCAGCCGGGAGGTGTACACCGCCGCCTCGGGAGGGAGGGGCCGCTGGAGGTACGCTTCGATGGCCTCCCGGGCCACGGCTCCGGCGTTGTCCCGCACCCCGGGCTTGAAGCCCACCCAGACGGCGTAGTCGAAATCCCGGGCCAGGGGCCGGTAGCCGGAGACCTGGGTCAGGGGGTGGGCGAAGACCTGGGTGCGGAGCTCCTCCAATTCATGGGGGGACAGCTCCATATCCAACATGAAGAGATGGAAAACCCGCACCATCTCCAGGGCGACGCCGCAATACTCCCGGGCCTTGCGGGCCAGGGCCTCTGCTGCCGCGTCCGCCAGCTCGGGACGCCAGCCGACTTCCAGACGGACTGCCATGGTTCTCCTTCAGGGTTCCCGGCAGGGTGCGCACCGCGCCCCATCATGCCGAGGCGGCGGCGGGCGAAGACGCCCGCTTACCCCGCTTTT
>VGSQ01000016.1 GCA_016874975.1 Deltaproteobacteria bacterium
TCTGATGGATGCGGCCTATGATGCCAAACCCATCTACGAGGTGAGCCGCAGCCGGGGGCGCGTCCCCATCATCGACAAAAACGGCCGGGGGCGGGAGGTCATCCCCCTGGCCCCCCATGAGGCGGCCCGGTACCGGGAACAGACGGTGGCGGAGCGGTTTAACAGTCGGCTGAAAGAAGAGTTTGGGGGGTGTACCGTCATGGTGCGTGGGGCCCAGAAAGTCGCACTCCATCTTATGTTCGGCATCATCGCCCTGTTTGCCGACCAGTTGCTCAAGCTGATCAGCTGAGGAGCTTCCGGGCTGGCCGGAGTTTGGCAAGGTCAAGGGAAGGGTATGTCCTGACAGCGCCCCAAAGGGCCCAATTTCCGGTAACTGGTTGAGAAAAGCAAGGTTTCATGGGTTCCGGACCCCTAAACTTCGCCATTGCCTCATCCTGACAGCCATTTCTTGGGCATTTTGCAAGAGGCTCAGAGGTATCTTCTTTAAAACCATGGCGGGCACTGAAGATAGCGTTCCTGGGAAGCAAACGTCTTAACCGGGCAGGCCCCTGAGTCCTGGTGGCCCGCATTATTGTCCAGAATCTTTGCAAAATCCACTACGATTCGCGCACTTTTCTCCGACCTGCCGATCATGGGCGCGCACCGGCAGAGGCCGGGGGAACGAGCGGCTGCCGGTGGTGTTCCGGTCCGAGGGTCGCACTTCAAGGGGGATTGGCGGGAGAGGTGGGAGGACAAGGAGTTGTTCACCGGCGCACAGGAAATCAGGGGGCTGGGGGGCGCATGCGGCAGTCCTACACCATTTCAGCCGGGGAGACGATTCTGAACATCCTCTCCCTTTTTTCTAAAGACGCCTTACCCGGCCCTTGGTTCCCAAAGTTGGTGTTTTTTGTGCCTGGGGCAGAGCAGAGGAGGGGCAGGATGAAGCGCCCCCCAAAATGAGACCGTTGTAATAAAAGGCCTGGGAAGCCCCTTGGAACAAGATATCATACACCGCGTCATAAATTATTGCCCCTGATGATGCAACTTCAGGCCCGATAATTTATGCCCCTGTGCAAAACGCGACCCCGGTATTAGACCTGCAATTTTAAGGGGGAACCGTAAGGCCGACGGTTCCCGGTCCCCTTCCCCCTCTGGCTAACCATTTGACAACCCGGTTTGCTTCCCTTATCTTGAATTTTATTTCGGAGTTTTCATGGGCACACACAGACGGCTGGTGATTTCCCGGGAGAACATCGCCCGGCGGGTGGCGGAGCTGGGGGACCGGATCAGCCGGGACTATGAAGACGGCGATCTGGTGATGGTGGGGGTGCTGAACGGCGCCTTCATCTTCCTGGCGGACCTGGTCCGGGCCCTGACCATCCCCGTCACCGTGGACTTCGTGCGCCTCAGGAGCTACGGCGCCGGCACCACCTCTTCCCGGCAGGTGACCGTCACCAAGGACGTGGAAATCCCCCTGGAAGGTCGGGACGTCCTCATCGTGGAGGACATCACCGATGTGGGCCTCACCCTGGATTTCCTGCGCTTTCACCTCCTGTCCTTCAACCCCCGCAGCCTCAAGGTCTGCTGCCTGGTGGACAAAAGGGAACGCCGGGAGGTGGAAGTGACCCTGGACTACGTGGGTTTCACCGTGCCCCGGGGCTTCCTGGTGGGCTACGGTCTGGACTGCGGCGAACGGGACCGCAACCTGCCGGATATTTTCGAACTGGTGGAGGCTTAGGGAAGGCCGGGGTCGCGTTGCAGGAATAACCGGGCAAGGTTGCCGGGGGAAATCGGTCGGGTCTCCCTCCCCCTGGATGGGGGAGGGCTGGGGTGGGGGTGGTATAATATCTATGCATTTCATCATGTTGCCCCAACAAGCTCCCCCTCCCCCCAGCCCCCTCCCACCAGGGGAGGGGGAGAATGTCGAGTCCATGATTTTGTGAGGTATTCCTGAAACGAGACATTAAAGGTTGGAGGCCTCTACCCCCTCGCCAAGAAACGTCGTTATGCGTTTAGCCGCACTGGACCTGGGCAGCCTGACGGTGCGCCTGGCGGTGGCCGAGGGGTACGGTCCCGGACACCGGCGCATCGTGCATCGGGGTCGGGAGATCACCGGCCTGGCCGAGGGGATGACCAACACGGGTGAACTGGCTCATCCCGCCATGGCCCGCACCCTGGCTGCAGTGGCGCATTTCGCCCGTGAGATCGACCGTCGGCAGGTGGAGCGGGTCCTGGCCGTGGCCACCCAGGCGGTGCGCCAGGCCCGGAACCGGGAGGCCTTTCTGGCGGAGGTGCGCAAGGTCTGGCCCTGGCCGGTGGAGGTGTTGCCCCCGGCGGCGGAGGCCCGCCTCACCCTGGCCGGGGTGCTGTCGGTGCTGGACCCCGCGGTCCCGGCCTCAGGCCCGGTGCTGGTCTTTGACCTGGGGGGCGGCAGCACGGAATTTGCCCTGATCCGGCCGGGGCAGGAGCCGGTGCTCCTGAGCCTGCCCCTGGGCGTGCTGACCCTGAGCCAGACCCGGCCCCTGGGGGACCCGCCCGAGCCTGGCCGGGTGGCGGCTTTGCAACAGGAATTACGGGAGCGGCTCCAGAATTTCCGCCGGGAGCGCTTCCCCGGCCTGCCCGGCAGCGGCCTCAGGCTGGTGGGGACCGCGGGGGCGGTGACCACCCTGGCCGCCATGTCGCTCAAGATGACCGCCTACGATCCCGAGCGGGTGAACAATCTCACGCTCACCCGGGGGCAGGTGGAGGAGCTGGCGGCCCTCCTCATGTCCCACTTCGAGGCGGAGCGGGCCCGGCTGCCGGGGGTGGAGGCCAAGAAGGCGCCGTTCATGCCCGCGGGCGCGCTCATCGTCCTGGCCGTCCTGGAGATGTGCGGCGCAGAAGGCCTCACCGTGAGCGACGCCGGGCTCCTGGAGGGCGTCATGGCAGCATTGGCCAAGGAATCGTAGGGCGGGAAAGCGAAGCGCATCCCGCCGTCGGCAGGGTGTTGTTGCCAAAGGACTTTCAGGGGAGGGAATCGGGGCTCAGGGCCCCCTGCCACCTCCCCTAACCCTCTCAGAAAAAATTGCTCACTTTTGGGGGCGTCTCAATCGGGCTCCCCCGGATAGGGAAAGGGGAGATGCATATAACCCTTGCAGATGCCGATGGCGGGATGCGCTGCGCTTTCCCGCCCTCCGGGTCTTTTCAGTCTCACCAGACTCTGATAAATGCGAGCTGAAAGCAGAAAGCAAAAAGCTGAACCTGGCACCTGGCACCTGACACCCACATTTTTTTGCAACGGAGGAGTGGCCCTGATGTCCGATGAGACGATCCCCTATGCCCTCACCTTTGACGATGTGCTGCTGTTGCCCGGCCCTTCGGCGGTGCTGCCCGGTGAAGTGGAGTTGTCCACCCGCCTGACCCGAAAGATACAGCTCAACATTCCCATCCTGAGCGCCGCCATGGACACCGTCACCGAGGCGGACACGGCCATCAGCCTGGCCCGCCAGGGGGGCATCGGCATCATCCACCGCAACCTGAGTCCCGAAGCCCAGGCCCTGGAAGTGGAGAAGGTGAAGAAGTCGGAGAGCGGCATGATCATCGACCCGGTGACCATCGGGCCCGACGAGAGCATCGCCGCGGTGCTGGCCCTCATGCAGCGCTACCGCATCTCCGGCATCCCGGTGGTGGAGGGCCGCCGCCTGGTGGGCATCGTCACCAACCGGGACCTGCGCTTTGAGACCAACCTGAACCAGAAGGTGCGGGAGGTCATGACCAGAGACCGGCTGGTCACCGGCCCGGTGGGCATCACCCTGGAGGAATCCAAAGCCCTGCTGCACCGCTACCGCATCGAAAAGCTGCTGGTGGTGGACGAAAATTTTGAATTGCGGGGGCTCATCACCATCAAGGACATCGAAAAGATCAAGAAGTACCCCTTCTCCTGCAAGGACGAATACGGACGTCTGCGGGTGGGGGCGGCCGTGGGGGTGGGGGCCGACCGGGAGCCGCGGCTGGCGGCCCTGGTCAAGGCGGGGGTGGACGTCATCGCCATCGACACGGCCCACGGCCACTCCCGGCGGGTCCTGGACGCGGTGCGGGACACCAAGCGGCAGTTTCCCGAGGTGCAGCTCATGGCCGGCAACATCGGCACCGCCCAGGGCGCCCGGGACCTCATCGAGGCCGGGGCCGACGCCGTCAAGGTGGGGGTGGGGCCGGGCTCCATCTGCACCACCCGGGTCATCGCCGGGGTGGGGGTGCCCCAGCTCACCGCTATCAGGGAGTGCGCCCAGGCCGCCCGGGCGGCGGACATCCCCCTCATCGCCGACGGCGGCATCAAATACTCGGGGGACATCACCAAGGCCCTGGCCGCCGGGGCCGACGTAGTGATGATCGGCAGCCTGTTCGCCGGCACCGAGGAGAGCCCGGGGGAGATGGTGATCTTCCAGGGGCGCAGCTATAAGATTTACCGGGGCATGGGCTCGGAGGAGGCCATGAAGGCGGGCAGCCGGGACCGCTACTGCCAGGATGAGATTGATCTGGAGAGCAAACTGGTGCCCGAAGGCATCGTCGGCCGGGTGCCCTCCCGGGGGAAGCTGGCCGACGTAATCTACCAACTGGTGGGCGGCGTGCGCTCCGGCATGGGCTACGTGGGGGCTCGCACCATCCCCGAACTGCAGCGAAAAGCCCGCTTCGTGCGCATTACCCCCGCGGGCCT
Source organism: Deltaproteobacteria bacterium (assembly GCA_016874975.1). GTDB lineage: Bacteria > Desulfobacterota > Desulfobaccia > Desulfobaccales > 0-14-0-80-60-11 > VGSQ01. Next base: position 4,673 of record VGSQ01000016.1, read on the forward strand.
GAGGGAGTCCCACGTGCACGACGTCATCATCATGAAAGAGGCGCCCAACTATTGGGTGGAGTGAGGTGATGGGGGGAGGAGTTAAGGGGCTATGCCCCTTAACCCCCTACCCCACCGTAAACTTTTACCGTGAAAATCCCTATCATAGGGCGGCCCGCGGCCGCCGACCTCGTACTGCAGGAGCGGGTTCGCAACCCGCCCCCACGGTAGGCTTTTCATCCTAAGGGGGTGGGCCCGTTGGGGCCATGAGCATTTCATGGCAGTTCCTCATGGTCCTGGGGGTCACCCATAAATTATCAAAAGTTAAGCATCATTACGGTGCGCAGTGCGCACTACAAAAAACTTTTCGAAGCAGTCCCCCATGGGCCGCTGGCCCACCCGTAACACATGAAAATCCTTGCAGATCTTGCTGGCTTTGCGTGAATATAGTTTCTCGCAAAGGCGCAAAGGGCGCAAAGAGAAGCTGACTGACTTTTCAAGAAAGTCGCTCATGAGCCTGGGGCCCACCCATAAATTATGAAAAGTTAAGCATCCTTACGGTGCGCAGTGCGCACCCTACAAAAAACTTTTCGAAGCAGTTACTCATGAGCCTTCGACTCACCCGCAAAGCATGAAAAGTTCTCCCCGTCACCACGGCCCTCTCCCCCATCGGGGGTGAGGGGGATAAGGAACTTTTCATGGCGGCAGCTCCGACTCTATCCCCGCTGCGAGTTCAGATACTGCTGCACCGCCTCCTCCGGCCTCTCGGCGCCCTCGGGCGCAGCCACCTCGATCCCCTTCCGTTTGAACACCTCCCGGGCGCCCTGGCCCAAGTCCGCGGCCAACACATGGGTGACGCCCAGCCGCTCCAGCCAGACCGGGAATTCGGCCAATTCGGGCGGGGTGTCCAGCAACTCCTGTCCGGCCACCTGCCCATCTTTCACGGTGATAAGGGCGAACCGGGAGGACTGGGAAAACCGGGGCGCGGCCCGGCCGTCGGCCACGGGGACGGCGAAGCAGAGCACCCCGGGCTCCTGCCGGGAGGTCGGCGGCAAGACCTTAGTCAGATAGGTGACCAGGGGGCGCAGGGCGTTGAAAAAGACGCTCTGTTCCTCGGAGAGTTCCAACAGCCGGCCCTGGTCCGCGGCCTCCACCACCTGGGGGTCGAAGGGCAAGGCGCCCAGGAAGGGGACATTAAAGGTCTGGGCGGTGCGCTCCCCGCCGCCCTTTTTGAACAGGGGCAATTCCTTGCCGCAGTGGGGGCAGGAATAGCCGCTCATGTTCTCCACCAGTCCCAGGAGGTTGAGGTTGACTTTTTGACAGAAATTGATGGACTTGCGCACGTCCGCCAGGGAAATCTCCTGGGGGGTGGTGACGATGAGAGCCTGGGCCTCGGGAATGGTCTGGGCCACGCTCATGGGCTCGTCCCCGGTGCCCGGGGGGGCGTCGATGACCAGATAATCCAGGAAGCCCCACTGGATTTCGGTGAGGAACTGGCGGATGAGCTGGTGCTTCAGGGGCCCGCGCCAGATGACGGCCAGCTCCCGGTTGCGCATCAGCGCCTCGATGGAGATGACTTTGAGGTTGTGCAAGACCTCCGGAGGCAGCCGGAATTGGCCGGCGCCCAGGTCCAGTGGGTCCTTCAGGCCCAGCATGCGCAGCACGTTGGGGCCGTGCAGGTCCACGTCCATGAGCCCCACCTGGTGGCCCCGGCGGGCCAGACTGAGGGCCAGGGCCACCGCGACGCTGCTCTTCCCCACGCCGCCCTTGCCGCTCATCACCAGAATCTTGTGGCGGATATGCCGCAGAGTGCGGGAAATGGCCTGTTCTTCCCGGGACTTGCTCTCGCCGCAGGTGGAGCAGGCGCCGTCCTGGCCACCGTGTGAACACTTTTCCATGCTGTTTATCCCCTCCTCCATGACCATCAGACGGTGCGCCCATGATATTGCCGCCCCGGCCGGGTTCGGAAATTTTCAGGAGAAAAAAAGGACGGAAGCCCTGCCTTCCTCTCTGAAAATTAAATCTATACCCGCGGCGGAGAAAAACCAAGGGCGGAGGCAGGGAAAAGTTTGGCGAAGAATTCCATAAAAGGGGAAAGTAGGCGACCCCCTGCGCCTGCCAGGAGAAAATTGTTCCAGGTGTGCGCGTTAGAGGGGGGGGTGGATATCAGGCCCTTTTTCTGGTTCCCAAGCTCCCGCTTGGGAACCGGCTTGCCCGCCGAGCTCTGCCTGGCCGGAGGAGCGGAACCATAAGCTGAGGCCAAAGCGGAGGAGCATAAGGTCACCAAGCAGGAGCTTGGGAACGAGGGGGGCTCAAGACCCTCCAGCCCCCTCCCCCACCGACTAATTTCCAGGGAGAGGGAAGCCCCTTCAGGGGAATCTTGCATATCCACTTGGCAAGTTTGCCATTTTTCGATAAACTGGAGGCGAGTTTGGTTTGCGGAGTCAGCGGCAGCTTTCAGGCTTGGAAGGTCTGAAGCTCGGGGGGCTTGCGCGGCCCATTTTATTGTTCCGGAGAATTGTCCATGGCCCGGGTTACCATTGAAGATTGCCTGCGTCAGGTGCCCAACCGTTTTGCCCTGGTGCATATGGCGGCGAAGCGGGTGCGCCAGTTCTACCGCGGCGCCCCCACCCTGGTGAAGGGTGACAACAAGGAAATAGTCATGGCCCTGCGGGAAATCGCCGCCGGCAAAGTCATCACTCCCACCCCCCTGCCCGCCTTGCCGGAAAAATAACTTTAGGGCCCGTCCATGCCGGCCAACCTCCCTCCCCAGTATTTCGAAGTGGAGAAGAAGTACCGGGAGGCTCGCTCCACCAGCGAAAAGCTGCGGTATCTGGAGGAGATGTTGGCCATCATGCCCAAGCACAAGGGCACCGACAAGCTCAAGGCGGACCTGCGCCGCCGCATCGCCCAGCTCAAGGATATGGGTTCGGCCCGCAAAGGGCCGGGCCGGCGGACTCCGGCATACCTGGTGGAGGCCGAAGGGGCGGGCCAGGTGGCCCTGATCGGCCCTCCCAACACCGGGAAATCCTCATTGGTGGCCGCCCTTACCAATGCCGCGCCGCCGGTGGCCGACTACCCCTACACCACCCGCATCCCCACCTCCGGCATGATGCAGTTCGAGAACGTCCAGGTGCAGTTGGTGGACACCCCGCCGCTGGGGGAAGATTTCATTGAGCCCTGGTACCCCGATCTTTTGCGGCGGGCCGACGCCTGGGCCGTGGTTCTGGCCCCGCCGGAGGACCCCCTGGCCCAATGGCACGCCTGCAACGCCCTCCTGGCAGATCTGCGCCTGACCTTAAAAAGCCGGCGCGGACCGCCCGCCGGCGGCTTCGATTCCCGTCCCGCGCTTCTCATCCTGAACAAGAGCGACCTGCTGCCCGACCCCGAAGAGCTGGAGTTGTATCGGGAGATTATGGCCGAACTCCTGCCCACCCACGTGGTTTCGGCCGAGGAGGGGTCGGGTCTGGACGAACTCAGGGCCGCCCTCTTCGGCATCCTGGGCCTGGTGCGGGTTTACACCCGGGCCCCGGGCAAGGCCGCCAACTTCCAGGCCCCCTTCACCGTTCCCGTCCGGACCACCGTCTTTGAGCTGGCAGGGCGCATTCACCACGACCTGGGCCGCCGGTTCAAATTCGCCCGGGTCTGGGGCCAAAGCACCTTCCAGGGCCAGCGGGTGCAGCGGGAATATTGCCTGCAGGAGGGGGACGTGGTGGAGATTCACGTCTGATAAAGAGATGCGGTGATTAGACCGTTACGGCGGCCGCAGGCCTGGGCCTGCGGGAGGACATCCCTGGGCGGGCGTCCCCGCCCGCCATCCCCCCCGGACTCCCCAGCCCCAGCTGCAACTTTTGACGGCGGAGTCGGCCCGTCCCGCCCCCCCTCTCACCCCGCCCCCAAATCCCCGGCCTGGGGGGCGCCGCAGAGCAGGGGCCCCCAGGCCTTGCCGTTCACCTCCAGGCGGGGCCAGAATTCCAGAGGCCACCACCAGGAGGGCGGGGTGGGCCAGGCCTGGGCAAACTCCTGGGCCAGAGCCGACAGGTCGACGCCGGCGGCCGTCAGGCCCTCTCCACTCCGGGCGGCGCTGAGGCAAGCCTCCAGGGCCTCCCGGAACCGGCCCCGCCAGGCCGGCTCGGCCGCCAGCTCCGCCGGCGCCTGCCACCGGTCTGCGGTCCTGACGCCGGGGAGCTGCACCTCCAGCCGCGGCAGCGAGAGAAACTCGGAGAATCCCACCAGGGCCGCGAACATCCCCCGGGAACCCCGGCCCAGCAGCAGGGGCGCCCACGAGCCGGTGAGCTCCGGGGCCATCACCCGCCGCCACAGGAGGTACCGGAGGCGGGCCAGATCCGGGTCGGCCACCTCCTGCACCCCCGTCGTCGCCCTGATGCCGCTGGTGTCGGCCCATGGCTCGGGGCGGAAAATCTCCGTCAACCACTCCTGGCCCCGATCCACCAGGTGCATCTGCGCCTCCTGGTCCGCCTGCATCTTTTCCAACTGCCAGGCCAGGGCCCAGGCCTCGGGGGAGGCCCGGCGCTCCGGGGCAGGCCGGCGCGACTCGCCCCTCAACTCCCGGACCAGTTCGTCCACCTCCTCCCGGGGCTGCTGGTACTCCTCAAACGCCCGCCATTGGGTAAGTTCCCCGGGGGCATAGTTTTGCAGCTGGGCCAGCGGCGCCTCCGCCTCCGCCGGCAGGGGCAGGCCCGGGTAGGGAGCGGCGGCCGGCCAGCCCTGCTTCACCCCCACCCGCAACTCCGGAAAATAGAGGGGCAGCGTCCAGAACTCCTCCCGCCACGGCAACATCAAGGGAAAGGCGACGATGCGCCAGGAACTTTCCATGCGTCCTCCCGGCCTCCCGCGGCCTCGCCGGCGGGAGGCTTGCTTCTTTGCGTTGAACCATTATCTTACTGGAAGTCGATGGAAAACTCCACGCGCTTCCTGATCCCTTCCAGGGAATGACAACCGGGCCCTTAAGAACGGCTTCCTGCCCCCGCCTGAAAGGTATCCGCCGGAGAGACGGTGCGGGTGCGGCTCAGGTCGGAGGCTCATCCCACGGAGATGAGAAGCCGGAGGAAAAGGGCAGGATCCGGTGGGTTTATCATGGTGGCTTCCATCTCTTTGACGTGCCTTCGGCATAAGGCTCTGGTAAAATAGGGCGAGATTGCTTAGGTTCGTCCTGAGCAAAGTAAAGAATCTTGTATTTTTAATGGCTTGAGGTCCATCACACCCCTGGGGGAGACGGAAAAACCCTAATCGTGCAGGAGCCTCAAATCGCTCTAGATTTTATAACTTCAGGAGGTTTTCCATGATCAGCACCATCCTGTGGCCCACCGACCTTTCCAAAAATTCGCTGAAAGCTGCCAAGCACGTGGTTTCCCTGGCGCAGAAGTACCAGGCGAAAACCATCATGCTCTATGTGGGCACGGACCTGACGTCTTTTTGGGGCGGTTATGCCCACGAACCCGGGGAACATCACCTGAAAAATTTTCAGGAGTGGGAATTGAAGCAGGCCAAGAGCAAGATGCAGACCGTCTGCGACACGGACCTGAAGGCCTGCCCGAATATGGTCATCAAAGTGGCGCAGGGAGACGCCGCCGCGGAAATTCTGAAGATGATCCAGGAAGAAAAGGTTGACCTGGTGGTGCTCACCACCCATGGTCGCGGCCAGGAGTCATTGGACCAGAAAAGTCCGGTTTTCGGCAGTGTGGCCGAAAAGGTGATTCGCACCTCGCCGGCGCCGGTGCATCTGGTCAATCCTTATGGAACCTGACGGAGCCGGATTCGGGAAATTGGTGCACGAAAAATCCTCAATGGCAAACAGGGTGCTCACCATTACCTGGCAGCGTCTCCTGACGGACGGGCAGACCTGCCCCCGCTGCGGCGCCACCGAAGCCGCGGTGGAGGCCGCGGCGGCGGCGCTGCGGCAGGCCCTGGCGCCCGTGGGCGTGCAGGTGGTCCTGGAGAAGGAGGCGCTGGACCAGGAAGCTTTTGCCGGTGACCCCCTGCAATCCAACCTCATCCGGCTTAACGGCCGGCCCCTGGAGGCCTGGCTGGACCTGCAGGTGGGTCAAAGCCCCTGCTGCGGACCCTGCGGCGACGCCCAGTGCCGTACCGTGGAGGCGGACGGGATGGTCCACGAAGCCGTACCCGCGGAACTCATCATCAAGGCGGGGCTGCTGGCCGCCTCCGGGCTGCTGGCCGGCGGGTCGGGCAAAACGTGCTGTCCCGGTCAGACAGCCGCAGCTGGGGCGCCGCCATGTTGTGCCAGGCCTGATGAAAATTGAGGGGAGAATTTTCCCGAGGGAGAAGCTCAGCGCTCCACGCTGCCGAAGTGGTGGAACTGGAGGGTGAAGGTGCCCCGGCCCTGGGTGAGGGAGCGCAGGCCGGTGGCGTAGCCGAACATCTGGGCCAGCGGGGCCTGGCCGGAAACGAAGCGCACCGGGCCCTTGGCCAGGAGTTGCTCCACCTTGCCCTTGCGGGCGTGCAGGTCGCCCAGGACCTCGCCGGTGAATTCTTCCGGGGTGATGATTTCCACCTGCATGATGGGTTCCAGCAGCAGAGGCCGGGCCTGGGTGAGGGCCTGCTTCACCGCGGCCATGGTGGCGATGCGGAAGGCCATCTCCGTGGCCTGGCCCTCCCGCACCTGCGCCTCGCTGAGGGCCACGGCCACGTCCACCGCGGGGTGGCCGTAAACCGGGCCGCCGTCCAGGGCCTCGGACACCGCCTGCTCCACCACCGGGACCCAGGCCAGGGCCGGGTGATCCGGGGGCAGCAGGCTGGCAAAGGCATTGCCCGCCCCCCGGGGCCGGGGCGCCACCTCGAGGGTCACCTGGGCGAAGTGGAATTTCCCGGCCAACTCCCGGTCGAAGACGCCGGCGCCGGCGGCCCTGCCGGCGATGGTCTCCCGGTACACCACCTGGGGTCGCCCGGCCCGGATGCGGATGTGGTGCTCCCGCTCCAGGCGGTGCAGGACCACCTCCAGATGCAACTCCCCCATGCCTGAGAGCAGCGTCTGCCCCGTGTCCTCGTCGACGTGGACCTTGAGGCTGGGGTCCTCCTCGGCCACCCGAACCAGGGCCGGCCCCAGCCGCTCCTGGTCGTCCCGGGTCTCGGGCTCGATGGCCAGGGAGATCACCGGCAGGTAGGAGGTGATGGGCTCCAGCACCAGGGGCCGGTCGGCACTGCACAGGGTGTCGCCGGTGGTGCTGAACTTGAGCCCTACCAGGGCGACGATGCTGCCGGCCTGGGCCTCCTCCAACGGCTCCCGTTTATTGGCGTGCATGCGCCAGATGCGGGTAACTTTTTCAGTAACCTTCTTCAGGGGATTGTAAATCTCCTGCCCCGTCCGCAGGGCGCCCGAGTAGAGGCGCACATAGGTGAGGCGCTGGCCCTGGTCCAGCATGATCTTGAACACCAGGGCGGTGACGGGGCCCCCCAGGCTGGGCGGGCGGGTCTCCACCTCTCCGGTGAGGGGATGCTCGCCCTGGATGGGCGGCACCTCGGTGGGGTTGGGCAGAAAATCCCTGATCCCGTCCAGCAGCGGCTGGATGCCCTTGTTGCGCAGGGCCGCGCCGCAATAGACGGGCACCCCCTGGAGCGCCAGGGTGACCCGGTGCAGGGCCTGGCTCAACTCCTGCCGGGAAAGGGGCTGCTCGCCCAGATAGGCTTCCAGGATGCGGTCGTCCACTTCGGCCAGGGACTCCAGGAGCTGCTCCCGGGCCTCGGCCGCGGCCTGCCGCAGCTCTGCGGGAATCTCCCCTTCATCAAAGACGGCCCCCAGGGTTTCGTCCTGCCATTTCAGGGCCTTCATGGCCAACAGGTCGATGACCCCGCGGAACCGGTCCTCCTCGCCCCAGGGGATGGTCACCACCAGGGGCCGGGCCCCCAGCTTCTCCCTGAGGCTGGCCACCGCGGCCCAGAAGTCGGCCCCGGGCCGGTCCATCTTGTTGATGAAGGCCAGCTTGGGGACCCGGTACTTGTCGGCCTGGTGCCAGACCGTTTCGGATTGGGGCTCCACCCCCGAGACCGCATCAAAGACGCCGATGGCCCCGTCCAGGACCCGGAGCGAGCGCTCCACTTCGATGGTGAAGTCCACGTGCCCCGGGGTGTCGATGATGTTGACCACCGCCCCCTTCCAATGGCAGGTGGTCACCGCCGCGGTGATGGTGATGCCCCGCTCCTGCTCTTCGGGCATCCAGTCCATGACCGCGGCGCCGTCGTGCACCTCCCCCATCTTGTGGGTGCGCCCGGTATAATAGAGGATGCGCTCGGTCAAGGTGGTCTTGCCGGCGTCGATGTGGGCGATGATGCCGATATTGCGGATGTTCTGGAGTCTGACGGCGGTCACGGTGCACCTGCCCGGCGGGAAACGTGGGCAAATCTTGATTTTTATAAATGCATTTGCCTTGCAACGCAACCTCTAATATGATGGCGGCGAAATCAGCTCCCGCCGAATGTCCATTCTAACGGTGCGTAAGACGCACCCTACGAGATTTTTTCAGAGGGTGCCGCCACCCATGCCCCATTCCTGCAACCCCCTGGACTTCCGCTACTGCCCCTGCTGCGGCGGGCCCCTGGAGGCGCGGCCGCCGGGGGGGAGCCCCCGCCTGGTCTGCGCCCGCTGCAGCCGCATCACCTGCCTCAATCCCGTGGTGGGGGTGGCCGTCATCCTGCGCCGGGGCGACGCCATCCTTTGGGGCCGCCGGGCAGGCGGGCGCTACCGGGGCGCCTGGTGCATTCCCTGCGGCTACGTGGAGTGGGGCGAAGATGTGCGGGACGCGGCCCGGCGGGAATTTCACGAGGAAACGGGACTCGTCGTGGAGCTGGGCGAGGTGGTGGCGGTGCACTCCAATTTCCACGATCCCCGACGCCTCACCGTGGGCATCTGGTTTGCCGGCACGGCTCGCGGAGGCCGCCTCAGCCCCGGCGACGACCTGGACGCGGCCGACTTTTTTCCCCTGAGCGACCCGCCCTCGCCCCTGGCCTTCCCCACCGACGAACTGGTGCTGGCCGAACTGCGCCGGGGCAAGGCCAGCCTGATCCCCGAATCAACTATTTAGGCAGCCGCGGTGCGGGCTGTCTGGGGAATTCTTGATGCGCCCCCTCCTCCGACCCCGAAGCCTTCTATGGCAGGGCGGGAAAGCGCCGCGTTTTTTTGCGGTGTCCGTGCAGGACATCCTTCTCCGGGTGTCCGGACAAAGCCTGGAGGGCGGCCTGCGGCCGCCGAACTCTATGAACAAGTTCCGTATGGTGCGCTCCGCGCACCATTGCCGGGGGTTGGCGGCGGGCAGGGACGCCCGCCCCACCCGGCTTTTCCTGAAGCGCGAAAAAAACACCGGCGGGACGCCGGTGCCACCAACGTCTTTCCCCATCTTGGCGTCCATCCGAAACCCGGAACTCAAGACCCAAAACCTCCCCCTGGCGCCTGACACCCGACACCTGACACCTGGCACCTGACCCCCAAGTTCCGCAGGGTGCGCCTCACGCACCATGGCCGGGACCGCCGGCGGACTGGGACGACCGCGCCACCGGACTTTTCTTGCTTTGCGGCTGCGCCGCAGACGCGTGCGCAAGTGTTGGGAAGCAACCGGGGGTTCCGGGGCCGCCTGGCCGAGCGAGGCGACCCCGGCGTCGGATCAGGCAGATTTGCTCAATTCCTTAAGATATTCCGCAGGTTCCAGGAAGCCCATAAACCGATGCAGTTCCTTGCCTTCGGGGTTAAAGACCAGGGTGGTGGGGGCGCCCCTGACGCCCCATTGCTGGACCAGGTCCATGCGGCTCCGCCCTTCCAGGCGCACGGGGATGAAGCGGGCGTTGAGCGCCGCAGCCAACGACGGATCGGGGTGGGTCTCACGGACCAACCGGTGGCAATGGGGTCACCCCTCCAGGTAAATTTCCAATACCAGAGGGCGGTTTTCCTTTTGCGCCTCCTTCAGGGCGGCTTCCCAATCGGTCCGCCAGTTGATGGTTTCGGACATGATGCTCCTCCTTGGAAGTATGATGCAGTTGAGTGGTATGCATCGCACCGGCTCAGGCACAGGGTCCGACGGGCCGGCAGGAACCGGTCAACAGCCGTATGGGTGGGAAAAGCCGCAGCCCGCTTGGAGGATTCGGTCTCCTCACCGTTCCTCGCCACACTATAATCATTTTTTCCGAAAAAGCTCATGCCGGCACTACTATTTCCCCGAAACGGGGGATGATTTCAGAAAAATCAAACCTATCAAGGTGGTTATACACGGTGTTTCTCCCTGCTCCTTCCCTGCCTGAGAAAAGCGCCAGGCGGGTGGGGCCCCCTGTCGTTTTCCCTTAACCCTCGGCGGTCCAGGGACCGATAAATGGCAAAAGACGTTCCGTCATCCTTGGGGGACGGGGGGGCGCCGGTCCGCCCTTTCCCCATGGGTCATGGGGGTCGGTTCACCGGGACTACATGGTCTTTTCTGAAGATGCGCCGCCCGTTTGTCCGCTGGGGACGGAGGCCTGTCCGGTCCTCGCCGCCTACCTGCGTCTGCAGGAGGAATGCCGGCGCCTCCTGGCCCTGTCGCAGACCGACGGGCTGACCGGTCTGTACAACCGGGGGTACCTCATGGACGCCCTGAGCCGGGAGATGGAACGCACCCGCCGCACCGGGTTGGCCACCGGCCTGCTCATGATCGACCTGGACCTCTTTAAAGAGATCAACGACACCTTCGGCCACCAGGTGGGGGACGCCGCCCTGGTCTGGATCAGCCGTTTCCTGCAGCAAAACGTCCGGCAATTGGACATCCCCTGCCGCTACGGCGGGGAGGAGTTCGCCATCATCCTTCCCGGCACCCGCCTCTCCCAGGCGGTCCGGTTGGCCCGTCGTCTGCACCGGGCCTTGCAGGAGGCCAAGCCCAGGATTCAGGGGCACACCCTGCGCCTCACCGCCAGTTTCGGGGTGGACGCCTATGATCTCCGGGAGCGCCTCACCCCTGCGGAACTGCTGCAGCGGGCCGACGCCCATCTGCTGGAGGCCAAGGCCCGGGGCCGCAACCTAGTTTGGCACTGGCAGCTGCTGTCTGACCAGGCCTCTCCGGAAGTAAGCCCCGAAGAGCGGACGGGCCTGTTAACCCCAAAAAATCTCCGAAAAAAAATTTCAGGGAGCAAATGATGAGCCCCAAGACCATCTGCCTGACCAGCGGCAAGGGGGGGGTGGGCAAAACCAGCCTCACCGTCAATCTGGCCTGCGCCCTGTCCAGACAGGGCGTCCGGGTCCTGGTGGTGGACGGCGACCTGGGTCTGGCCAACGCCGATGTCCTTTTGGGGCTCACCGTCACCCACACCATCCGCCACCTCCTGGAGGATGACCGGGACCCCATGGAGACCTTGATCTTCCCGGAGCCCCAGCTGGCCGTGCTGCCCGCCTCCTCCGGCGTCCCGGACATCGTCAACCTGGGGCCGGACGACCAGGAGCGCCTGAGCCGCATCCTGCGCACCCTGGCCGCCGGGTTCGACCTCACCCTCATCGACACCGCCGCCGGCATCGGCCCCTCGGTGCTCTGGTTCGGCGCCCTGGCGGACCAGCTCATCCTGGTGGTCAACCCGGATCCCACCTCCCTCACGGACGCCTACGCCCTCATCAAGGTCCTGGCCCAGGAATATCAACGCCGGGAATTTCACCTCCTCCTTAATGCCGTCCGCAGCGACGATGAGGCCTTCCAGACCTTCGACACCCTGGCCCAGGTGGCCACCCGCTTCCTCAGGGTGGAGGTGCTCTATCTGGGCTCCGTGCCCCAGGATCCGGCCGTCACCCGCTCGGTCCGGGAACAGACCCCCTTCGTCCAGCGCTTCCCCCGAAGCAAGGCCGCCCTGGCCGTCGCCGCCCTGGCCGCCCGCCTCTCCCAGGACCGAGCCTTGGCGTTGTAAGGTTGGGGAAAAAAAGCTTAAACAATTTCCGGCAGACCTGATATTGTTTCTCCATCCGGTGGAGACAGCCTCCCATCCGCGTCGCACCAGGGATTCCCTATGGCTTATCCCTTTGAAACGAGGAGAAACTCCATATAATGCTGACACGCGCCCTGGTTCTGTCCGCCGGCCTTCTGCTTCTGAGTTTCGGGCCGGCCGCGGCTCAGGGACCTGCCCTGGCGCCACCTCAGAAAAAGCGCGACCTCACCCCCGAGGACCGCAAGGCCTGGTATGCCATCCTGAAGTGGCCTCAGGAGTGCGAACAGGCTTACGACACGGCCGGGGTGGGGGCCGAGTCCCTGGTATTCTGGGAACTGGAGCCGAAAAAATACCTGGTCCAGGCCACTTGCGCCGGCGGGGCCTACAACCCGGTCCTGGCTTTGCCGTGTACCTGATCGTCCAGGGGCGAGCCGTCCTCAAGGAATTCCGGGCCAAGTCCAACTGCGACGGCAAAGAGTGGATTCCGGAAAAGGCCCCGGTGATTTACCGACGCTGAGGGGGCCGCGGTCTCTCTGATTTCCTGACGTTCTCCTCCCCAATGAAAGGCCCCTATGTCCCCAACCCGGGAAAGCCGGTTTCTCCTGCTGCTCACCGCCCTGAATCTGCTGGATTACCTGGACCGCTACCTGATAGCCGCCCTGGGGAGTCTGGTGAAGGCGGAGTTGGGGCTGAGCGACCGGGCCTTCGGCTTCCTGGGCACCGCCTTCTTTCTGGTTTATCTCCTCACTTCGCCCCTCTTCGGCTGGCTGGGGGACCGCCTTGGCCGGGTGCGCCTCATGGCTGCGGGGGCCGTGCTCTGGAGCCTGGCCACCAGCCTCACCTTCTGGGTGACCAGCTATCCGGCCCTGCTCCTCACCCGGGGCCTGGTGGGAGTGGGGGAGGCCTCATACGGCACCCTGGCCCCGGCCCTGATTGCCGACCGCCTCCCCCTGCACCGTCGCTCTTCGGCCTTGGGCTTTTTTTACCTGGCCATCCCGGTGGGCTCGGCCCTGGCCTACCTGGCCGGAGGTCTCATCGGCAGTCATTGGGGTTGGCGGACCGCCTTTCTTCTGGGAGGGTTGCCGGGCCTTTTCCTGGCCTGGATGCTGGTGCGTCACGCCTCGGCAGCCCCGGCGCCGCCGGCCGTCCCCCCTGCGGTGCCGCCTCGGGTCGAGCTTCCCTGGACCGCCGCCCGGGAATTGTGGCGGCGCCCCACCTTTCGTCTGGTCACCCTGGGCTACGGCATGACCACCTTCGCCCTGGGTGGCCTGGCCTTCTGGATGCCTCGCTTCCTGGAAGTGGTTAAAGGTCTGAGCCTGGCCCAGGCCAATTACCTGCTCTTCGGGGCCGTCACCCTGGCCGGAGGGCTGGGCACGGTAACCGGTGGGTACCTGGGCGGCCGCCTCCTGAGCCTCACTCCCCGAGCCCCCCTCTGGGTCTCGGGCCTGGGGGTGGCCCTGGCCGTGCCCCTGGCGGCCCTGGTGATCTTTTCCCCCAACCCCCGGGTTTATGTGCCCTGTCTGGTGGGGGCCGTCTTCCTCCTCTTCCTCAACCCCGGCGTCCTCACCAGCATCATCGTCAGCATCGCCGGACCGGCCCGCCGGGCCCAAGCCGTGGCTCTCAACATCATCATTATTCACCTGGTGGGGGACGTGCCCTCCCCTTTCCTCATCGGCTGGGTCTCCGACCTGGGAAACCTGACTATGGGGGTCTCCCTCACCCTGGTGGCCCTGACCCTGGGGGCCGTGCTGCTGCTGTCGGCCCTGCCCTGGTACCAGCGCGACCTGGAGCAGGCGGAAACACCCGGCTGACCGGAGGGCCGCGGCGGCTTGCCGCTCTCCCCGACGCCGACCCGGAGCCGCCCTGAACCCCACGCCACGGGCCTCCCCAAGAAATCTCCCCACACACGTTGACACCGGCAAGGTGTTTTGGTATACATAACCATCACTGACGCGGGGTGGAGCAGCCTGGAAGCTCGTCGGGCTCATAACCCGAAGGTCGCAGGTTCAAATCCTGCCCCCGCTACCACGAAAATCAGGGGGTTAGCCAAATTGGTTAACCCCCTCACTTTTTTCCCCAGCGCTATCCCCAGCACTTCAGCCTAAGATTAACTGTTTTGGCACCTTCCCTTGGGGGCCAGGGAGTCCGGCTTGGTCTCCTACCAACCCAATCGACGCTACAACAATTACTTGCCTGGAAGGAAATCGACCCTCCACGAGGCTCTCATGTAGCCGTGGGGGCATTGTGGGCGCTTGGTTTACCCAAGAGTAAGCCGGGGCGGCCATCGATCTTGACCCCCTTGGCATTCGCCACCCAGACCCCCAAAAAATCGCCGGCCTGAACCACAAACCCCGGGATGGGGCCCCCTTCCCCCCCCTTGTCCTTTTAAGTACCCCCACGGAGACTTTCCCCCGATTCTTTTTAGGGGAGGCAAAAAACTGACCCTCCCCCCTCGATGTCGGCCCTCTCCAAAATTTTTTTAAAAAATCGTTCCCGGAAGACCGCTTCCTACGAAATGGTGGAGTGATGGGGTGGCAGATGTCCGGCAACGGCAAGGATGAAATGCAACGCGGGCCTCCTCCTGGCCCTGTTTACCCCCGATTATGCTGCACAAAAAGGTGGAAATCAGGCCTGGCTGAAGATGGGGGTTCTGGCCTACAACCTTCTCCCGATGATCCGGCAGTTCTATGTCTGGGGCGAAGAAGAGAAACGGTGCATGGATTGGCTGATCAAGCGTCTGAACAAGGTGGGGGCCAGAATTTCTTACCACGCCCGGCGGTGGTATGTCCATGTAGCCTCCGCTTCCCCTTTGGCCCACCATTACCGGGCGGTGCTGGCCTGGGGTTTATAGATCGCCGCCCCTCCCAGAATCTGCGAACCAAGGGGGCTGTATGTTCAAAATTTGTAAAAAAGACACATCTTGAAGGAAACTTGTGCTATCTTGCATTCAGCAAGGCGAATGGGCTACAAGAAGGAGGAATTTCGGCGGGATCGAACCCCGGATGGAAGGTTCCAAAACCATTTTTTGACTGCGGTGGCCAAGGCTGCCGCATAATCTCTTGGTTGCTATGAGTCTTATACAAATGAGGGGGGCATCGATGGGACAAAACCCTGCCGTCCATCCCATTTTTGCACGCCATGAGACCTTTCACCCAAGATTCGGCTGGCTGAAGAAAGGATTTGACAAGGCGGATGAGGACAATTCGGTCTTTTCAAAGGAGTCTGCACCCGTCGTCTTGGGCGTTGGAAAAAACATGGTCAAGGCCATCAGGTATTGGTGCATCGCATTCAAGATCGTCGATGAACTCAGAGATAACGGTAAATATGTGCATAAATCCACTGCATTTGCAGAGAAGCTCCTGAAAGATGGCGGATGGGACCCGTTTCTTGAAAATCCATCATCACTATGGCTGCTGCACTGGAATCTGGTTAAGCCTCCCTGCTATGCTCCGGCATGGTATTTCACGTTCAACGAGCTTAACAAGATCGAGTTTTCGGCAGACGACCTCATTTTTTCGCTAAATGAGTACAGGAACCGGCAGTTCCCGGATAAGCAAATCCTTGATTCGTCACTGAACAAGGATGTTAACTGCTTGCTCAGGATGTATGTCGAGAAGACAGGGCCGAAAAACCTCAAAGAAGATTCGCTCGATTGTCCGTTCACCGATCTTGGAATAATCGACGCATACACGGATTCAAAAAGATTCACGTTCAATTTTGGAAACAAGCCGAGCCTGCCTCCTGAAATAATAGTCTCAGCCTGCCTTGAATTTGCGGCGTCTTTCCAGGACGATGCGAGAACGATGTCGATCTCACGGCTGCTTTATAATGCCGGAAGCCCCGGACAGGTCTTCAAGATGACTGAAAGCTCACTCAGCGAGGCAATAGAGACTGTCTCCAAGATGGAAAAGGGAATATACCTGACTGACACTGCTGGGATGATCCGGCTTGCTTACGACAGCGATCCCTCGGTATTATCTGAGAAAATTCTATGCAGCTATTTCAGAAAAGGGAACTGACATGCCAGCCCTATCTGAATTTGTATCAGTAAAACGCAGATATTCACGATCTGTAAACCTTGAGCGCGATTTCGGAATCCCAGATAGCTTGGTAGGTTATATCCCGACCTCACGAGCCATCGACAGCATCGAGAGGTTTTTGAGAGCCTTGACTCTCTCCAATTCTGTCCGTGCCTGGACACTGACAGGCTCATATGGGACGGGGAAATCGGCGTTCGCAAACTTCCTGACAGCGCTCTGTGCACCACGGGGAGATGAGAATAATCAAAGCGCCTTCCAGATACTTAGACAGACCGAGAAATCCAATTCCCTGCAAAGGGAGATTAAAAGCAGGCTTCCCGAATCGGGACTGATCAGAGCTGTTGCAACAGCGCAGCGAGAACCCATAGTCAAGACAGTCATCCGGGCACTCCATAGCGGTGTGACCATCTTCTGGCAGAACAGCAGGGGGCGAAGGCCGGAAGTATTGGATGAACTTAATGCACTCTTTTTGAAATCTCAGGGAGGCGCTACAATCGACAATAATCACCTGATCCAGGTCATAGGATCATTGGCCCAAGCGTCAAGGGCTGGAATATTGTTGATAATAGATGAGCTCGGAAAGAACCTCGAATTCTCCGCGCAGAACCAATCCATGGATGACCTTTACCTGCTCCAGCAGATCTCGGAACTGTCGTCTAATAGGGATAGATTCAATGTGTTCGTTTTCGGCCTTCTGCATCAATCATTCATAGACTATGCCCATGGACTAGCCGCAGCACAAAGGAACGAATGGGCGAAGATTCAAGGAAGGTTCGAGGACATCCCTTTCATCGAATCACCGGATCGGATGATGCGGCTTATAGGTCAGGCGATCGACCAATCAAACGATAATTCTTTCAAGTCACGAGTTGATCTTTGGGCGGCAAAGTGGCAAGCCGCCTTGTCAGACAATGAGCTTTCACATCATTTTTCTAGTGGCGATCTTGCATCGATCTATCCTCTGCATCCGCTTTCTGCTCTGATCCTGCCAATCCTCTGCACTAAATATTCGCAGAATGACAGGACGTTTTTCACGTTCCTTGCAAGTGGTGAACCTGATTCTTTTTTCACGTTCCTATCTCAATCATCTTTAAGTAATGAGAAACTGCCAAGTTTTAAGCTGCACAAAATATACGACTATTTCGTGGAATCAGCCGGCATGTCGATTTCGGCAAGGCCACAATTACAGAGATGGGTCGAGATCCAATCGCGCCTATCTGACGCAAGCCATCTCGATCCTGATGTCTTGCTCGTGATGAAGACCATCGGGCTCTTAAATCTCGTTTCGACAACAGGTTCTCTTAGAGCATCTCGCAGGACTGTTGCTCTTGCGATGTGCACCTACCCGGATGACAGGAATGAACTCCAATACTGGGACGATAAGATAAAGGAGCTATTGGATAAGGGATTCCTCATCTGGAGGAAACGGATAGACGAGCTTCGGATATGGGAAGGGTCTGATTTCGATATCGAAAAAGAGCTCTCAGAGGGGGCCGAGATACTCAACATATCCCTTGCCGATTTGCTCAACGAATACTCTCCATTAAGACCTCTTGTTGTTCAAAGGCACAGCTATAAGACCGGAACTTTGAGGTATTTCGAAAGGCGATACTACGATACAATCGAATCTTTCGAGTTTTTGGAATGTCAGAGCAAGGACAGCGATGGGCTTATTTGCTACTGGGTCGGCAACGAAAGAGAGATAAAGAAGCTTCAGAACATCCCTAAAAATACATCATGTGGCAAGCCTGTTCTGATCCTCTGTGCATCTGAAGTAAACTCTATAAAAATAGCATGCCATGAATACGTTTCTCTATGTAACATAAAAAAGAACGCAACACAGCTGCAAACAGATGGCGTTGCAAGGCGTGAGGTCGGTCAGCGAATCCTCTATGCTCAGAGGCTGCTTAACGATGCATTGTCGAGGTCTTTTAACATTGCATCCGGGAAAGTCACCTTCTATGAACCAGACGAGAAGATGAATTTCAACAGCTGGGGATTTTTCCAGAACTACCTATCGCATCTCTGTGATAACATCTACAACCTTGGCCCATATCTTTGGAACGAGCTTATTAATCGAAGAGAGCTCACATCCCAGGGAGCATCGGCCAGGAACAAGCTAATTGTTGCGATGCTTGAGAATGCCGGCCAACCACGATTGGGGATAGTAGGAAACGGCCCTGAATACAGCATGTTCGAATCAGTCCTCAGGCAGACTGGTTTGTATGTCGAATCAGAAGGCGGCTGGATTTTCTCAAGGCCTCCGAGGAACAATGAAGGTATCTATTATATATGGAAAGCGATCGAGGATTTTTGCAGGGAAGCGAAATCAGAGCCAAGGAACATAACCTACCTATATGATCTGCTTGAAGCCCCGCCCTATGGCGTAAAGAAAGGGGTCATTCCGGTCCTTCTGCTTGCGGTCCTGCTCTATCACAATGAGTATGTGAGCGTCTATATCGATGGAAGTTTTATACCGGTGCTTGGGTCTGAACATTTCGAATTATTGATCAAAAAGCCAGAACGGTTTTCAGTAAAATATTTCGAAGTGTCAGGCTTGAGAGCCGAAATATTCCATGAGCTCGGCAAAATTCTCTCTTCTGAAAGGTCTAAAAATGATGCAAATCTCAGGAACGCAACAATCCTGAGCATCATAAAACCTCTTGTCGGATTTGCAAAAAGATTGCCTCAGTTTACCATTACAACAGAAAACAGGGTGACCGATGAAGCAAAGGCTGTTCGAAAGGCGCTTCTTGAAGCAAAAGAACCCGATGAGCTACTCTTTTCAGCCCTTCCAAAGGCCTGCGGCCTTCCTATCATTACAGGCGATGCAAATGAAGACGGGACACTTGTCAAAAGCTTTAGGAAACGATTGGTGCAGGCCCTCAATTCACTACAGGTCGCTTATGACGATCTGCTCGGTCACTGTGAGACACTGATTAAGCGGGCATTTGCAATAAGGATAGATACGGCAGAATTTCGGGAAAGCTTACGATATAGGGCGTTGAATCTTTCATCGCAGGTAATAGAGCTGCGCTTGAAAAGCTTTATTATAGCTTGTTCTGAAAAGGAATCGGACAATAAAACGTGGCTTGAATCATTGTTGCTGATAATAACAAGTAGGTCTCCTAAATTATGGGCAGATGACGATGTAATAATTTTCGAGACTAAGCTTAGCGATATCGCAAGAAGGTTCATGAACCTTGAGGCGCTGCAAAAGGAAATGGCAATCCCAAGCGAAGGCATCGATGCCAGGAGAATTACTGTCACTTACCCAGACGGCGATGAGATTCACCAGGTGCTCTGGATTGACCGAGAGAGGCAGCCAAACATAGAACAGATAGCCGATCAGATAATAGAGAAATACAACTTAAAGGACGATGCGAATGTCAAGCAGGCCGTCGCAGCAGCATTGATTGAAAAGATCTTTCACAAGCGAAGCGAAATATCCAAACCAAATATAAAGGAACTAAAAAGGGAGTACAAGTTTGGTAGATAAGAAGGTGCGCCACATACTCGGGCTCTCAGGCGGAAAAGACAGTACAGCTTTGGCCTTGTACCTGAAAGACAAAATCCCTGAAATCGAATATTTTTTTTGTGATACCCATAAAGAGCTCCCTGAGACATACGCATATCTTAAAAAGATTGAAATATTGCTTGGAAAGAAAATCAAGATACTTGAAGCCAAGAGAGGTTTTGATCATTGGTTGGCTATAAAGAAGGGTTTTCTTCCTTCACCAAGAAAACGATGGTGTACAGAGCAGCTTAAGATAAGCCCAATTGAAAGATTTGTCGGTAAAGACGAGGCTGTCAGCTATATTGCGCTCAGGGCAGACGAGGATCGCGTTGGCTATATCTCTACCAAACCAAATATAAAGCCTGTTTTCCCATTCATGAATGATGGACTCATAAAAAAGGATATATTCAAGATCATCAAAGAGAGTGGAATAGGCATACCAGAGTACTATAGCTGGCGTTCAAGGTCTGGCTGTTTTTTCTGTTTTTTTCAGCGAAAGATTGAGTGGGTGAAGCTATCTGAGATTCATCCTGATCTATTTGAAGAGGCTGTCAAATATGAACAGGAACATAAAGACGGCAGACGATATTTCTGGAATGAAGATGAATCTCTGCTCGACTTGGCTGCCCGAAAAGAGCATATTATCGCAGACTACGAAAAATCAATGATGCAAAAAAAACGCAATTTACCTAACAGACCTCTTTATGAAGTTCTTGAAACAGTCCTTGAAGACGAAAGCGATGATTTTTGCTTTGTTTGCCATCTTTGAAATCTCTTTAATATTTGGAGAGATTTATGAATACTGATAATGAAGATACTCACTTTTATCTCGATTATGCCCCGCCTGATGAGGTCACGAATGTTCTAAAAATACTCTCGCATAATAATGACCTAACCCCGAAAGCAATTTCAGATGGACTGAGAGACAGCTATGGTTTTAATATGCAAAAAGACCGCACCTATTCTCCACGAAGACTCTTTGATCTGGGTTTGGCAGTCCAGAGCAGGAAAGGTTCCCTTGTAACATATAGACTGTCTGCCTTGGGTTCAAAAATCCAAAATATTTTGGGTGTAGATCCTGCAATGGCAATGGATCTTATGCATTATCTTCATTATGCCGGTTACACCGCTGAGCCCACAAAAAGGAAGTACCTTTGGAGTTATCGGCAATGCTGCAAAATAATATGGTCTAATATGAAGTTATTGAAATATTCAGATTTGGCATCAGCGATACAATTAGAGATGAAGGAACAATTTCCTTGGCTTGATTATGGGAAAAAGGCTGGAGCACGATTTGATAACACAGCAGTGTCTCGAGTAGCTCATTGGCTTCGCGCCTTAGAACCGCCACCTGTTGACCAAGTCGGCTCGCCCCTAATTCCGCGGACCATAGATAGATACGAAATAGCTCTATTGGCTCTGGATGAAACATACCAGAGCAGAGGCTATACTTATGGCGACCCAGTGATTATGGATGACGAATTCTTAAAACTAGTTTCAGGCGTATTCATGCTCGATCCTGGATGCTGCAAAAGGCTTCTTGGAATCGGGGCAAGGATCAACCAATCGGTAAAGATTTCTGAAACTTTGAGCGGGGCTTCGATCAATCTTATGAAGCCTTTCAAGATCGACAATATCTGAAGGAATGATCATGAGCCTATATATCGAATGGCTCAATAAGATAAAAGCAAAAGCTACTGCTGAGTGGCTAACAGAAAGCCAACGTAAGGCCTATGATCAGATACTGACCAAATGGGCGAATCAGCAGTTCATCTGCCTTTGTGGTCCTGCTGGCTGCGGCAAGACCTTTGTCGCTCACATCCTGGCGCGTGAGCATGATTACGTTTATTCTCAGGAGATCTCTGAAGTTGCCAATGGCTCCAATAATGTCCTGGTGGATGGCGAGGAATACACACGGCTGATGCGCGATGCTGCAATGCTCAAAGGTCTCAAACGGGTAATAGTGGTCACTCGAAAGCCTCCACAGGACAGAATGCCTAAAGCCGAGATTGTCCTGACCGAGAGAGATGTCAGGCAGTTCCAGCATAATCTTACAACATACGGCATCCTCGGGTCATTCCATAAGGACCCCCAAACGACTGATCTCAACCAAATAATTCGGGCAGAATGCATTGCCAGGGAGGAAGGAAATGTCGCTCAGTGATTTGGATTCCATTTTGAACAAGGACGCCATCATCGCCACATATCCTGCTGCGCACCTCCGATCCATTCCTGAACAGGTCGAACACATGTACCGAGCACATGCAAAGACCCACATCCCGCTCGGCGATACTTCAAAATACGTTGATACGATCTTCAAGTGGGTAGGTGGCCAGAACAAGGGGGGTTTCATCGGCGCTGTGGTCGGTGACTATGGACATGGGAAAACCAGCTTCCAGGTCCATGTCTGGGAAGAGAGCACCGAACGCAAAGTCTTTTCAGTACCGCCCTTTTCTTGGAAAAGGGTCGCTGACATGATTGAGGGGACAGCTGCCTGGATAGACTATATGATTGCAAAAAGCAATCCTGATCAGGCGCTGAAAGCAAAGAAAATATACGATAAATACAGAGAACAAACTCTCATTGAAGCAGCTAAAAAGGTAGCGCAAGAGACTGGTCAGAAAATCGATGATGTCCTCACTTCGCTTTCAGCCTTGGCTGGTTCCGGAGTAAGCGTTGGCATGGAAATAACCGTAGACCGTTTTCTTGATTATTGCGAGGAAATTACAACTGTCGTAAAAGAAGCAGGTTATGTCGGTCTTCTGATGCTCCTTGATGAACCGGAAGTCGCGGCGAAGGAACTCGGGTTCGCAAATGTTTCTCTTATCCTTTTCGAGATCGCAAACGGCCTTCTTCAGCGTCAGGGAGATTATGGTGTATTCGTCTCTATGCCGGAAAATTTTCTTGCAACTGCACAGCGGACACATGCAGCACTTGCTGCCCGCCTTAGAGCAAGAAACTGCATGTCAAGGCTCCGGGACATCTATGGCTCGGACTTTGCCGAGCAGCTATGGGCAAGCTACGTCCGGAATTTCAATCTCGGTAGCGAGGGCGAAAAGATCGTTGCGCCGATCACGCTGAAAGCCATCGGCCAGGTCGCATCGTCAGACCGAAAAGATCTCTCATACGGGCCGAGGACGGTTGTATCCACATTTCGCCAAATGGTTCATAGGTACAAAGATTCACAGAATACATATGAGGTCGAGGATTTTGTCGAGGACTGCCTTGAGGATGAGATTCTGGTTTCGCCGGACTATCCATCAAGGATTCGGGAATGCCTGAATCGGCCTGAAGCCTCAAGACTTGATAGAAGATCGATCAAGATACTTGCGGGATTCCCTAATGGCGTAACGACTGAACAGGCGGAAAAACTCGGGATTGATGCTGCATTTATTGAACAGGCAAGAAGCAGCGGCGTTGTTTACAAACAGTTTAGCCTTTTCGGTCTTTCGTCTCTGCGCAAAATAGAAGGGGATGTCTCAGAGAGAGAGCCTGATCATACCATTACAGAGATATTCAACGAATTTGCCCCAGCACCGAGATCATTTAAGACAGCAAAGGAGGCATTTGTCAACCATCTGATTCCGCTGAATTTCGAAAAGAAGAGCGGCCAGCAGCTAGTCGGGTGGGATATGCCTGACAGGTGGCTCGACCGGAATGACGGCATCAAATTTGGAGAGCTTGTCGGAGCATTCAATCAGACTGCACGAGACTATCCAAAAAGGAGGGTAGCGGTTGCAGTCGGACCTATAAATAGAATCATCAAGCCGGAGGAATTCCGGGATCGTGAAACATCTACAGACATATTGATCCATTTTCTTTTACGCTGGAATGTCGAGGAATCCTTGCCACAGCAGCTTGTGCAGGTATTGCCAGGAAAACCTGAAAAGAGCGAACCAGCAGTCATACGCATAGCCATCGATCTTGCGGGTGACCCAATCCAGAGCGAACAGTTGCAAAATATCGTCGATTCAAGCTTTCTCACCCCGCTCGGCATCCTATATCTCATCGGTGAAATGGATCGTCAGAATTTCCCAAAGGAAGTCGCAGCTGTATGGGATGCGATCAGGAAGCCGCTTCTTCGCAACCTCCCTGTGCAGTTTTTTCAAGATGAGGGAATAAGAAGTCAGGCAGCAGAAGAGATAAAACGCACCATACCGAGTGGAGCACTCGAGCTTATTCCAAGCCTGTGTGATCATGTCCTCAGGGAGCGTTATCCAGAGTATTCAACACTGATCCGGCAGCCTCAGTGGACGAGCAGGGTGGGCGACTACATACTATCTCTTCAGAACCAGAACATTCCCCTTTCATGCAAGAGGGGGCGGGAGCCATGGAAAGCTTCAAAAAGTATTGTCGCAACTGCCTTTAATACCAATATCATGAACCTCAATGATTTCTTTAGCGGCTATGAGAACTTGATCTATATCAACATGGGTAAAGGGAAGGATGACCCTGCTATAGTTGAATTCAAGCTTCATCCGCTTGAAAAGAAGATTATGGATGGGATCATGGTAGAAAAGCCAGCTGGAAAGTTGAAGATAAATGAAAAGGAATGCTGGTGGGTGGATTTCGAGGAACTCGTATCGTTGTTCCTATATTCAGGATATCAGATCGATGAAATCGCACAGATAGTTGAGATGGGCAAGGCTCGCGGTACCTTCTATGCAACAAAACACAGGGGGCGCCCTGTACTGTATTGTATGCCCCTTGACCCTGAACAAATGAAGGTACAGCTACGTGAAAAATGTGAATCCTTGAAAGAGGAATTCGATGAACTCAAGAAGTTGCCCGATTTCAGACATGATTTTAATTTCGAATCCGTAGAAAGAAAAATAGATGCATTGGCGGATGATGCTGACTTCGAATCGATTAAAAGCAAGATTCACCGGACTTTTGAACAGAACCATGACAGGCTTGACGGATATTTTAGCAGGCTTGCAGATGCACTAAGGGCCGAAATAACGAATGCAGTGCAGGTTGAACAGAAAATATCATCCTCCAGACAGGTTTCTGGTTTGAAAACCAACCCGGCTGCATCATCAAAGTGGTGTGCAGACCTTAACACATATATTGTCGCGAACCTCGGCAAGACAGTCGAGGATATCAAGAGGGAATGCAGCAGCTTAAAGCAGAAGGCAAGCAGATCTATTTCAGAATTTACGGAGAATAGAAAAGGGTCTCCGATAGAGAAGATAAGGAGGCTTAATGATGGATGGAATTCACATGCCAGCCTCAGCGCTCAGGTTCAAAACCTGAAAAATGATTTCCAGCAACTTCAGAAGCATCTCGACGATTATGACCAATGGGTGAGACTGCTAACGCCATCAGACGACCTCCACAAGCTGCTCATTGAGATGAAAAAGGATGACGCCCATAAGCTTAAGGCAAATGAGCTCATCAAGGAGACCGAGGTAGTCTGGGAAGGCATGTCAGACCATCTTCGCACGCGGAATGTCAACGGACTTGGCAGCCACAAGCAATATTTCAAGCAGCTTGAGGATATCGAGACAAAGCGGAGGAAATACTTACAGGAACTTAGAGGCGCGTTCGAAAAGGTCAAAGATAAGGTGAACATATTCTTGACAGACATTGGGCTTGGCGCTGAAAGCAGGGTGAGTGTCGTCTTCAATCCTGACGACAGTAAAGGTTGCTATGCACAGCTCTTCAATCAGGCCGTGGAACAGCTGAAAAAGGTCAGCAAAGACGAATCCATGGGCCTTTCAGAAAAAAGGCTTGACCTTCTGTATGCAGGCAATGTTCTCAAACGCGTGACTTTAGAGGAAGTCGCTCAGGTGCTGACGGAGCTAAAGAAATGCGAGGAAACCCTCGAGAATCTCTCGAAGAACTTGACTACGGATTGGATCGAAGAGATCGTAAAAGAGGACGTGGGGCCGAAGCCAAGTATCGATGAAGTCAAAGAGGCCATAAGCAAAACACGCGAAGCATCGAGGGATGCCAGAAGGATGATAATCGAGAAGAAACAGCAGAAAGGGGAAGCGGAGATAAGCAAGGAATCCAAAGAGATGCTGAAGCTTATCCCTGATAGCCAGGCTGTCGATCTTAAGCAGCTGATACTGCAGATGCTTAAAGAGGACCAGCCTCCGGCCGGAATTTTGGAATCCGCCCTCAAGCAGCTCAGCGAGCTTTTCATGAATGATAAGGTACAGATCAAGTTAGAGCTTCCTCGCAGTAGATGATTTTCGGGGGAATCAGGGGCAACATGGGAGCTGATGTCACAAAGCTTTCGACTGCAATTGACGCATATCCGGCTGCCTTCAGGGGCAACCGGCTAAACCTCCTGTTCCTTGACGACGCTCATCCAATAGACAGCTCGCGCGAATTCTTGAAAAAAGTAGACAGCCTGCAGCTTCAGGAAGAGCGAAGGGAATATCTTATTAACGATAACGAAGGATGGCCTTTCCCGACCATAAGCATCGAGAGCCGACCTGATCCCTGGAAGATAAGTGAGGCGCTTTTCGATAATTTCGAGATAGCAGCAAAGATCCTTCCGACTCAGCGTGATATCGGGCAAATATTGACAGGGCATGCAGTAAAAAAAGATCCTGATATCATAATACTTAATGTTGTCGACGGGCTTTCCTATTATGACCTGCCTGACAATATGGATGCAATCCCCTGCCTGGTTAGGGGCGTTACGACTACTGATTTTGGTTTCCGTGATGTCATAGGGAAGCCCAATACCTCTCAACGCCTGTTCTCGCTCGGATACAAAAGCCAGTTGGCCTTTACGTTCTTTGATACAGACACGAGGCCCTTATCTGCCGAACTGCACGCAACTTTCGGCAGCTCTCAGCTTAATCGAATAAATTCGATTGAGGAAGGTATTGACATAATCAGGGGGAATCCATTCTGGCGGGGTTATATCCAGATAGTGGCACCGGGTCTCGACAAGCTTGCCCACTATCATGCTGACAGGCCGATGATAAAAGAGACACTGAGCAGGATTTTTGAAAGACTCGATAAAGTGATCGATTCTTTGTCCTCGAAAGGCAGAAAAGTAATTGCATGCCTGACATCAGACCATGGAATCCTCTGGCGCGATGATGCAAAAGACAAGACTGAGGTCGTTGGAGACCTATTTTCAGAAGATACGGCTCATCCGAGGTATGTGAAAGGCAGCCTATCAAGGAACTATGCAAGAGCAGTGAAATTAGAAAGCAAATCGTATACCCTCCTCAAAGCACCATACATGACGAGAGACTGGAAACATTCAGAATGGGGTGTTCATGGCGGAATATCTGCCTGGGAATCGATCGTGCCAATCATAATAAAGGAAATCCGATAGATGAAACAACTACTAATCGGAAAAGATGTCGATAACGGAGACATGTTCAGGATCTCGTGCGAGAAATCGCAGCGGATACTGGTCTGCGGAAAGACCGGGACCGGCAAGTCATACACAATGGGTGTCCTGATCGAAGAGCTTGCCAATATAGGCGACGACATAATACTTGTCATCGATCCTCAGGGCATATTCTGGACAATGGCGCAACCAAATGAAGCTCCCCAAGAGGTCGACAGCCTTTGGGAATATGACAGAGAGGCCAAGGGATTCCGTGTCAATCTATTGGTTCCTGGCGATCCTGTCGAAAGGTATGGCGGCGAGGATGTCGTGCATGAGATGGAAAAGCGCGGCCTCAACATCCAGGGCCTGCGGCTGAACCCGTCAGACCTTTCGCCAGAGATGTGGTGCGAACTTTTCAATCTCGACATAAATGAGCTTCAGGGCAGCATGCTGTTCAAGGCTGTCAGGACATGTTACCAGAAATTAGGCCATGATTTCCTGCTTGATGACATCTCAAGCACTGTCGAGAAGCTGCAGGGCCTTGACAAGACCAAGGAAGCGATCTTTCGGAAGATCGAGATGGCGCATGACTGGCAACTCTTTGAGGAATCCAGGTATCGCGAGATATGGGAAATCTTGCAGCCCAATGCCATCAACATCCTTGATCTGAGCGTGATCGCCCAGGGTCGGTATGGACTCAGGAACCTGGTAATCGCGGTTCTTGCGAATTTCATCTTCAGGATGCGAACCATCGCTCGCCGGCGTGAGGAGCTGGGGCTTCCGACTGACATAAAAAAGGTCTGGATTTTCATTGACGAAGCCCACAACTTTTGTCCGAGCGGAGGAAGCACACTGTCAAAAGAAATCCTCATCCGTTGGGCAAAGGAAGGCCGGCAGCCGGGTCTTTCTTTGGTAGTTGCAAGCCAGCAGCCATCTGCTTTGAGTTCTGAAGTTCTGACCCAGTGCGGAATCAGGATCGTCCATCGTATAACATCAAAAGAGGATTACCGTGCAGTCAATGCCCTGAGCCAGGATTTCCTCCCCGATGACCTTCAGACCTATATCAAGCACTTATCCGGCCCAGGCGATACGCTGATAATCAATGATGAATTCGAAAAGATGGCGAAAGTGAAAATACACCCCCGGCAGAGCTTTCATGGCGGGGGGAGTGCATGATGTATGATATTCATAGGCAAGGTTTAGGTTACTGCCAATCAGGTTCTTGCCGGGGTCCCCATCCCCCCTTATCCTGAGCACCGGAAGGATAGGAAGAGTGGTCATGCGGGGCATTTGCCTGAGATGCTTCTCCTTTCCAACTCAGAGACAGGGAATCAAGGATTGAACTTCCGGAAATCAATCTTTTCCAAAACCTTGGGCCTGGCTGTCTGTATGACCAGTTCAAGCCGAGATTATGCCGCAGTCTTGGCCACAGCGCTTGAAAAATGGTTTTGGGGACCTCTCTCGCCGAGTAAAATCTCCCAAACGGTCCTCTTCTAAGAGCCAATTCTTCTCTCAGGTGGCAAAGTAGCACAACTTGAGGCGGAAAGGAAATTTTCCCCAGATTTCGGGCATGCCAATCCCTCGGCAACCAGATGCTATCCAGCTGGGAAGCCTAAGTGCTCCAGGCCAGCACCGCCCGGTAATGGTGCGCCAAAGGAAAGTCCAAGCCACATGCCACCGCCGGATGTTGCAAAAAAAAAACTCTGTCAATTAGAGGCAGGTTATCCCTTTAATGAGGCGTAAATATCAGGAAAGAAATGTTTTTAAAGATTCAATTCCATACTAATATGGTAAAGATTACTGTAAAAAAATTATGAATATTAGGTTTTTAGCAATAGAGCAAAATATATGTCATGTAACAATCACGCCTTTTCCACGTAGTTGGAAAATGCTTTTATTAGCTCACGGAGTGCTCCCATTGGTGTCAGGCCCTGTTGTTTGCAAACCCTGACAAATCTCACACGCGTCTGGTAGTCGAGGCCCAGGGGGTTCAGGCGCAAAAGGTCGCACAATTCGATCGGATTCAAGTCCAGGGACAGGCTGACCTGACGGAAGGCGTGCAACGATGGGACAATTGCTCCTGTCTCGTAACCTGCATATCCACCCCTGACCAAGTTAATTTCCTTCGCTAATGCTTCCTGAGTCAATCCACACCTTCTTCTGAATTGAATAAGCAAGTTACGGTTGAAATATGAATATGGCGGTGGTGATGGTTTCTTCATTTTCGTTCTCCTTGGTCTATTCATGTTTTTTAATAGACTCTGATTATCTTCAAAGGCCGTTCACATCTTGGATTAAACCACACGCTTTCTTTCTCATGGCAGTTAACCTGGCTCTTTCCAGGTCTTCTCGTTCCCGCTCAGCCGCAAATTGAGACAAGTCCAAATTTTTCTCTATCGCTTCCTTTACTAGAGTCTCCAAGGTGGAAGGGCTCCTGTTCTACTCCCAAATTTTTAAGTTTATCAGCGACCTCCTCCCGCTTCTCTTCCAGGGCCAGGTAGACGACCGAGGCCTGGGCAGTCTGCCGCCCTAAAAAGTGGTCACCCCTGGACACGGCTACCCCCAGGTTGATGCCAAAGGTTGTCTTGCCAAACTTAGGCTTGGACACTAAAAGGCTCAGCCCCCCCTGGGGCAATATACCCTCCCATAGCCACCGGCTATGCGTCTTCGCCTCGGAAATCAGCTCAGCAGCGCTTACCAGGGAGAAGTTGTGGCCTTTTCCCTCTGAGTCAGTCTGGGTAGGTTCGTAGCGTGCCACGCTGGCGGCGATGCGCCTTACCGCTGCGTCTGGCAAGGGCGGGTCGCACCTTCCGGAGTTTTCCGCCAGCAGCGCGGCCTCGATCGCTTCTTGAATCATGCCCCGCCGCCTCATGCTCCCAGCCAGGCTGGTTAGGGTATTGTTGCGCATCTTGTCAATAAGTTTTCCCGCTTGGCTACACTGCCCCGGTGGCCTAGGCCAGGGTGACCTGCTCTATCTTCTGCTCAAGTTCTTCCCGCTCGGCAGCGTCCATCTCCTCCCAATCTTCTTCAGGGGGGATGTCCGGGATAGGCATATCCTCATATAGCTGGGCCTTCTCCAGCAGTTCTTTGAGCTTCTTGTGACGGCGGCGGAGGGATTCTTTAAGGGCATAGGTGGAGCTGGCCATGCGACGCTGATACATGGCCATTAAGAAACCGATGGCGCGGGCGCGGCGGTCATCTCCTGCCTCTGCGGCCCGTTGAGATTGGACCTTGACATAGTTGGATACGGCCCGGTAGAGGTCCAGCTCCTCCCCCTCCAGGTCGAAAGCGATGGTGTGGGGTATGCGTTTGGTGAAGAGTTTTCTAGCCTTCCAGATACCGTCAGCGTCCCGCTCGGGAAAACTGAGCATGGCCTCCTTGGTGCGCCTAAGATAGAAGGGAGCCTCAAGGCGCTCCATGGCCTCCTTAATGGAGGTCACATCGGCATACGCTTCTTGGTCCAGTAACTGGAGAAAGAGGCAAAAGTTATCCGGGTCCCCCTTGTGGGGAGTGCCGGTGAGGAGAAGAAAATGGGTGGTCTTCTCCCGCATGATTTCACCCAGCCGATAGCGTTCGCTTTTGTGCTCCGAGTCGCGGGCGGACATGCCGTGAGCTTCATCCACGATAACCAAGTCCCAATCCTCCGCCTGCTTGACGCTGGGGAGCACATAGTCCAACTTGGCCAAGTCCATGGAGGTGATGATTTGCGGGTGCTGATTCCAGATATTGAGGGCGTAAGTGTCCCGGAGCCGGGAGCCGGTGATGAGTTCAAAGTCTTCTTCAAAGCGGTCCCGTAGCTCCCGCCGCCATTGGAAGGAGAGGTTGGCCGGAGAAATGATGAGCACCCGCTCCACCAAGCCCCGGAGTTTGAGTTCCTTGAGGAGCAGGCCCGCCATGATGGTCTTCCCGGCCCCGGCGTCATCGGCCAGCAAAAATCGACAGCGCCAGGCTTTGAGCAGGTGGTTATAGACTGCGTCAAGCTGGTGGGGGAGCGGGTCAACCCGCGAGATGGACAGGCCGAAGAAGGGGTCGTATTCGTAAGCCAGCCGTATTCGCAGGGCCTCCAGGCCCAGCTTGAAGAGCTTCGGGTCTCCCTGGAAGCTGGCAACCGAGGGCTGAATTTCGATGTGCTCGAAGTCATCCGGGGTGAAAATGACCCCACCCCGGTAGGCGTTGGTGCTCAGGCCCACCAAATCCACCATGGTGAAGCCGTCCCAGAGCTGGGGTTCGCTGACCACCCGGAGCGTCTCATTGAATTTGGGGGTCTTGAGGATATCACCCCGTTTGATGGGCACTAAAACCATCGCTGAACGCCTTGTTTATATTGGCAAGATTCAGAAAAGAAAGGTCGCTTAAAGGGCACGGTAACAGAGATAGAAACCTATGTAAAGAAGAGGTTCATTAGCCTGTGGCTTCTCACATCGCCCAGGCATTGCCAGGCTTCCCATGCCCTTGACAGAGGCGCCCCGATCAACCTGGTGCAGGCCACCTTGGGCCATGCGTCCGTCGCCACCACGGGCCGTTACCTGCACGCCCGGACGGGGGATAGCAGCGCCCGTTACCTGGGGGTGTAGGGGAAGCAAACAAGGTGGGGGGAAAGCAAACCCCGCGACGCGGGACTCCCCCCCCTTTGTTTTTTTAAGTAATCCCACGGAGACTTTTCCCCGATTCTTTTTAGGGGAGGCCAAAACTGCCCCCCCCTTCTTGATATTACCCGCCATAAAATTTTTTCTCAAAACCGCATGGTTAAGCCATTTCCCCGTTAGCCGCTCCGGTTACCGATACCCGTGATGCCCACAAAGGTTTCAGAAATATATCCTGTTGGCGGTTTTGATCATGGGTAGGACATCGAAAAAAGCTGTATATTGCTTGAAAATCAGGCGGGCGGACGCATGGGTGGAATGAAAGGAAGGGGCGGGAAAGGCATGACAAAGCCGGGCCAGGAGGCTTAAAACAAATCATCTACTTCCATCGGGAGGCGGTCATAATCCAGACAGAGGGGGAATATGGTGCGCCAGAACTCTTGGTGCTGCTCAACCGCGTTCTGATCCTCCGGGGTGCGTGTAACCAGGAAACCCTGATGAAAGCTCCCCACGCCTTGTATGTGAAGGTTTGGGTATCGGATGGAAAAGTAAAGCCTCACTTCCATCAAGGCGGCGGTTGCCTTCTGGAAAGCACGCGCCCGCCGCTTGCGGAGGCGATCATACTCGCGGCGTTCTGAAATGTCTTTGTATGGCATTTATGGTTCCCCCTTGCCTCTGCCCTTTCCGGGCCGTGGTGGGCGTCTCAGCGCTCCAGGTGCTCCGATAAACCACAACCGCGCCCCTGGGCCGCCCGTGCCTCAGCGTCCGCCGTTTTCTGTTGTGTGTGTGGGGGGTTCAGAAAGCCGGCGCCTCCAGGTCCTCAGCGTCAAGCACCCCCTCTTCCACCATCACCCGTTCCGCTTCTGCCAGGGCCTGCTTGAAGGTGGGGTAGAGTTCCACGGCCAGGGTGAGGCCCTTCTTGGTGGGCAGCATCTCCCCGCCGTTCTCCGGGGTGATGAAGGTGCGCACGTCCAGGTAGTGCTTGCCCTTGAAGGTGGATAAGCTGAAGCGCACCACCTCACGGGCGTTCTTGGGAATCTCGTGAATCAGCTTGCTCATGGTCTGTCTCCTTGCTCAAGGCTGTTTTTCCCCAGGTTCATCCCTTACCCATGAGCCAAACGGGCCGTGGTGGGGCTCTCCTGCATCCTGAAGCGCTCGCAGGGCATGGCGCAGCCGTACCGCCCCTTGCCCCGGTCCCTGCACCGCCCCCACGCTTGGGTAGGGTTCGGGGGGCCCTGGGCCGGGCGGAAGTGGACGCAGTCATGGCAGGTCAACATGCGCTCCGGGGGAGGGGCCGCCGCCCCCCCCGCCTGGGCCTGGGAGAGATACCGCCGCACTTCTTCCCTATGGTTCCGCAGCAGTTCGATGAGCGGGGCCACTTGGGCCGGGTCCGGGTCGCCGGGGCCGGTGTACTCCGCCTTGATGGTCTCCCCGTTCACCGTGAACCTATAACCAATATTGGCCAGCTTGACCGCAGCTTCGATGCCGGGGTTAGGAGTCATACCACAATCTCCCGCAGGTCTTCTGGAGAAAGTAAAGTATCGTGGGTATCGTGGGTATCGGGGAAACCATCATGGTTATTGTCTCTCCCGCCCCACGGTTCTTTTTCGCTATCGTGGGAAGTCTTTTCAGTACCGTGGGAAACCTCAGTACCGTGGGGAGTATCGTGGGGAGATAAGGCACATGGTTCCTTACTTTTCACGGTTTCCACGGTTCCCTCGGTAGATTGCCCCCTTGCGGGGACCCGACGGATTGACACCATCCTCTTCCCGTCATTAGACCATCCGCCTACCTCAACATCTATGCCGATTGCCCTAAGGAAAGTAGCGGCTCGCTTTAGCCGATTCGATAACTTATTTGGTGCCTTAGGCCATGCCCTGCTTTTCTGGACGTCATCGCCCACATGCTTATTTAGCACCTCAAATAGTTCCGACGGACTCCCGCTCCATAGTTCCTTGTCCGCCATATGGGCTCGTAGTGCTACGGCCACCACGTCGGCCTCAAGGGAAAGTTCGACGGCCTCTTGACGGTTGCCGGTGTAGGCGGCCATGAAGGAACCGGGAGGCCAGGGGAGAGCAGGTTCTGCTGCCGTAACCCAGATAGCGAAGTCGGCCAGGCGGGGCAGGGCCGCAAGTTTCACATTGTCCTGGTTTCTTAGGGCCATGCACACGGCGTCCAACAGCGCCCCTAAAATTCGGGGTTGGGCCTGATAAAACTTTGCCCAGAATTGTTTCTCAGATTGACGGCTTTCGTCTGGAATCTGCTTTAAGTTGAAAATTAGCGCCCGGTCCGCCAGGTCTGGGCGCTCTGTGAGGGAATCAATGCCATTCAGGATAATGGGCCGCATGGCGTCCAGGATGTTTTCATCCCGATCCGTATAAAGCTGCCGGTTAAAGACACCCCCGCCGGTAGAGAGGCGACAAAAGGCATCCGACAGCCAATTAGGCAGGCCCGACAGGTTATCAAAACCAAGGGTCCATGAGTTATGCGCATAAATCGCCAAGTCTCGCTCTTCCCGTGGGGGAGAACGCAAGGGAGAGATGTTCGGGTCGGTAAGAGAACCCATGATACGGCCAGTCGTGGATTTCGCCGCCCCTTGTTCGCCGTTCAATACCGTAATCGGGTATGGGCCACAGGGCCGCATGGCCGCCAATATCCAGGCAACCACCAGGATGAAGTCCGAATCTGAACCAACATTAAGGAACGGGCGAAGTTCTGCCACGCTCCCGCCTCTCTCTGGGTAGGGCAGAGCCGCCATGCTCCCCGACCGGCGGAAGAACACCGGCGGTTCGGCCACCACTTGCCAAGCGTGGGGAGTAATTTCTAAGGCTTTCCAGGCCGAATTGCCCAAGTCAAGGTATATATTTCTTTCATGTCCGGCGACTCGTACCCACACCGGACGCTCGGAGCCGTCAAATTGTGCTCGGGCTTCCAAAACCCCCACCACTGACTGTAACGCCTCAGATTGCGGGGGTTTCCCCTCTGCTTCATAGAATTTTCGGAGTAGCCAGCGGCGGAACCCGCCGGACCGAACCGGCCAAACTTCTTTATGGTCGTTAACGAGTATCCGGGCGTAACATTCATGGGCCGGGGTATGGAATAGTTCGGCGTCAGCCGCCAGGTCCAGCAACAATTCCGCTTGAGTTGTTTGACGCTTCTGGTTTTTTCGAGCAGCCTCCCCGTCGGGATGTACATCTTCTCCATCAGGTGGGGCCGGGGCCACGGTCAGGGCCTCAGCCTTCAGTCCGTCCAACAAAGCTATCACGTCCATACCACTGCAATGGGCTTCGGAAATATCCTTCACTCCCTCAGGAGGCACCATGGCCTTTACAGCTATACCCGGCAGCCGGGCCGCCACCTGGCCGGGAAGCCCCGGGGCGTCAGGCTCTTGCCAGACGTAAACGGTGTGGAAGTCCGTGAAATGCGCCGGGGCTATGGTCTTGAGCAAGGTCTTGCCAGGAATCCCCACCGCAGGCAGGTCGTAGCTCCAGGCGGTTAAAGAGTCGGATTCTCCTTCCATTAAAATCAGTTCACCGCCAGGCCGAAATTCGGGAAGGCGCCACAGACCGTAAAGCGTGGGCTTCCCGCCCTTCCTAGACTTGGGCCGTTCAGCCATGGAGAATCGGAACCGAACGGCTTCCTTGATTTCTTGCGCTTCATGGTCCCGATAGGTGAAAACCAGATAGGGGACACCCTGCCCGTGGGCTTCAAAAACTCCGAGCTTCGCCAAGAAGAAGGGGTCAAGTCTTTTATTTTTGGCAAACTCTGCCAGTGTCAGCCCTCCGGTTTGGTCATGCATTGCCTGGTAACGGTAGCGGTTTGACCAGAGGCCACGGTCCTTGAGTGCCTGAACCACCGCCTCTTGGGAACAGCCGCCGAAGCAATAAAACAAAATGGCCTATTGACTCTGCTCAGCAAATAATGTAACTATGTTGAATGCCAAAGCTTTTAAACAAGCCGGTTTACGAGGACATGAATCTCCTGGTCTTTCAGGAGGAATTTCGAACCGAGCATGACTGTC
>VGSQ01000017.1 GCA_016874975.1 Deltaproteobacteria bacterium
TCCCGGCTGCCGGGGCCCACCGCCATCCTCAGGCCGATTTCCCGGGTGCGCTCCGTCACCGACACTAGCATGATGTTCATGATGCCTACGCCGCCCACCACCAGGGAGATAAGGGCCACGGCCAGGAGCAGCCTGGTCATCATGTCCGCGGTGGAGGCCAGGGCCTTGGTCATTTCGGTCATGTCCCGGATGTTGAAGTCCTCGGCTTCGTTCGGTCGGATGCGGTGCCGCTCCCGCAGCAGTTGGGTAATCTGCCGGATGGCGATGGGGATCTCCGCAGTGGACCGGGCCGCGGCCAGGATCTGGTCCACGTTGGCGAAGCGCACCGGCAGCGGCGTATTGGCCTGCTGGGCCGCCGACTGCTCCGGATACAGTTGCAGTTTGGTGCTGGGATAAAGCTGATTGAGGGTGTTGACCTTCTGGGAGGTGTCGCTGCCGGACGCGGTCTGCTGGCTCTGGTTGCCGCTTGCCAGGGTGGTGCCGGCCACCCGGTACTTGATGGCGGTCCAGGGGGCCAGCAGCAGGTCGTCCTGGTCGACGCCCATCATGTTGGCGCCTTTGGGGCTGAGGACGCCGATGACCTTGAAGGCCACGTTGTTGACGCGCACTTCCTTGCCCAGGGGCGATTCTCCCTGGAAGAGCTCCCGCACCAGGCGCTGGCCCAGCAGGCAGACCTTGCTGCCGTTGCGCACGTCCTGCTCGGTGAACACCTCCCCCTCGGCCAGGGGCCATTCCCGCACCTCCAGGTAGGCCGGGGTGCTGCCGTAGATGAAGATGGGCACCCAGTTCCTGTTGCCGTAGATGACCTGGGTGCGGGCCCGCACCACCGGGGCCGCGGCCCGGACGGCCGGACATTCCTGGAGAATGGCGTCCGCGTCCTGGGGGGTGAGGGTCATGACGCTGCCGGCCCCGAAGGTGACGCCGCCGCTGGCGGCCGTGCCCGGGAGGATGAGCAGGTTGTTGGCCCCCATGCTGGTGATGGTGTTCTGGATGGCCGAGGAGGAGCCCCGGCCGATCTCCATCATGGCGATGACCGCAGCCACGCCGATGATGATGCCCAGGGTGGTGAGGGCCGCCCGCAGGATGTTGCGGCGCAAGCCCTGGAGGGCGGTGCGCAGCGTCCAGCGGAGGCGGGCCCAGGACCAGAGCCGGCGGGGGCGGGGGGACGTCTCCGCCTCGTCGTCGGCCGCCGCAGCGGGGGCGCGCTCGGTAGTCTCGTCGGCCACCACCATGCCGTCGTGGATGCGCACGATGCGACGGGCATGCCGGGCCACCTCCTCGTCGTGGGTCACCAGAATGATGGTGACGCCCTCCTCGTTGAGGCGGCGGAACAGGGCCAGCATCTCCTCGGTGGTCTTGGAGTCCAGATTGCCGGTGGGTTCGTCCGCGAAGAGGATGGAGGGCTGGTTCACCAGGGCCCGGGCGATGGCCACCCGCTGCTGCTGGCCGCCGGAAAGCTGGGAGGGCTCATGGTCCAGGCGGTCTCCCAGGCCCACCCGGCTCAGCAGGTCGGAAGCCTTTCGGCGCACGTCCTCATCCGACAGACTCGCCCCGTTATACGACATTGGAACGATGACATTCTCCAGCGCGCTGGTGCGGGGCAGCAGGTTGAAAATCTGGAAGACGAAGCCGAGCTTTTGATTGCGCAGTTGGGCCCGCTCTTCGGCGGACAGCTCGGTGACGTCCTGTCCCTCCAGGTGATATTCGCCGGAACTGGGGCGGTCCAGGCAGCCGAGAATGTTCATCAGGGTGGTCTTGCCCGAACCCGAGGTGCCCATGAGGGCCACGAATTCCCCCCGGGAGATGCTCAGGGAGACGCCCCGGAGCACCGGCACGTCGATCTCACCCAGATGATAGGTCTTATGCATCTCCTTGAGTTCGATGAGCTTCATGATATCGACCCGGCAACCTCGGAGCCCTGGGCTTCGGCGGGGTTAATGGCGGGCGGGGGCGCTGCTCCCCCCCCGGAAAAATTGCGGCGTGAAGGGGCTGGCGGAGGAAGGGCCGCCCGTTGTCCTGACCTCATCGGAGACCACCACCGGCAGGCCTTCCTTTAGTCCCTCCCCCTGGACCTCTGTTTGGGCGCCATCGGTCAGGCCGGTGCGCACCGCCACGGGCTGGACGAAGGCCCCCCGGGGCGTCCAGAGGGTCCCCCGTCCGGTCTGCTCACCGGCGCCGGAACCGGAAGAAGCCGTCTCTCCGGCCGGAGGGCTGCCTTCCCGCGCTTTGGGCCGGCCCCGTAATTCGGGCGCCATCTGCTCGGGCCGAGCGATCCAACGCAGGGCGGCATTGGGGACCAGCAGGACATTTTTGCGCTCCGCCACCAGGAACTTGAGATTGGCGGTAAGGTAGGGGATGAGCCGACCGTCGGTATTATCCGTGTGAATCTCCACCACGTAGGTCACCACGTTCTGGGTCATGGTGGCGTTGAGGCGGATCTTGCCCACCTCCCCCTGAAAGACGGTCCCGCCGTGGGCGTCCACGGTGAAGGTCACGGGCTGGCCGGGGCGGATGACGCCGATGTCCGCTTCGTTCACCGAAGCCCAGACCTGCAGGCGTTTCAAGTCCTTGGCGATGAGAAAGAGGCTGGGGGCGTTGAGGCTGGCCACCACCGTCTGGCCGATGTTGACCCGGCGGTCGATGATGACGCCTTTGACCGGCGACTTGATGGTGCAGTAGTCCAGGTTCTGCTGGGCCCGCCGCAGCGCGGCCTGGGCCTGGGCCACCGCTTCTTTGGCCTGCAGGAGGGCCGCCTGGCCCACGTTCAGGTTGGCCCGAGCCACGTCGAAGGCGGAGCGGGCCGCGTCGAAGTCGCTCTGGGAGAGGGCGTCCGACGGCCCCAGCTTCTGGGCGCGGCGCCAATCCTGCTCCGCCTGGTAGAGCCTGGCCCGGAGCTGCCCCAGGTCCGCTTCGGCCCGCTTGACATTGGCCCGGCTTTGGGCCAGTTGGGCCTTGGCCGTGGCCACGTCCGCGGCGTAGAGGCTGTCGTCGATCTGGGCCAGGACGGTGCCGGCCTCCACTTCCGAGCCGTAGTCCACCGTCCTGCCGTGCTTGTCCTTGCCGAAGGCGACGATTTTCCCGGCCACCTGGGCGCCCACGTCCACCACTTCCTCGGGCTGCACCGTGCCCGTGGCGCTGATGCTGGCCACCAGGTCCCCCCGCTTCACCGGGACCGTATGGAAAGTGGCCACGCCGCCCTGGGCCCGCGTCCAATACCACCAGCCCCCCAGCGTCAACAGAACCAGGGGCAGGACGATGAACAACAGGCGTTTCCACATAAATTCCCTGAGATTCATGAGCGATTTTATCCCGGCAGGCGCATCCCCCGTCCCTTCGCCGACGGCGCCGTCGTCCCTGCCGCCGGGGCCCCCCAGGGCTTACCCCGGGACCGGCCGGGGGGACGGCTGAGCCCGCTTCTTACCACTCCTCTTAACGTATAACCAGGAACAACCCGCCATCCGGCGAAAAAATTTTCTCTGCCGCGTTTTCGGGCGGCCGCCGCGCCTCCAGACGCCGGGAACCCTCTTCTATTCAGTATAACCGATTATGAAAGTCCTTGCCTCTTTGTGAGGAGGGAGCGGCCAGCGCCGGAACGGCCCCCGGCTCACCATGGCGGGCTGCCGAAGCTCCGGCGCCGGTCCCTTCCGGCCGGGATAACGGCGGCACGGACAGCCGAGCACCGCCAGGCCCCGGTGGTTTCCAGTCAAGAAGATATGATCCAAGGGTGGAGCATCCGGAAAGGTCGCTTCGCAGGGGAAAACAGGGGACCATCCTCACCGGTCGCCGCAGACCCGTTCAACAAGGCGGCAAAGAAAACCGGCGGCGGTGTACATCAGGGTGGCGGTGAACCGGGGACGGACCGCTCTGAGCGCCTCCTTTTCATGGTGGTCCCGGAATGCCGGGGGTAAGCAATCATGTCAAGGAAGGCTCTCTTTCAGAAGAGCCGCGAATTTTCGGGCATATTTATGCGGTATGGAAATGTCGGCCGCAGCCAAGCCGGATTTGATTAAATAACTATTCACAAAAATTTTATTTTTTGTGTAGACATAAGCGGACAGCCTATCGTGTTCATCAAGATTGTCCGGGTGTTTTATTATCACCGACTTTCCCAGCAGGGACGATGTCAGATAGTCCATCGCCTCTTCCTTCTTTTGCACGATCACTCCCAGAAATTTCACCAGTCGGCCGCTCTCCAGACGGATGGTGCTCTCATCCACGATCTGCACCACTTTTTGGAGATTTTTCGGCTTGAAATCCCGGTCTTTCGTTTCCGGCTGCGGCTTGGCGTCCTGGAGGCGGGGGGTGTAGTCCAGGGGGGGCAGCGCCAGCCTGCCGGCCTTTCGTGTGCTAATGTCTATGTCCCTGGCAAAGAGCAAGCCTTCCTGCAAGCCCAGCTTTTCCCTGATGGCCCCCAGAAAGGCTTCGTTGACTTCATAGCCCACTCCGTGCCGCCCCAGGTCCAGGGCCGCCTTCACCGTGGTGCCGCTCCCGAGAAAAGGGTCCAGCACCGTGTCGCCGGGGAAGGTGAACATGCGGATCAGACGCCGGGGCAGCTCTTCGGGGAACATGGCTTCGTGGCCCAACTGGCGGGCGCCGCCGAAGCGCCAGTGTCCGGCGAAATATTCCTTCCATTCCTCCTTGGTGAGGCGGGCGGCCTCCTTGAGCTCCCGGGCCACCTTTTTGGACTCTCCGGGCTTCTTGAAGATGAGGATGTGCTCGTAGTCGATCTCCACCAGGCCGTTGGGGGGAAAGGGATAGGAGCCCATGATGACGGCGCCGCCGGTGGTGTGCATGGTGGTCTTCTTCTGCCAGATGATGCTCCCCAGGAAATCCAGGCCCAGCTCCTCGCCCTGGCAGATGATCTCCGCGTGCAGCGGGATGATCTTGTAGCGCCCGTACACCGCGGCCCGGGCGAATTGGTCGCCGATGTTGACGCACAGGCGCCCCCCGGGCCGGAGCACCCGGCGGCACTCCCGCCAGACCCGGTAGAGGTCGCAGAGATAGTCATGCAGGCTCTGGCCGTAGCCGATCTGGCCGGGGACGCCATAGTCCTTGAGATGCCAGTAGGGCGGGGAGGTGACCACCAGGTCCACGGCGTCCGCCGCCACTTCGGGCATGAGGCGGCTGTCGCCGATGATGAGGCGGGCTGTAGCGCTCATGGGATATCCAATGATTGAAAGATTACGCGGGGGGAAGGCCGGGTGCTAGAGGCCCGACTACCCTGCCCCCTCCCCCCTCCCCCCTCATTTCGCCAACACTTGCAAACTCTGTCGCAATAACTCTTCCAACGTCCCGGCCCCCTGGGAGCGGGCCGCGTCCAGGGCCTTTTCTGCGGTGTTGCGGGGGTAGCCCAGGTTGAGCAGGGCGGACAGGGCGTCCTGCACCTGCTTCTGCGCCGGGGCCGGCAGGGCCCGTTTGGCGCCCGGGGCCAGCTTGTCCTTAAGCTCCACGATGATGCGCTCCGCGGATTTGCGCCCCACCCCGGGGATGGCGGACAGACGCCTGAGGTCGCTCGCGAGGATGGCCTGCTGGAACTCCTCGGGGTCGATGCCGCTTAAAATGTTCAGGGCGGTCCTCGCCCCCACCCGGGGGATATTGATGAGCTGCAGGAAGAGGTCTTTTTCCTCCTGGGTGACAAAGCCGTACAGGTTCAGGGCCTCTTCCTGGATGCGGGTGTGGATGCGCAGGGTCACCGGAGCCGGCGGCTCGGGCAGGGCATAGAAGGTGGTGAGCGAAATGAAGACCTGATAGCCCACGCCGCCCACCTGGACCAGCAGGAGGCCCGGGGCTTTTTCCAGCAGGAGGCCTTCCAGGGCGGCGATCATACGACCTTCAGGTGCGCCGGGGAGTTGAACAGGTGGCACAGCCCCACGGCCAGGGCGTCCGCGGCGTGCTGGTTGGTCACCGTCAGGCCCAGGAGGCGCTCCACCATGAGCCGCACCTGCTCCTTGCTGGCCTGGCCGTAGCCCACCACCGCCTTCTTCACCACCAGGGCGGGATAGAGATGGATGGGGAGCTCCGCCTGGGCCGCGGCCAGCAGCACCACGCCCCGCACCTGTCCCAGGGTGAGGGCGCTCTGCACGCTGGCGGCCAGGAAGATGTCCTCCAGGGCCAGGCTGTGGGGCCGGTGCCGCCGGATGAGGTCGGCCAGGGCGTCATAAATCTGACGCAGGCGGTCCGGCAGGGAGGCGCGGCCGTTCGTGGCGATGCGGCCGTGGGCCAGATGCACCAGCCGGTCCCGCTCCCCCTGGACCACCCCGAAACCGGTGTTGCGGGAGCCCGGGTCCACCCCCAGGACCA
Organism: Deltaproteobacteria bacterium; assembly: GCA_016874975.1. Classification (GTDB taxonomy): domain Bacteria; phylum Desulfobacterota; class Desulfobaccia; order Desulfobaccales; family 0-14-0-80-60-11; genus VGSQ01. The sequence continues at coordinate 6,301 of VGSQ01000017.1, forward strand.
CCTGCCTCACATCAAGGCCTCCAGCAGTTGGTCGGGAATGTCGAAATTGGCGAACACGCTGCTCACGTCGTCGTGGTCCTCCAGGCTCGTCACCAGTCTCAGCACCTGCTGGGCCGGGTGCTCCTCCGTGATTCTGACCGTGTTTTTCGGCCGCAGTTGCAGCTCCGCCAAGACCGGCGTAAAGCCCCGGTCCTCCAGGGCTTCCTTGACTTCCACAAAATCGGCCGGGTCTGTGAGGACCTCGAACTGGCTCTCCGAGCCCTGCAAATCCTCGGCGCCGCACTCCAGGGCGGCCTCCATCAGGTCGTCCTCGCTGATGCCCTCCCGGTCGAAAACAATGACCCCTTTTTTCTCAAACATCCAGGCCACGCAGCCCGGTTCGCCCAGACTGCCGCCGTTCTTGGTGAAGATGTGGCGCACGTCCGCAATGGTGCGGTTTTTGTTGTCCGTCAGGATCTCCACCATCAGGGCCACCCCCGCCGGGCCGTAGCCCTCGTAAACCGCCTCCTCCAGGTTGGTGCCGCCCCCATCCCCGGCGCCTTTGCGGATGGCCCGGGAGATGTTGTCCTTGGGCATATTCTCGGCCTTGGCGGCCAGGATGGCGGCCCTGAGGCGGCTGTTGCCCGAGGGGTCGGGTCCTCCCAAACGGGCCGCGACTATGATTTCCTTGGCCAATTTCCCGAAGAGATTCCCCCGCTTGGCGTCCTGGGCCCCCTTCTTCCGTTTGATGGTGCTCCATTTGGAATGACCTGACATGTGTCCTCAACCTCCTTCTCCGCTGCCGCGGCTGCCGCTCCCATCTGCTCCTTCCGCCCCCGGGCCTCCGGCGGCGGCCCCGGCCGGCGGGCGCCTCCCCAGGCCCAACAGATAAAGCTCCCAGCTCTCCCGGCGGGAACCGGGAGGCTTCACCCGGTGGAACGTTCCAAAAGCCTTTTTCAGCGGAATTTCCAGAGCCGCCACATCAGGTCCGGCAAACACCTTGACCAGAAAATGCCCCCCGACCACGAGCACCGCCTGGGCGATCTCCCAGGCCCGGCGGGCCAGGTCCAGGGAGCGCTGCTGGTCCACCACCCGCACCCCTGTGGTCTTGGGCGCCAGGTCGCTCACCACCGCGTCGAAGGTGGAAGTATGGGTGCAGATTTCCGCCAAGTCTATACTTTGCACGTCGCCGGGCACAAAGTATAGGGGTGGAGCCAGGGCAAGCTTGGGTGTTGCCAGATCCACCCCCACCACCATGCCGTCTGAACCCACCCGGGAAGCCAGGTACTGCATCCAGGAGCCGGGATGGCAGCCCAGGTCCAGAACCCGTTGGCCCGGTCCAAAAAGACGGAATCGGGCGTCCATGGCCTGGAGCTTGAAGACCGCGCGGGAGACAAAACCTTCGGCCTGGGCCCGCCGGCGATATGCATCGGGAACCCCGGGACGGGGCATGACAAGACACCTATCCTGCGAAATTAATTGATTTTATTTATCATACCCGCAACGGCTTGGCAATGGAAATCCCGCCCTCCCGCAGTCAAATATTTGACGCCCACCACCAACTTTGACGGAGCCGCTGAGCCAACGCGGATAAATTGCCAGTATCCCAGATACCATAGCCATTCCGTCCCCTGCCGGCGGCCTGGCACAATGATTGCTTCAGGGAAGGGAAAGCCTGCTCAGGAGTTCCCATGGCTGCTGAAACTCAAGCCGTCACGGCGGAGGCGCCGGTCCAGAAAAAAAGAAAATGGGGCAAGATCATCCTGCTCTTTCTGGGAGTCTTCATCCTGGCCGGAGGCGGGGGCCTGGCCTATATCATCCTGTTTGACGACCCGCCGCCGCCGGGCAAGGGCAACCGGCCCCCCAAAGCCCAGGCCCCCCAGGCCCTGATGCCCCTGGACCCCTTCCTGGTCAACCTGGCCGACAAAGACGCCCGGCGTTATCTGAAGCTCAAGCTGGAGTTGGAGGTGGACAGCGAAAAGTCCATCAAAGAATTGGAAAAATCCCTGCCCCGGATACGGGATGCCCTGATCCTGCTGCTCAGCACCAAGACCTATGCGGAACTGGCCACCGCGGAAGGCAAGCTCCAGTTGAAGGGGGAGATTTTGCAGCGCCTGACCAAAATGCCCGGCGGCCAAAAGATCATCGGCGCCTATTTCACCGAATTCATCGCCCAATAGGAGCCCCGTCGTGACCAAAGTCCTGTCCCAGGAAGAGGTGGACGCCCTCCTCAAAGGGCTCATCGACGGTGAGATCGAGACCGAGAAGGACCAGGGTCCCGTCGGCGATGGGGTCACCAATTACGACTTCACCTCCCAGGAGCGCATCATCCGGGGCCGCATGCCCACCATGGAGGTGGTCAACGAACACTTCGCCCGGGCCTTCCGCATCTCGCTGTCCATGATCCTGCGCCGCACCGTGGACATCCAGACCAGCTTCGTGCAGATGCTCAAGTTCGGGGAATTTTTGCGCGGCCTGCCGCTGCCCGCCAGCTTCCATATCTACAAGATGGAACCCCTGCGGGGCCAGTGTCTGCTGGTGGTGGACAGCAAACTGGTATTCACCCTGGTGGAATGCTTCCTGGGGGGCAACGCCCGGGTGCGCTTCAAGATCGAAGGACGGGACTTCACCAGCATCGAGCGGCGCCTCATTCAGAAGGTCGTGCTCATGGCCTTCCAGGACCTGGAAAAGGCCTGGGCGCCGGTCCAACCCGTGAAGATGCACATGGTGCGGGTGGAGATCAATCCCATGTTCGTGGGCATCGCCACCCCCAATGACATCATGGTGATCAGCAAATTTCAGGTGGAGATGGAACAGGCCGACGGCTTCATCACCGTCGTTCTCCCCTACGCCACCATTGAGCCCATCAAGGGCAAGCTCTACTCGGGGTTCCAGAGCGAACAATTGGAGACCGACGGCCGTTGGGCCGCCCGCATCCAGGACCAGATCCGGGACATTGCCGTGAGCGTGGAGGTGGAGCTGGCCTCCACCACCATGACGGCCCGGCAGCTCATGCACCTGGGCCGGGGGGACCTCATCGTCTTTGCCAAAAAGGTGACGGAACCCCTGGTGGGCAAGGTGGAGGGCGTCCCCAAATTCACGGCCTTTGCCGGGCAACTCAACCAGGCCAAGGCCGTGCAGATTGAGAGACTGTTCCATCCCCAGCCATGAACGGCCCCGTCTCAAAGGAGAGGCAAGGCATGGAAACCGGCCCCCAAGTTCAAAATGACCCGGATTTCGATTGGGAAGAGTCCACCCATCCACCGGCGTCCCCCTCTGTCGCCGACAAAGGCGCGGGGGATATCGCCGCCCCGGTGGCGCCCCCTCCTGAGGAAACGGCCGGGGCCTTCCAGAAGCTGGAACTGCTCCTGGACATCCCCCTGGAGATCACCGCGGAACTGGGACGCACCCGCATGATCATCAATGACCTGCTCCAACTGGGCCAGGGCTCCGTCATCGAACTCAACAAGCTGGCGGGAGAGCCCCTGGAAATCCTGGTGAACCAGAAGCTCATCGCCCGGGGGGAAGTGGTTGTGGTCAATGAAAAATTCGGCATCCGCCTCACCGACATCATCAGTCCCATGGAGCGCATCAAACATCTGGGTTGAGGGAACCTATGCTCACCATCTGGATGGGAGTGCAGCAGGCCTGGGCCGGGGTGGGGGGCGCCGCCGCCGCACCCTCCGGGGCCCCCGACCTGCCGTTCTGGCCGCACCTGCTCAAGGTGCTGGCCGTGCTCACCGGCCTGGTGGGGGTCCTCCTCCTGGTCCAGTATTTCTGGAGACGGATCGCCCTCCCCATGAAAGGCGGGCAGCCCCTCATCCAGGTGCTGGACACCCATTACCTGGCCCCCAAGCGTTCGCTGGTCCTGGTGCAGGTCTGGAAGCAGCGCTTCCTTCTGGCCCACACCGGGGAGGGATTGACGTTGCTGGCCTCCCTGCAGCCGCGGCCCGGAGATGACCCCGAGGCGGCGCCGCCCCCCTCTCCTGGAGCCCCCGGCCCGTCGGCGGAGAAAGGGGAGGAGGGCTCATGAAACGCCGTCTGGCCCCGGCCCTCCTGATTGCCTTGCTGTTGGGCGGCCACCTGCCGGCCTGGGGGGCTTCCTCCTGGGGGCTGGAAAACTTCTGGGCTCCGGAGCGTCTCAGTCTGTCGCTGCAGCTCGTCCTGGTCCTCACCGCCCTCTCCCTGGCGCCGGCCCTCATCATCATGGTCACCTCCTTCACCCGGCTGGTGGTGGTGTTCTCCTTCCTGCGGCACGCCCTGGGCACCCAGCAGATGCCCCCCAACCAGATCCTCATCGCCCTCTCCCTCTTCCTCACCCTGTTTATCATGGCCCCCGTCTGGCAGGAGATCCAGGAGAAGGCGGTGACACCCTATGTGAACCGGCAAATCTCCGGGGAAGAGGCCGCCCAACGGGGCCTCAAGCCCCTGAAGGACTTCATGCTGCGGCAGACCCGGGAAAACGATCTGGCCCTGTTTGTCTCCATCAGCAAGACCCCCCGGCCCCGCACCGCCCAGGACCTGCCCATCGCCACGGTGGTGCCCGCCTTCATGATCAGCGAGCTCCGCACCGCCTTTGAGATCGGCTTCCTGTTGTATCTGCCTTTCCTCATCATCGACATGGTGGTGGCCTCGGTGCTCCTTTCCATGGGCATGATGATGCTGCCCCCGGTGATGATCTCCCTGGTGTTCAAGGTCTTGCTCTTTGTCCTGGTGGACGGCTGGAACCTGCTGGTTGGTTCGCTGGTCCGCGGTTTTCACTGAATCAACGGAGGTTGACGGCATGACCCCGGAAATGGTGCTCGGCGTGGCCCGGCAAGCCTTTCAGGTGACGCTTCTCATCTCTCTGCCCATCCTGGGCATCGGCCTGTTGGTGGGGGTGGTGATCAGTCTGCTCCAGGCCGCCACCCAGATCCAGGAGATGACCCTCACCTTTGTGCCCAAGATCATCAGCGTCTTCGTGGGACTGTTGCTGCTGCTGCCCTGGATCATGAACCAACTGATGAACTTCTCCATAGAGATGATGAACACTATCAGCACCTTAACCAGGTGAAGCCCATGCCGCTGGACCGGCTTGTGGAGCTCCTCCATCACTTTCTGCTGACGCTCATGAGAACCTCGAGCCTCATGATCTTCTGGCCGCTCTGGGACCACCGCGCCACGCCCCGTCCGGTCAAGGTCTTCTCCATGCTGGTGGTGGCCCTGGTCCTCACCCCGGTGGCGGCCCCCCATCTGCCCGCCTTTCCCGCCGACTGGCCCGCCCTGCTGAGCCTGGCTCTGCGGGAATTCCTCCTGGGTCTGGGAATCGGGCTCATCCTCCGGGTCATCTTCGCCGGGGTGCACATGGCCGGCAACCTGGCCGCCGTCTACATGGGGTTCGGCATGGTGACCCTGTATGACCCCCAGACCCAGGGGCAGGGGACGGTGGTGGCCGACCTCATGGTGCTGGTGGCTCTCATGCTCTTCCTGTCGCTGGAGATCCACCACGCCCTTTTCCGTTTGCTGGCTCAGAGCTTTGTGGACCTGCCCATGGGAGGCCTCCCCCGCCTGCCCCTCCAGGCGCTGCAATTCCTGGTCGGCCTGGGCGCCCTGGCCTTTAAGCTGGCCGTCCAATGTCTGGCCCCGGTCATTGCCGTGCTCTTCGTGACCCAGGTCACATTGGGGTACATGGCCCGGGCTGTGCCCCAGATTCAGGTGATGATCCTCTCCTTTCCCCTGACCATCGCCCTGGGCCTGCTCTTTATCTCCTTCACCCTGATATTCACCGGCGGGCTCCTGCAGGAGCAGTTCGGCGCGCTGAAAAGACCGCTCACCACCTTCATGCGGGCATGGCAGGGTTGAGACATGGCGGACGAGGCCTATCAGGACCGCACCGAACAACCCACCCCGAAACGGCGGGCCGAGGCCCGAAAGAAGGGGCAGGTGGCGCGCAGCCGCGATCTCAGCGGCGCCCTGGTCCTGCTGGCCGGCCTGGGGATTCTGGCCCTCTGGACGCCCTACCTGGGGGTCCGCCTGCTGCACTTCTTCCAGGTCTGGCTGGGGGATTTGCAGCCCGGTCTGCTCAACGCAGCTTACCTGCCCCTGTTTTTTGCCAACATCACCCTGTTCGTGGCGGGCCTGCTGGCCCCGGTCCTGCTGGTCCTGGTCCTGGTCTCCCTGTTGGCCAACTATCTCCAGGGCGGGTGGATTCTCGCCCCTTCCCGCCTGGCGCCGGACTTTACCCGTATCCAGTTATTTAAAGGTTTTCAGCGTCTCTTCTCCGGGCGCTCCCTGGTGGAGCTGGCCAAATCGCTGCTGAAGGTCGCCATCATCGGCCTGGTGGCCTGCTTTTTCCTCCAAGGGAAATTGGCCTCTTTCTTAAGCCTGGTGCGTCTGGAACCCATCCAGACGGTGCACCACCTGCAATCCGCAGCGTTCCAGGTTTCCAGCCGTATCCTCATGGTGCTGTTGGTCCTGGGCGCCCTGGATTACGCCTACCAGCGCTACCAGTTCGAAAAAAACCTGCGCATGACCAAACAGGAGGTCAAGGATGAAATGCGTCAGGTGGAGGGCGACCCCAAGGTCAAGGCCCGGATTCGCAGCCTGATGCGCCAGTTGACCAGTAAGCGGATGATGGCCGCGGTCCCCCGGGCGGACGTGATCGTCACCAACCCCAGCCATCTGGCCGTGGCCCTGAAATATGAGGCCGCCCATATGCTTGCCCCCCAGGTGGTGGCCAAGGGACAGGGGTTTGTCGCCCTCAAAATCATCGCCCTGGCCCAGGAGGCCGGCGTGCCTCGGGTGGAAAACCAACCCCTGGCTCAGGCCCTTTACCGCCAGGTGGAGGTGGGAGAGGCCATTCCCACCTCCCTCTATCGGGCCGTGGCCGAAGTCCTGGCCTACGTCTATAATCTGCGGGCCGCCGCCGGAGGACGCTCATGAGCTCCACCCTGCCCCTTGCGGACCGCTCCCCGGCCCGGGGATTCGCTCTCCACAAAGGCGAGCTCATCGTCGCCTGCGGGGTGATCCTCACCCTGCTGGTGATGATCTTTCCCCTGCCCCGGTTGTTGCTGGATCTGCTCTTAAGCTTCAACCTCACCTTTTCCCTGATGGTCCTCCTCCTCTCCCTTTACACCATCAAGCCCATTGAATTTTTCATTTTCCCCTCGCTCTTGCTGGTCACCACTCTGTTCCGCCTTTCCCTCAACGTCGCCTCCACCCGCCTCATCCTGCTGCACGGCTTTGAGGGTCTGGAAGCGGCCGGCCGGGTCATCCGCTCCTTCGGCAGCTTTGTGGTGGGCGGCAACTACGTGGTGGGCGGCATCATCTTCCTCATCCTCATCATCATCAACTTCGTCGTCATCGTCAAAGGCTCGACGCGCATCGCCGAAGTGGCCGCCCGCTTCACCCTGGACGCCATGCCGGGCCGGCAGATGAGCATCGATGCCGACCTCAACGCCGGCTATATCGATGAGACGGAAGCCCGCCGCCGGCGCGCCACCCTGGCCCGGGAGGGGGAGTTTTACGGGGCCATGGACGGCGCCTCCAAGTTCGTCCGGGGGGAAGCCGTGGCCTGCCTGCTCATCGTGGCCATCAATATCGTGGGAGGGCTGGCCATCGGGGTCCTGCAGCATGACATGAACCTGGCCGATGCGGCCCGGAACTTCACCCTGCTCACCATCGGCGAGGGTCTGGTAAACCAGATCCCCGCCCTCTTCGTCTCCACCGCCGCCGGTCTCATCGTCAGCAAAGCGGCCTCCGAAGCCAGCCTGGGGGAGGAATACGCCTCCCAATTCATCATGAAGCCCCAGGCCATGAGCGTGGCCGCCGGCATCATCTTCCTGGTGGGCCTGGTGCCCGGACTGCCCCATCTCCCCTTCCTCATCCTTTCGGTCCTGACCGGCGGCCTCTCCTTCTTCGCCTGGCGCGCCCGGGAGCGGACCCTGGAGGAACAGGCCCAGGCCCGTAAAACCCCGGCCCGGCCCAAAGAGGCCGACCCCATCGACAGCCTCCCCCCCATGGACCTCCTGGAGATCGAGGTCGGCTACGGCCTCATTTCGCTGGTGGATGAAGCGCAGGACGGCGAACTCCTGGAACGCATTCGCGCCCTGCGCCGGCAGTTCGCCCAGGACCTAGGGGTGGTGATCCCCCCCATCCACATCCGGGATAACCTGCAGCTCAAACCGGGCGGCTACGTCCTCAAAATCAAGGGGGTGGAGGTGGCCCGGGGAGAGTTGCTGGCGGGATATTACCTGGCCCTCCATCCCGGCGAGCCCCTGCGGCCCCTGGACGGCATCCCCACCCGTGAGCCCACCTTCAACCTGCCGGCCCTCTGGATTCCCGCCTCCCGTAAAGAGGAAGCCCAGCATCTGGGTTATACCGTCGTCAATCTGGCCAGTGTGGTGGCCACCCACCTGGCGGAGCTTATCCGTTCCCATTGCCATGAACTCCTGGGACGCCAGGACGTGCAGCGGCTCATCGACCGCCTGGCCAAGACCCATCCCAAGGTGGTGGAGGAACTGGTCCCCGCCACCCTCTCTCTGGGGGTGGTCCAAAAAGTCTTGCAGAATTTGCTGCAAGAGCGGGTTTCCATCAGGGACTTCCTCACCATCCTGGAATCCCTGGCCGATTACGGGGTCTACACCAAGGATCCGGACATCCTCACCGAATATGTGCGCCAGCGGCTGGGCCGGGCCCTGACCAGGCCGCTGGAGACGCCGGACCAGCGCCTCCTGGTCTTCACCCTGGATCCCTTCATCGAAGACCTTCTCAAGGACGCCTTGCAGAAAACGGAATTCGGCGTCTATCTGGCCCTGGCCCCGGAAACGGCCGAAGAACTGATCAAAGCCGTGCAGGCCGCGGGTGAACAGGCTTTGGCCCAAAACCTGCAACCCATCGTGGTGTGTTCCCCCGCGGTAAGGCGTCATCTGCGCCGCCTGGTGGAGCGCACCCTGCCCTCCTGTGTGGTGTTGTCTCACAATGAGCTGCTCACGGAGGCCAGAATCCAATCCCTGGGCATGGTGAGATTGGGCCATGAAACTTAAGACCTACGTGGCTCGGGACCTGAAAGAGGCTCTGGCTCAGGTCAAACGGGAGTTGGGCCCGGAGGCGGTGATTCTCTCCACCCAATCCTGTCGCCTGCCCGAGGCCAAAGGCGGCTGGGGGCGACGCGCCGGCGTGGAAGTAACCGCCGCCGTCGACGCCCCGCCCTTGGCAGCATCTACCGACAACGGGGAGGCCTCCGGGAACTATTTTCCCTTGCCGGGCGCTTCTCTCCGCCACATCCAGGAGGAACTGGAGGAGCTGAAAGGCATTTTCCGACAATGGCTCCGGCAGCACGGCCCCCCCGCCTGGCTCTATCAGCATCAGGAACTGGTGGCCCTTTTCCGGGCCTTGAGCAAGGCAGGGATCGCCGAGCCGGTCTTGCGGCGCTGGTTGGAAAAAGTGCAAACCCTCCTTGATCGGGTGGGATCGGAAGACTTTTCTCTGAAAGAGGAAGCCTTGCGCTGCCTGATGCATGCCTTTGCCGTAGTGGACCCCTGGAAGGTCCAAAAAGGGGGCCGGCGACTCTGGACCTTTGTGGGCCCCACCGGCGTGGGCAAGACCACCACCATTGCCAAACTGGCGGTCCGCTTCGCCCTCATGAAAAAGCGCCGCGTGGGCCTCATTTCCCTGGACAGCCAGCGCCTGGGAGCCCCGGATCAACTGGCCGCCTACGGTCGCATCGCCGGCTTGCCCCTGCAGGTCGTGCATCGCCGGGAGGACCTGACGGCAGCCCTCGACAATATGGCCAACCTGGAACTGGTTCTCATCGATACTCCGGGGCGCAGTCCTCATTACCCGGCGTTGCAGATGGAACTCCACCAACTACTGGGGGACCTTCCCCATCTGGAGCACCATCTGGTGCTCAGCGCCGCCGCCCAGGAAGGCCACCTGGCGGACGCCATCCGGAGTTTCGGCGTCCTGCCCCTGTCCTCCTGCATCATTACCAAGATCGATGAAAGCCGCGATTTTTCCCAGGTGTTCAACCAGTTCTGCCAGCATGGGCTGCCCTTGTCCTATCTCAGCATGGGGCAAAGGGTGCCCGAGGATCTGGACCTGGCCACCCGGCGCCTGGTGACCGAATTGTTTCTGCGGCCCTACCATCAGCGGCTTTATCCAAAGAAATAATGGATCTGCCATGAAACCTTCTCTTACCAGAAACACGGGAAAAGACCTCCCCCTGGGATTGGAAAACCACGGCCCCGACGTCCGCCACACCCTCCGGGTCATTGCCGTAACCTCGGGAAAGGGCGGAGTGGGCAAGTCGAATATCGTGGTGAATCTGGGGTTGGCCATGGCTCGCCAGGGGAAAAAGGTATTGCTGATTGACGCTGACCTGGGGCTGGCCAATCTCGACATTTTATTGGGGCTGACCCCCCAATTTACCATCTACGATTTGCTCTCTCTAAGAAAAACGCTGGCCGAAGTTTTGGTTGAAGGTCCGGATGGTTTAAAAATTCTCCCCGCTTCTTCAGGCATTCAGGAAATGACCGATCTGGATGAACACCAAAAAATGTTTTTACTCAATGAAATGGACAACTATTTTGAAAATATGGACATTGTCTTCATCGATACGGGAGCAGGGATTTCCCGTAACGTATTATTTTTTAATATGGCTGCCCAAGAGCGAATAGTGGTAGTAAATAACGAACCGACTTCCATCACTGATGCCTACGCACTCATAAAAGTTATGGCTACCAGATATGGCGAACGGCGATTCAGGCTTCTGGTGAACGGACTGTCCAGGCCAGAGGAAGGCGAAATGGTGTATCGCTCCATGATTAAGGTGACGGAACGTTTCCTGGGAAAGGATGTCTCCCTGGATTATCTGGGGGCCATTCCCTTCGATGAGGCGGTCCCCCGGGCGGTGCTGAAACAACAGGCGGCCGTTTCGTTGTATCCCAGAGCAAGAGTGGCCAAAAGTTTTCAGGGGTTGGCCCAAAAATTGTGGGAATCGCCCCCGCCTGCCGAATTCGGCAGCAATGTCCGGTTCTTTTGGCGCCGGTTACTGCATTGTCAGGTCTGAAAGGGCAAGAGAACATGAAAAAACACATGGCGGCCCAAGTTCAAGCCAATCTCACCACTGAGCAATGGCCGGCCCAGGTGGACGCCTCCTGGCAGGAGTATATGGTCGTCCGATATGCGCCGCTGATCAAATATATCGCCAGCCGCTTGGCTCTCCGGCTGCCGTCCCATATCTCTCTCGATGACCTCATCAGTTCCGGTATTCTGGGACTCATCGATGCCATTCAAAAATTTGACCCCGGCAAAAACATCAGTTTTAAGACCTACGCCGAATTCCGGATTAAGGGGGCCATCCTGGACGAATTGCGCAGTCTGGACTGGATTCCCCGGTCGGTGCGCAAAAAATCCCACCAGATTGAAAAAGCCTATGCCGAATTGGAGCGCCACCTGGGACGCCCGGCCGAAGCCGAAGAGGTGTCGGAGGCTCTGGGGCTGGACCTGGAGGAATTCTACCAACTCCTGGATGAAACCAAGTCGGTGTCGCTGGTGGACCTGGAGGGAGTGTGGAAGTCTTTGCGCAGTGGCCCGGAATTGTCCGATTCCGATTTGCCGGAAATCCTCCTGGACGAGAATCAACGGGACCCCTTTCTGGCCCTGCACTTCTCCGAACTCCAGGACCTCCTGGTCAGAGCCATCGAAACGCTGCCCGATAAAGAAAAGCTCTTGATATCGCTTTATTATTATGAGGAACTCACCATGAAGGAAGTCGGCCAGATCATGGGATACACGGAATCCCGCATCTCTCAGCTCCATACCCAGGCCATGCTGCGTCTCCGGGGTAGGCTCAGGGAGCATGTTAGGCTTGAAGCCCGCTGATCGCCGGAACCGCTCAACCCTTGCGAGGCTGGTCCTCTGCCTGGCGGTGGCTGGGATCTTCGGGCCCGTTTGGGCGGAAGGGCGCCGGGCTTCTGCCCGGGGAGAAACTTCCCAGGAGGCCGGCGGGGTCTTCCCGGCCGAAATGACCGGAACAGGCAAAGCCCGGCCTCATCCTCAAGGGCAGCGGATTTACCTCGAACCTTTTTACCTCATTCGAAAATATCAGCAACGGGTGCAGGTGGAACGGGTCATTGTGACCCTGGACTGGGAAAATCCCGGCAACAGAAAAAACTTGGATGTGCGGGCAGAGGATGTGCGGGCTGGTCTCTATCAAATCTTTCAGCAGGAGATGAACGATGGAGAAACGGAAGCACAGGTCCTGGAATTGCTGCGCGCCAAAACCGGCCCCGGAAAGCTTCCGGCCGTGACCGTCAGACGCAGCCTCATGGTCCTGCATTGAGAGGAGAAACCCATGGATATTATCGACGGACTTAAGAACATTGCCCCGGGCGCCCTGCCGGAGAAAACCCTGGTCAGCGAGAAGATTGAAACCAAACGGAATGGCTCCGGAGGCTTCAAGTACCTGCCACGACCGAAGCCTCCTGCCCCACCGGACACCGCCGCAGCGGACGAAGAGCAGACTGAGGAAAAGCACCACGTGGACATCGTCGTCTGAGCCGGAGGAAGCCATGCCCCTAAAACATTTGGAATATTGGATCCTGGCCCAAATCGTCCTGGAAGTCCTGATGATGGCGCTCATTTTGGTGTTTCTTACCAAAATGAAGAGGCTGCGCCGGATGCTGGCTGCCTGCTCGACGGCCAGCGGACAGGGGAGCCGGGCCTCTATCTCTCCTGCGGCCGGAAGCAGGTCCACGGAGTCGGAAACGGCCTCCATGGATAACGTGCTGGCCCAACTGGCACAACGTTCAGCCAACTTGCAGCAGCACCTCCAACAATTGGAGTCCAAGGTGGCGGAAGTCGATGCAGTGCCAAGCCAGGAGCCGGAGGAGCCCTCCCTGCGTTATCGGGTGGAGCAGTTGTACCGGCGTGGCCTGCCGATGGAGGAGATTGCTCGTCGACTTGATATGAACATGGCGGAGGTAAAAGTGGCCCTGGAGCTCTCCAGGGTGGCGGCCAGGTGACCAAGCCGGTGGTTGGTCCCCCCGCGGATCCCCGGAAGTCAGGGGACATCCGCCCGTTGTTGGCCATTCCCCTCCGGTCCTGTCTGTGGCGCCCCGTTAGGAGCCCGTCAAAGATTGCCGAAAATTGCGGACGGCGCGAAACTGGGCCTGCCGCAACTTGCAAAGGCTTCTAGACTGCGAAGAGGCGGGAGAGGGGCGTGGACTGGAAAAAAATTGCAGCATATCTGGAGGTTGCCCGGGGTGATCGGCCCGCCGACCTGGTCCTCAGCGGCGGCCGCGTGGCCAACCTTTACACAAAAGAGTGGCTGGCCCAGGATGTGGCTATTGTAGACGGCGTCATTGCCGGCCTGGGCGATTACCCCGGTCCCCGGCTGGACCTGAACGGCGCCTACCTGCTGCCCGGCTTCATCGACGGCCACCTCCACCTGGAAAGCAGCCTGTTGACCCCCGGGGAGCTGGCCCGGGCGCTCCTGGTGCGGGGCGCCACCACCGTGGTGGCCGATCCGCACGAAATCTGCAGCGTCTGGGGCGTCCAGGGGCTGGAATACATGTTCGCGGCCACGACAGGTCTGCCCGTGGACTTCTTTTTCCTCCTGCCATCGTGCGTGCCGGCCTCTCCCCTGGGCACCGCCGGGGCCACCCTGACCGCCGCCGACCTGGCGCCCTACCGCGACCATCCCCGGGTCCTGGGTCTGGCCGAGGTCATGAATTTCCCCGGGGTGGTGGCCGGGCAGGCCGACCTCCTGGAAAAAATCGGCATGTTCCGCCGGCGGGTGGTGGACGGCCATGCCCCGCTGTTGTCCGGGAAAGGTCTGAACGCCTACCGCCTCACGGGCATCGGTTCCGACCACGAATGTACCCAAGCCTTGGAGGCGTTGGAAAAATTGCGCCTGGGCTTCTACCTCATGGTCCGGGAGGGCAGCCTGGCCAAAAACCTGGCCGAACTCCTGCCCGCCGTTCCCCCGGCCGGCCTGCGCCGCACCCTGCTGGTCTCCGATGACTGTCAGCCCCAGGACCTGCTGCAGCGGGGCCACCTGGACCATCTCCTGCGGCAGGCCGTGGGTCTGGGTCTCGATCCTTTGGAGGCCGTCGGCCTGGTCACCCTGAATCCGGCCGAATATTTCCGTTTGCGGGACCGGGGTGCGCTGGCCCCGGGGATGCTCGCCGATCTGGTGGCGGTGCACGATCTGCGGGAAATGGTGGTGGACAGGGTGTGGAAGCGCGGCAGGCTCATGGTTCAGGAGGGGCGGCTGCTGGATGACCTGCACGCGCCCTCGCCCCCTCTCCCGGTTACATCCTGGGAGATTAGGGATCTGACCCCTGAGGACCTTTCTCCACCGGCCGAGAGCGAAGTGGTGAAAGTCATCGGCCTGGTGCCCGGACAGCTGCTGACGGAAAAGCTGCTCCTGCCCACCCCTGTGCGCCACGGCCGGCTGGCCGCCGCTCCGGAGCGGGATCTGCTCAAAGCCATGGTGCTGGAGCGGCACCGGGGCACGGGCAATCTGGGCCTGGGGCTGGTCCGGGGTTTCGGCCTGCAAAAAGGCGCCATTGCCTCCACAGTGGCCCACGACTGTCACAATCTGGTGGTGGTGGGAGCCTCCGAGGCCGACATGCTGACGGCTGCCTCCCACCTGGCAAACCTGGGTGGCGGACTGGCGGTGGTGGCCGAAGGCGAGGTCCTGGCGGATCTGCCTCTCCCCATCGCCGGCCTGCTCAGCCCTGCCCCCCTGGCTGAGGTGGCCGACGCCTGCCACAACCTCAATGCCGCCTACCAGAGTCTGGGGGGCGCCCTGACGGAGCCTTTCATGGCCCTTTCATTCCTCCCCCTGGAGGTGATCCCGGCGCTCAAACTCACAGACCTGGGACTGGTGGATGTGGAGCGTTTCCAATCGGTCTCTCTCTTCGGTCCTTTTTGACCCTCGGACCGCCCTTTGCGACGGAAGGCAAAAATCCCCTTGACAAGGCGGCAGAATTAACCAAAAATTAAAGGCGAGCGGGAATAACTCAGTGGTAGAGTGCAACCTTGCCAAGGTTGAAGTCGCGGGTTCGAATCCCGTTTCCCGCTCCAGAGGCGGCATAGCCAAGAGGTAAGGCAGCGGTCTGCAAAACCGTTATTCACCGGTTCGAATCCGGTTGCCGCCTCCATTTCCGGGCCTCCCTTCCTTTTGGTGTCCATATAGGTGTCCATGCGTCAGATTTTCTCCCCCACCAGGGCCTTCAGTTCATCCTTGCTCACCGTGTTGTAGCGCCTGAAAATGTTCATGGTCTTGTGGCCGGACGCCGCCATGATTCTAAAGAAGTCATGGCCTTGGAGCCGCCAGTTGTTGATAGCAGTATGCCGCAGGTCATGAAAGGTGAAGTTCTCAATTCCCGCCCGCTTCCTGGCCGTCTCAAATGCCCTCTGAAACGTGCTCCCAAAGGCTTTCCCCTTGTAAGGGAATACCCGCAACGCCGGCAGCCCCCTGGGCATGGCCTTGAACATCTCCACCATCTCCCCGTTCAAGGGCACTAACCGCCCTTCGTTCGTCTTGGTATGCTCCGGGTTCAGGCGGATGAAGCCTTCCTTCAGGTCCACTTGCCCCCACGTCAGGTTCAGTATTTCCCCTTGCCTCATGGCGGTATGGTAGGCCAGCTTGATTATGGGTCTCAAATGCTCCGGGCAGGCGGCCAGCAGCCGGGCATACTCTTCAGGGCTCAACACCCGGTCCCGCTCATTGTTCTCCTTTAGCAGCTTCACTCCCTGGGCCGGGTTGCGCTCCGCCTTGCCGTTCCTCACGGCTTTGCTGAAGATGGTCTTGAGACAAGCCACTTCCCGGTTAACCGTGGCCGGGGCCGTCAAGGTTGAGGGGGTGCGCCCGGACGGTTCGGCAAGCCGCTTCTGCCGGTAGGCTTCCACCAGGGCCGGGGTTATGTCCTTCAAAAGCTTATCCCCAAAATGGGACAGCAGGTTAGCTATCAGTTCCTTGTCCCGTCCATAGCTCCGCTTGGCCTTCACTTCGGGCAGGGCCAGATACCAGGCGGCCAGGTCCTTGAAGAGGGTGCGGGCGTCAGGGCTCTTCTTGATATGCCGTCCCTCCGTCCGGGCGCTCAGCACCTCCCGCAGCCGTTGCTCCGCCGCGGCCTTATTGGGGCCGATGCGCTCCCGGAGACGCTGGCCATCCTGGTAATACTCAATCCACCATACCCGCCCTGAAAACTTCGCCAGGGAAAAGCCGCAGGGTGATCCGTCCGCCATCTTCCCCGTGCACATCTTGGCCTTGACGCTGTTCCGCTTCCTGCACTCCGGGCATTCAATCAGCAGTCCCATGTTAATTACCTCCCGCCTTCAGCCGGTTTTCCAGGGCTTCCAGGGCCAGGGGCAATAGAAAGGGTATGCCTCTCGTGCCCCGTTCCCATCGGTTAACCGTCACCGCATGGGTTCCCAACATCCGGGCCAGTTCCCTTTGCCGGACACCCCACTTCAAACGCCAATTTCTCAAGTCCGTCCCGGTCATGTTCTAATAATAAGCCAATGGTTAACTTTGTCAAGAAAAAAAATGTGCGTCTATCAAAAAACCCGTCCGGCCAGGGCCTCAAGGCGCCTCAGCCTGTGCTCTATGCTCTTCACCGCCGCCCCCCTTCCCCTGTCTCACCCCATAGGGCCTCCCCCCAGTTAACCTTAATCCCGGTGTCCTCTGGGGGATCGCCCCAGATGACGATATATATCAGCTTCCCCTGGGCGTCCTGGGGGCGCTCCGCCATGTGCCGGGCTATGGCCTCATCTTTACTTTCTCCCGGCTTCAGAAATACAATCGCCACACCGCACACCCGGGCCGACTCCAATTTCCTCAGCCTGCGCTCAAAGCTCTTCATGGCTTCCCCTGGGCCTCTTCCAGGGCCGTCAACCGGGCCTCAATGTCGGCCAGCTCAAGCCCCTTCCGCAGCGCCTCCACCAGGCCGGCCAGGTCCCGCCCCTCAGCCGGTGTCAGCTCCCCACAGGCCACAGCCTCAAGGACAGCTCCCAGGGCCGCGGGCAAGTCCCCCGCCCCTTCCACCTTGGGCAGGGCCAGGGTTACGGGCCTGTCCTTCCGGGGTGGGATCAGCCGCTCAAGACACAGCCTCAAGGCGATAGGGTGGCCGTCCAGGGCCAGCTCCACCGCCTTCCGGGTTAGGGCCTCCCCCTCCCCGTCAAGGATCGCCTGGGCCGCCAGGGTTGCCTTGTGGCGGGTCCCCGGTTTTTTTCCCGCCGGGTTGCCGGATTGTCCAGGTTTGAAGGGCATTGCATCACCTCTGCATTTTCAACGCACCTTCCCCACCAGTTCGCCGGTTTCCCAATGAAACCAGTAACCATCCTGCACCAAGTAGGCCGGAAAAGGGTATCTGCCCTCAATGTTATGTGGCCGGTTCCGGTCAATGAATTGAGGAAATTAAGCCTTCTACTGGTGGGGTTTAACAGGCCCTTGGGGTGAGGCTCTAACACCAGCTCTCCTCTGCCTCATGGCTTAATATCCCTCATGCCTCCCTGCCAGGATGGGAGGTCTGTCCCCCATGCCCCCCAAGTCTGACTATGCGCCCACAGCCTGCTTGAGTTTATGGAGAGCTTCTTCTATTTGAGATTACGCACATACTTAAAGGATTGTTGCTGCGGTGTATAGTAACCAATTTATAAGTCTTAAAACCATAAAAAGATATAATGCAATGGTTATCTGAACCAATACCCCATCATCTCTATTTATCTTTCTGGCTGTTGGCATAAATAGTAATGATAAGAAAAAAGTGAATAATAACCTAACTAACCCTACAGTTTCATTATACCAAATATTATTGTCATGCACCAACAAAGAATCAAAATAATGATGACATAAAATCATAGAGGCTAAAAGAGGCCAACCTTTTATTTTTCCTTTAATATAATGCTGGTCAATATCTAATGTCCTATAAATCACCCCAGTAATTTTATCAGATAAAGGTTTAGAAAGTATTGCCTCACCCTCTTCGACTAATTTATAAGGAACTTGAGCATTTTTCTCCAACCATTCACTACAATGCTTACATTTAATCGCCTCATCCTGAATCTCCTCAGCACAATAAGGACATTTTTTCATTATGCCCCCTTTAAAACAGGATAAACCTACCAGCGCCAGCCTGACGTACAATTATCTCACAATACAACAAGTTATTTTAGAAAATCAAGTGGTTTCCCCCACTATCAAATCCTCTCGCATATGGCCTCCCTACCCCCTACCCATGAGCCAAACGGGCCGTGGTGGGCGTCTCCTGCATCCTGAAGCGGTCACAGGGCAGGGCGCAGCCGTAGCGGCCCTTCTTCCTGTCCAGGCACCGCCCCCAGGCTTGGGTGGGGTTAGGTGAGACAGCCGGGCGGAAGTGGCCGCAGTCATGGCAGGTCAACAGCCGCTCCGGGGGAGGGGCCGGGGCCGCCTCTCCCCCCGTCTGGCAGAGATAATGTCTCACCTCATCCCGATGCTCGCGCAGCAGGGCCAGCAGGGGAGCCACTTGGGCCGGGTCCGGGTCGCCGGGGCCGGTGTAGTGGTACCTCACCCGGTCGCCGGAGACTTCGAAGCGGTAGCCGATGCGCCGGAGTTCCTGCAAAACCTGTATGGCCTTCATAGGTCGCCGGTCCTCGTGTCAAAAAGTGAGTGATTTTTTTTGCCCCCGCCCGCGGAAAAAACGTCCGTAATGTCCGTAATGTCCGTAACGTCCGGGGCCGGGGCCGTGGTTTCTTCGGACGTTTCGGACGTTTCGGACGTTTCGGACGTTTTTTCCAAACCGTACGAGCTAAAAATTTTCATAATTTTTTCTTCGTTCCAGATGAGCGCAGAAGCGCTATCGCCTGTCTGCCCTCTATCAAGCCCCAGGCCCCACAGTTTCCGCCCCATGCGCTGATAGCTTAGGTGGGCCTTTTCGGTCCTGTTCTCATTGAAGGCTTCGGTGATTCGCTTAACGGGCAGGATGCCCCGCTCCACCTCACCGCGCAGGGAGTTCAGGGTTAGGAGGATTTGGGCTTCCAGGGAATCCAGCTTGTCAATCCCGCGTTGCCTTTCAAATTCCCGCACCAAGGTCCAGAAGGCTGCTTCCCGGTCGGGCTTCACCAGTCGGATGATTTGAAGTATTGGCTTAAGAATGTCCCCCAGGCGTCCCGCCGCAGGCTTCAGCATCTCCGGCAAGGCCGTCCCCAAGTGGTGCGCCCGCCAAGCAGTCAGGCGCTCCTTGAGGGGTCGGGCCGCTTCCGGGGTTACGTCGTCTTCAAACCGCCGGGAGGTCTGGGGCATATTCACCTGCAAGGCGCGGGTGTCAAGGATGTTGTGCACTTGAATGTTGGTAGCAATGATGGTGGGGCCGAAGACGTGATAGAAAACCGTGTCCTTGTGCGCTCCCTTTTCGGGGTAGAGCACTCGCGGCACGGCGATCCCCCTCTCATATCGGCAAAGGACGATATCTTCACATCCCGCCCGCACAGCTTTTTCCCAAAAGTTCATGGTATCGAAAAAGATGGTAGCCTGATAGTGGTGGGCCAGCCGCACCAGGTATGCATCCCGCAGGGATTCCACATGGACGCCGCGCCGGGCCACGGTCACCATGCCCTTTCCGGTTCGAGTTTTTCCCCGTTCCGGCACGGCAAAGAGGCAAATTTCCGGGGAATACTGGCATGGCTCAAGCAGATAGGTGTGGAAATCCCAGGCGGCCAGAAGGTCATAATGGGCTTCCTGGGGGAGTTCGGAAATCCCTGCATGGTAGGCCACCAGGGCAGCATAGAGGGCGCTTGGGGCCTCAGCCCGTTCGTAATGGCGCAGCACCTCCCCTGCCCTGGGCAGGAGCCACGGGATTTTATCGGGCGGAGGGGGTGCGTATGTCTCCACGTCCGTTTCCCAGGACGTGCACACCAGGAGTTCACCATCCGGTTGTTTCATAAGGAAGGCCGGCTCGCCTTCATGCTCCACCAGGTCCACCAGGCCGGGGAGCATGGCGCTGAGGGTGGGCTCGCCGTTGCCGCTCCTTCCCCCGGTGCGCGCCGCCTTCTTGCGGGCCTCCCTCACCTCATCCCGCAGAGCCTTGAACCATCCCTTCCCCAAAGAAGTTTGGGCCTGAAGGCCCTCGAACGCGTCTTCAATTTCCGTCGGGCTCAGGTCCACCAGCAGGGGGAGGGCATGGCGCAGCAAAGCCTTGGCCTGGTCCGGCGGGGTGTCCTTGGTGATCCCAGCCGTCGCCGCCTGCACCGCGTTCAGCTTATCCGACATGGGCCACCTCCTTTCCGGCGCGCAGGCCGGAAGCAATGGTGCGCTCCACCTCCCGCTCCCCTAGCCCGGTGTTGGCCGCCACGATCGTCAGGAGTCCGAGCACGGTGCCTTCGGGCAGGTGTCCCGCCGCCGCCAGTTTGCCCAGGGCGAAGGCCGCACGGTTCAAGACGTTGTTCCGGTCGCCTTCCGGGGCCTGGGCCAGGCGGGCCAGTTCGTTCCGCAGGGCCGCCCGCCCGTACGGTGTCCCCAGGCTCCCGCCGTGCACCGCCGGGGGAGGGGCCGTGGGCCTCGGTTCGGGCCGTCGGGCCGCCTCAAAGAGCCAATCAGGACATGGGGCCAGGGGTTGAGTCAGGGGAGTCTGCCAGACGTACCGCCGCCCGGAGACGTGCAGGGAGGGCGGGGCCAAGACGTAGCCGCCGGCGGCCTTCAGGTCCGCACCAGGGCAGCCGGGAACCTTGGCCGGGAATCTCAGCCCGTCCCCTGGGTGGGCCAGGTAGTAGTGCCACCCCCCCCCGCCGGTCCGCACCGTGGGGGTTGTGGGCAGGGATCCGGGCAGCCGGTCCGGGTGGCCGCCGTTCCGCGGGTCCAGGTCTAGCACCACCAGGCCGGAGACGGGGCCGGTCGCAACCCCGATGTTTGCCAGGGGAGCCCGTCGCCACCAGTCCCGGATGACTTTCGGGTCGTTTGTGGCGCTGTTGACGCCATGCGGGGCCAGGCTCCCCAGGGGATGCTTGGCGGGATGCTGGCAATCCGCCTTGCCGCAGGCGCAGCGCCCGCCCACGGGCCACCACACGGGGAAGACAGCCCACCCACGGGCCGCGTAGCTCAGGGCCGCGTCCATGCGGGGGTTGCCGCTCACCGGGAGCCCCCACGGCGGCGGTCGCCGTTTCGGGGCGGGATTGCGCTTCGGGCGATAAAAGCCTCAAGGTCGGAAAGTCGGAAGCGCACCGCCCTCCCCAGCTTGACAAAGGGGATTCTCTTG
Source organism: Deltaproteobacteria bacterium (assembly GCA_016874975.1). Taxonomy (GTDB): domain Bacteria; phylum Desulfobacterota; class Desulfobaccia; order Desulfobaccales; family 0-14-0-80-60-11; genus VGSQ01. The sequence continues at coordinate 27,501 of VGSQ01000017.1, forward strand.
GCCCCGGTCCAGGTGCGGAGAGTTAAAGGCGAAAGGTTGAGGAATGCTGCGGCCTGCTTGATGTTGAGAAGTGTTTCCAAGGGCTCACCTCCGTTTTTCTTATGAGGTTACGCCTTGATTTAGGTGGGTGATATTGACGAAAAGGGGGTGCCCCCAAAACGTCTTATTTTATTTCGGACGGGAATCTTGAAATTTTACTTCACAAGTCGCCGATGAGGGCCTTAACCCTTTCATGCCAGCGTTTGACTTGCTTTAGGCAGGCTTGGGTATCGAAGTCATAGGTGGGTTGTTTGCCCTCGGTTTCAGGGAATAGTCGCCAGGTTGCCTTTGTGAAGTTAAGGCCTTCATTCTCAATCAGGTCATAGGCTTCAAACATGCGGTCCATCTCGTCTTTATTCAGAATCCCCCCACCCCTGGGCGGAGTTTCGGGACGCTCCACCTTCAATCTCATGGTTTTTATAGCCTCTTCAAACTCAGCCATGAGGCGTTTTATGGGGAAAGTCAGGTCAACCGTCAGGTCCAGATACTTCCCGGCAAACAATTCGCTTCCATAGCTCACCGGGCCTTTCTGAAGCTCACCCAACCCCAGGGCTCCCATAACTTGTTCACCCTCGTATGAGCCCACAAAGGCGGTTCGAAAGGCTTGCTCCAAGGCATGTTCAGGCGGCATATCAAGCCAGGCTTGCTCGTATATCTCCCTTTCGGGTTTCTCCGCATACTCTTGCAGCCGGGCTTCAAGCTCAGCCTGCACCTCTTCCCGGTTCGCCTCACAAAAATCTCGGAAAGCACGGGTGCGCCACATGGCTAACCACTTCTCGCGGTTCCTGATAGCGGTGATGGTGTGGGGGGGCCGGTCCGTCATAAGCCACCTCCTCTTGTGGCCTCTCAAGGTAGGAACCCCCCAAGGCGGGGAGGATGCCGCCCTGTCCCTGGGGTAGCTAATCCCAGGTGAGGGGGGAAAGGGGTTGTCAGCTTGCGGCCCTACGCACAAAAGTCCGAAATACGCGATTGAGTAATTTCAATGACTTACAGACAAGCCCTTGGTGTCCATATAGGTGTCTAGACATCCCATTTTTAGGGCTATCTTGAGCATTCTTAAACACAATAGCACATGACGTAAGTGCTTACAAGAGCTAAGATAAACTTACTTGGCATAACTCCCGCTGACGGCTTTGGTAGCACTGCAAAACCGTTATTCACCGGTTCGAATCCGGTTGCCGCCTCCAGTGACTATAGTAAGTTGCCCTCCTCTTTCTCCCTTTCAAAATCCCTTGGTGAATATCTAGGTGAAAATCGCGCCTTTTGCAAAACCCGCTTATCCTGTCACCCTGAGCGCAAGTGAAAGTTTTCATAAGTTTGAAAATACGAGAAATTTCGGTGCGCTCAGAATGACGAAACCGGGCTATGCAATAATTTTGGTAGAGTAGAGCACTGATGAGAGAGAGCGTGACCACGAGCGCCTCGTGGCACGCCACTACTGCGGTCCAGGTCAGGCCAGGCCCTCATCCGCGCCCCCTCGTCAAACCGGACGTGCGGGTTTCCCGCATCCGGCTTACCGATGATCTCTCAGCCCCAGGCATTCGCAGGGAGTTGACGGCTGTGCCATTACAGGTAGATCAGCCCCTGGGACCTCAGGGCCTGATACCGCGAAGGCCCCTCCAGTTGCCGACCACGTCGTCGGCTCCGCGTCCTCATAAAGCAACGCAGCCGGGTCTGCACGTACCAGTTCACCTTTTTGCAGGCCAGGCGGGGATATCCAAAGCTGAAGTAGTTCCTCCAGCCCCGCAGATACCGATTCAACTTGCCGATTACTTCGGCAAGGGGCTGTTGCACCCGCCTCTGGGTCATCTCCCGCAGTCGGCGCCGCACTCGGTTCATGGCCTGGGTCGAGGGCACGATGTTGAGATACCTGCCGCCGCCCCGCCGATGGCGGTCAAACCGAAAGGTAAAGCCCAGAAAATCCAGGCTTGCACCCGCCTTATGCAGGTTAACGACGAAGATCGGCTCAATCACCAACAGCAAGGCCATCCGGACCACTCGGTCCTTAATCCTACTACGTGGAATTATTGATTAACCCTTAACAAATGCTGACAAATCCCCCCTGACCCCCCTTTAGCAAAGGGGGGAAAATGAAAGGACTTTTGGACTACTGAACGCAGTAGCATTAGTTTACATAATATCCTAAACATCTTTTCATGTGTTATGGGTGGGCCGGCGGCCCATGAGGGACTGCTATGAAAAGTTCCTTATCCCCCTCTCCCCGCGGGGGAGAGGGCTGGGGTGAGGGGGAAAACTTTTCATGCTTTGTGAGTGGGCCTCAGGCCCATGAGCAACTGTCTTGAAAAGTCTTGGTGGCGCCGGCATCTTGCCGGTGCGGCGCACAGGCTGAAAGCCTGTGCCCAAAGGCGGCGGGCAGAGACGCCCGCCCCACCGGCCTTTTCATGTGCTATGGGTGGGCCGGCGGCCCATGAGGGGCTGCTCAGAAGGGTGCTGGAACAGACCGAGCGCCGGGTGTTCCGCGGCGAGAAGGCGCCTGCGGGCGACGAGGTGGTCTCCTTCTTTGCTCACCCGGCAGGAGGCGATCTACGGCCGCCCGCCCCTGAAGACCGCGGCGGACGGCGGCTTTGCCTCCCGGGATAATCTGCGGCTGGCCAAGACCCGTGGCGTCAAGGACGTGATGTTCGCCAAGAAGCGGGGCCTGGGGGTGCTGGACATGGTCCGGAGCCTGTGGGTTTACCAAAAGCTGCGGAACTTTCGGGCCGGCATCGAGGCCAATATTTCCCGGCTGAAACGGGCCTTTGGTCTGGATCGCTGCACCTGGCAGGGCTGGCCCGGCTTCCGGCAATATGTCTGGAGCGCGGTGGTGTCCTACAATGTCCTGGTTCTGGGGATGTTGCTGCCGGCTCACTGAGGTGGCCCCACCCCGGGCGTCCTGACCAGGGGAGAAGTCTGCCCGGAATAAGGGAAAATCAGGCCTAAAGCCCCGGCTAACCGGCAAATTCGCTTTCATAGACTTCGATTAACCAGAGCGCAGGCCAGAAATGGCCTGCCGACGCTAACACACCCACATGAAAGCACGACTTTCTGGATGAGAACTATCTAAAACCGCCAGAACTTAGTCCTACTACGTGGAATTATTGATTAACCCTTAACAAATACTGACAAATCCGCCCTGACCTCCCTTTAGCAAAGGGGGAAAATGAAAGGACTTTTGGACTACTGAACGCAGTAGCATTAGCCTGGCGCACCAAGAGCCTCATATAATAAAGTTTGCCGTGGGAAGGGAGCCCGGGACCGGAGGCCCCAGCCACCCCTCAGGGCTTCGGCGGCCGGGGGCCGAAGATGAGGGCGCCCAGGCGCACCAGGGTGGCCCCTTCCTCCACGGCCACTTCGAAGTCCCCGCTCATGCCCATGGAAAGCTCGGGCAGAGGGTCGGCGGTCAGGCCCTGTTCCGCCAGACGGTCCCGCAGCTCCCGCAAGGCCCGGAAGTAAGGGCGGACCTCCTCGGCCTCCGGGAGCCAGGGGGGGATGGCCATCAGGCCGGACACCTTCAGGTGGGGCATGCCCACCAAGGCGGCCAACAGGTCGGGGACGTCCTTTGGGGCGGCCCCGGATTTGCTTTCCTCCCCGGCCAGGTTCACCTGGAGGAGAACCTCCTGCACCTTTCCCAGCCGGCCGGCGGCATCGTTGAGGGCCTGGGCCAGCCGGAGGCGGTCCACGCTGTGGATCATATGGAAGAGATCCACCGCGGCGCGGGCCTTGTTGGTCTGCAGGTGGCCGATAAAATGCCAGCAGACCTGGGGCCCCAGGGCGCGGATTTTCTCCCGGGCCTCCTGCAAATAATTTTCCCCCAGGAGAAGCTGTCCGGCGGCCACCGCCTGCCGCAGCCGGTCCTGGTCCACGCCTTTGGTCACCGCCAGCAGCCGCACCCGGGCGGGGTCCCGGCCGGTGCGCCGGGCGGCGGCGGCGATGCGCTCCTGCACGGCACGCAGATTTTCGGCGATCATGGTAGTGCCTGACTGTTCGGTTGGGAGCGTCACCGGCGGGAGGTTGGCGGCGCCGTATCGCCCCCTCTGGTTTTTCCCCGGGCCGCCTTTATTTCTCCGACTCCGGCGGCAGTCTGCCGTTCAGTCCGAAAAGCGTGACCGTGTTGTTCCAGGTTCGCTCGGCCAACCGCGAGAGGGGCAGGTCGTGGAGCCGGGCCAGGGTTGCCGCAGTGGCGGGGAGATAGGCCGGTTCATTGCGTTTGCCCCGCCAGGGCTGGGGGGCCAGATACGGGCAGTCCGTTTCCACCAGCAGCCGGTCCAGGGGAAGCCGGGCGGCCACCCGGCGCAAGGGTTCGGCCGGCGGGTAGGTGAGCACGCCGGAGAAAGAGAGATACAGGCCCAGGTCCAGGAAGTCCCGGGCTTCCTCATAGCTTCCGGCGAAGCAATGCATGACGCCGCCCGGCAGCCGGCCGCGGAATTCCCGGAGAATTTTGAGCGTGGCCGCGGTGGCCTCACGGGTATGCACCACCACGACCCGATTGAGGCCGCAGGCCCATTCCAGGAGCTCCCGGAACCAGAATTCCTGGACTGCTTCCGGCGAGCGGCGGCGGTAGAAATCCAGGCCGATTTCGCCCACCGCCACCACCTTGGGGTGGCGGACCAGGGGGGTCAGGGCGTCGATGGTCTCCGGCCGCAGGGCTTGGGCGCCGTGGGGATGAACCCCCACGGTGGCGAAGACCTGGGGAAAGCGCTGGGCGCTGTCCACCACCTGCCGGGAATTGGCCAGGCCGATGCCCACGTTGATGACCAGGTGCACCCCGGCCTGCCGGGCGCGATTAAGCACCTCATCTTTCATGGAGGCCATCTGGGGCTCATCCAGATGGGCATGGGAGTCTGCAAGCTTCACGTTCATAGGCAGATGCAGGTAGACGAGTTCAGGCTACCATGGTAAAATATCTCAAATTTTCGCAACCTGCAAGGAGCGGCCGTGATCTTACGAATTTTGGCCGTGATGATGTGCTGGTGGATCTGCCTGGGCGCCCTCCCTGCAGCCGGAGAAGGCTGGCGCCACACGCCGCCCGCATGGAGGGAGTTGGGCCGGGGTTTAAGTTTTGCCGAAGTGAAGGTGCTCCTGGACGAGCGTGAGGTGGAAAGGCTGGCGGTGGTGAAGATCGACCCCGCCGCCAACGCCTTCCGGGTTTTTCACGGGAAGCCCCAAAGCCTCATCGATTGGCAGCAAGAAAGCCAGGCGCCGGTAGTCTTCAACGCGGGCTATTATGCGCCGGGGGGCAAACCGGTGGGACTCATTCTCATGGACGGAAAGACGCTGGGGCCCCTCAGGAATCCCCGGATGCGGGGGATGTTCGTGGCCGAACCCAAAGGCATGTCGCCGGACCTGCCCCGGGCCACCATTCTGGATCTGGTGAACAGCCCCCTCACCCCCCAGAAATTGCCCTGGACCCAGGGGGTCCAATCCTTTCCCCTGCTGTTGGATTATAAAGGGCGCATCCGCGTGAGCCCGTCCGAAAAGGTCTCCCACCGCACCGTGGTGGCCACGGACCGCCAAGGCAATATCCTGGTTTTCAACACCGCCGACGCCTATTTCACGCTCTATAACCTGGCGCAATTTCTCAAGGCCAGCGCTTTTGAAATCGACAGCGCCCTCAATCTGGACGGCGGCAGGGAGTCCCAGCTCTTCATCAAGACCAAGGACTTCTCCTTCTTTTCCCCTTCGGACTGGGAAAGCCGCCTGGGCAGTCTCCTGGACCGGAAGCAATTCCTGTTGCCCACGGTGATCGGCGTTTTCCCGCGACAGGAATAAGCGCCGTGGCAGCTTATCTGGTTCTGGGAGCCGGCAAATTCGGCCGCCTGGCCCTGGAGCGCCTGAGCCGGATGGACCCGGAGGGGGTTTTCACCCTGGTGGACCGCCGCCCTGCGGCCTTGGCGGCGGCGGCGGGCCTCCTCCGGGTGGAGCCGGTGGAGGGGGAGGCCTGCCGTTACCTGGCGGCCCACCTGCCCGGCCCGGCCCGCTGGGATTGGATTGTGCCCATGGTGCCGGAACACGTGGCCTGTTGCTGGCTTCGCCTGGGACCGCTGCGGGAGACGGCGTGGCAGACGACCCCGGTTCCGCCTGCCCTGGCCGCCTTGGCAGACGTGGCGCAGCGGGGGCGCGAGGGGGAGCTTTTTCTCAGCCGGGCGGCGCACCTCTGTCCCGACGACTGCCCGGAACCGCCGGAGGGATGTCCGGTCACCGGGGAGCCCCGAACACCGGCCCTGTTTGAGGTCCTGGCGGAACTGCAACTCCCGGGGTGGGACCTGGTCGTGCTGCCCACCCAGCAGTTGGCCCCCGGAGTGGGGGGATACCGGCCGGCCGAACTCCTGGCGACGGCCTCCCGAATCCAGGCTGCCCGCCTGCCGGTGCTGCTGGCCACCGCCTGCCGGTGCCACGGAGTGGTGCACGGGCTGCGACGAAAGGGTGAGGCATGGTGAATTTCGTTTTTCCCGGGGTCATGGGAGTCTCGCCCCGCATGCAGGAGGTGCAGAGGCTCCTGGAGTTGGTGGCCCCGGCTGAGGCCACCGTGCTCTTGCTGGGCGAAACGGGCACCGGCAAGGAACTGGCGGCCCAGGCCATTCACCTGAACAGCCCCCGGGGACAGGGGCCCTTCGTGCTGGTGAACTGCGCCGCCCTGCCGGAGACGCTCCTGGAGAGCGAACTGTTCGGTCATGAAAAGGGGGCCTTCACCGGGGCCACCGCCCGCAAGCAGGGGCGTTTCCTGCTGGCTCACCAGGGCTCCCTCTTTCTGGATGAAATCGGGGAGCTGAAACCGGTCACCCAGGCCAAGATTTTGCGGGTGCTCCAATCCCGGGAATTCGAACCCCTGGGCTCCAACCGCACCGTCAAGGTGGACGTGCGCATCATCGCCGCCACCAACCGGGACCTGCAGGCCATGGTGCACGCGGGTAGCTTCCGGGACGACCTCTACTTCCGCCTCAACGTCTTTCCGGTGCACCTGCCCCCCCTGCGGGAGCGTCAGGAGGACCTGCCCCTCCTGGCGGACCATTTCCTGAGGCATTTTGCCGAGAAATACCGGCGGGAGGTGACGGCGATGGCCCCGGAGGCGCTTCTGGCCTTCCAGAACTACCCCTGGCCCGGCAATATCCGGGAACTGGCCAATGTCCTGGAGTGGAGCGTCATCGTCTGCCAGGGCCGCACCCTCCATCTGCAGGACCTGCCCGGGCACCTGCAACGCTACGCCTGGGCGCCGGCGGCGGCCGAGGGCGAGCCCACCCTGGCCGAACTGGAGCGCCAGCTCATCATCCGCACCCTGGAGAAGATGGGCCACGACCGGGGACAGGCGGCCGCCGTCCTGGGCATCCCCCTGGAAGAGCTCAACCTGAAAATGCGCACCTATGGGTTGGAAGGCTGAATATTCCCCCTCACCACCACCCTCTTTCCCCCCATTGTCATGCACCGCCTCCTGCGGTTTGGGAGAAGCGGATTTGAACATGGCAGGCATCGCTTGACAAACCTCGCATTAATATATAAATAGATATTTATGAATATTTCCAGCAGGGGTCCCCTTGGCCTTGACGCCTTGCCCCTGAGTGAAAGTGAGGCGCATCAACCGTCCTTCCTGCCCGGTTGCCTTTGCGGCGACCACGGAGTCAAAGAACACCGGACCTGACGTGGCTGAGTTAAACCTGGAATCACTCGCTTTTCTCTGCAAAAGCCTGGGGGACGGCAACCGGCTGCGCATCCTTCTGGCCTTGCGGAACGGCCGGAAATCCGTGTCCCGGATTGTGGAGGAGCTGAACCTGTCGCAACCGCTGGTATCACACCATCTCAAGGAGTTGCGGCGGGCCTTGCTGGTGACGGTGGAGCGACGGGGGCCTTTCGTCTATTACGGCATGAGCGACGGGCGGATCCTGGATTTCATCAGAGACCTGGAGGGGCTGGCCCGGGATTTGCTGGCGGGGAGAAACACCTTTTGAGATGCGGGAATGAGCCGATGCAGGAAAACGAGCTTCTGCGCCTGATCAACGCCATGGAGCCGGAAGAGGCCCTCCGGACCCTGGCCGGGTTGGTGAAACGCCTGCTGGCGTTGCTGGGCGAGGCGGGGTGGTTTGACTTCGTGCAGCAACTGGCCGGGGATGCGGCTACGGACAAGGTGGCCAGCATGGTGCACCTCTGACTGGCGGAATGTCTGGGCGAAGGTGTCGACCCTACGCAGATGTGCCGCTCTCTGGTGGACAAGGTGGCCCGCCGACGGGAGCTTCCGGGCGCGGTGGAGCCCGGCCTGCTGGTCCTCTTTGAAGACTGGCTGGAGGAACTGGAGGCGGAGGCGGCCTCCCTGGTGGCCCGGGGCGAAGCGAACGACGCCGGGGACCTGGCCCGAACCTTGGGGATATCTCCGGCCGGAGCGGATTTTCTGCTCGCCCGCCTGCGGCAGGAGGGCGGAGGGTGACCGGCGGCATTGAGGAAGGAGGGCGTGAGTGATGCCCCTGAAGCGATCCATCCTGCTTGCCCTGGCGGCGTTGCTGCTGGCGGGAGGCGCCCTGTGGGTGGCGCACCGTCCGGCGCCGCCCCCCCGACAAGCCACCCTGGAGGACGTGCGCCGGGAGGCGGAGGCGGGAGGCTACCGGCTCATCACCACCGCGGAGCTGGGCCAACGGTACCAACAGGAACCGGCCGGCCTGCTCCTGGTGGACACGCGCCAGGACTGGGAATACCGGGCCGGCCATATCAAGGGCGCGGTGTCCTTCCCCCTGGAGCCCTCCGCCTGGGGCCGCTGGCGGGCCAAGAAGCCGCTGGCGGCGCTGCTGGGGCCCGATAAAAACAGGCTGGTGGTCTTCTACTGAGCGGGTCTGGCCTGAGCCCGCAGCGACTCGGCGGCCCGGGTGGCCGTTCAACTGGGATATGAGAATGTGTACCGGGACCCGGTGGGATTCCCGGCCTGGAAAGAGCAGGGTCTGCCCGTGGCCGCCACCCCCTGGTGCCCCCCCGAGGGGGACGGGTCCGAGTCCTGCCCCGGCCCCACCTCCGGTCTGGCCCTGGTGTGGACCCTCCTGGGGGTCTTTGCGGGCGGGCTGGCGCTCAACCTGACCCCCTGCGTCTATCCCCTCATTCCCATCACCGTCTCCTATTTCGGCGGTCAGAGCCCGGGCAGCAAGGCCCGCCTGGCGGTGCACGGCCTGCTCTATCTGGTGGGGCTGGCCGTGACCAACTCCCTGCTGGGGGTGGCGGCGGCCCTCACCGGCGGCCTCATGGGCGCGGCGCTGCAACACCCCGTGGTGGTGGTGGGGGTGGCCCTGGTGCTGGTCATCTTTGCCTCCAGCCTCTTCGGTTTCTGGGAGCTGCGCCTTCCCGCAGGGCTGACCCGGGCGGCCTCCCGCTCCTACATGGGCTATTTCGGCGCCTTCTTCATGGGCCTCACCCTGGGGGTGGTGGCCGCGCCCTGCATCGGCCCCTTTGTCCTGGGTCTGCTCACCTGGGTGGCCGGCCAGGGCTCCGCGTGGCTGGGGTTCATCGTCTTTTTCACCCTGAGCCTGGGGTTGGGGACGCCCCTCTTTGTCCTGGCCCTGTTTTCCGGCAGCCTGGACAGACTGCCCCGTTCCGGCGAATGGCTCCTCTGGGTGCGCCGCCTCATGGGCTGGGTGCTCCTGGCCATGGCCGCGTATTTCCTGCGCCCGCTGCTGCCCCAGGCCTGGGGCGTGTTCCTCCTGGGGGCGGTGGCCTTGCTGGCGGGGCTCCACCTGGGGGTCCTGGACCGCACCGCGGCGGTGGGCCGCGCCCTGGCCGGGCTCAAAGGCGCGGCCTGGATGGCGGGGATTATCATCGCCACCCTGATGATCGGCTCCTGGGCCCTGCGCGGCCCCGGCGTGGCCTGGCAGCCCTATTCGGACTCCCTCCTGGCCCAGGCCCAGAAGCTGGGCAAGCCGGTGATCATCGATTTCGCCGCGGACTGGTGCGCCCCCTGCCGGGAGCTGGAGGACATCACCTTCCATCATCCCCAGGTGGTGGAGAAGGCGGCCAAGGCCTTTGTCATGATCAAGGTGGACCTCACCCGCAAAGGCAACCCGCAGAGCCAGGCGTTGTTGGTCCGCTACCAGGTCAAGGGGGTGCCCACGGTGTTGTTTCTGGATAAGAACGGCCAGGAGTGCAAAGACCTGCGCCTGGTGGACTTCCTGCCGCCGGAGCCCTTCCTGGCCCGCATGGACGCGGCGGCCGGCAAATAACTTCAGATGGGAGAAAACCATGCTGAAAGTCAGATTCTTCCTCAACGAGCCCAACGGCAAGCCGTGAAAGCATTTCCTGAAGATGATGCCCAGGTTGGGCCAAAAGTACGACATTGAGATCGAGACCTTCTCCCAGCCCATCGCCGCCTACCAGACGGACGAATATTTTGAGATGGACCTGCCCACCGCGCCCGCGGTGATGGTGGGGGAGGAGATCGTGGTGGAAGGCGCCGACGTGGACGAGACGCAGTTGGAGGGGGTGATCTGCCGGCGCCTGGGCCTGCCTCCGCCAGAACCCCGCAAGACCGGGTTCTGGGCGAGGCTGTTCGGCCGGTAGCCGGCGCGCCCGGGTCTGGAGACACCATTAAATGATGAGAAGTTACTCATAGTTATGGTGCGCGGTGCGCACCCTACACAAGGCTGGGGGGGGAGAGCGTTCAGGGGTTGGGGGAGGGGGCAGGGGTCTGTGGCACAGGCTTTCCAGCCTGTGGAAGCCCCTGGCCCCCTCCCCCGCCACAACCTTGCACGTCAGTTTTTTTCTGGTTCCCAAGCTCCTGCTTGGGAACCGGCTTGCCCGCCAAGCTCTGCTTGGCAGGAGGTGCGCCGCATGCAGCCGGGCAGGTTCCGAGGTGGGGCGGTGGTCAAGGCCGCCGTCCTTATCGTCTTCATTGTCGCCGCGGTGATCACGGTGCGCACGCCCGCGGTGCGGGAACTGCTCACCGCGGACAAAATGGGCGCCTGGCTGGACGCCGCGGGCTTCTGGGCGCCCCTGGCCTTCATCCTCATTTATGCCGCGGGGGTCTGCCTCTTCATCCCCGGAACGGTGCTCACCACCCTGGGGGCCGCCATTTTCGGGGCCTACTGGGGGTTTGTGTACGTCTGGCTCGGCGCCATGCTGGGGGCGGCGGGGGGATTTCTCATCGGCCGCCACCTGGGCCGGGAATTCGCCGCCTCCCTCATCGGGGACCGACTGCGGAAATACGACGACGCCATCGAACGGAACGGCTTCGCCACCGTGCTCTACCTGCGCCTGGTCTATTTCCCTTTCACCCCCATGAACTTCGGCATGGGGCTGACCAAGGTGACCTTCCGGGATTACCTCCGGGGCACCGCCCTGGGCATCCTGGCCGGCACCTTCATTTTCACCTTTTTCGTGGGCGCCTTGAAAGAGGTCTGGGTCAGCGGCGACTGGGGCGGGCTGCTCTCCTGGAAGATTTTTGTGGCGCTGGCGCTCTTCGTCTTTTCCCTGTTCATCCCTAAAATCATCAACCGGTTGAAAGTCTGGAAAAGGCTCAAGGTCTCGTGAGGCAACGGCGGGATG
>VGSQ01000018.1 GCA_016874975.1 Deltaproteobacteria bacterium
CGGTGCTCCCCCTTCGAGAATACGACATAAACTCTCTGATTCTTGTGGTTCAGGGGATTCAAATGAGGAATTATCGCTCCTATCTCTCCCATCGGCATAGAAAATTATCAGATATGTCGTTGTAGGGTTAAGCGGCGCCACCCCGGCCGGTTTATGGCGAGGTTTGCGCCGTATCTGGGGCCGCAGGAGCCCCTCCTGCTTCCAAAGCCGATACACTCGCTTGGGGTTGATCACCTCCCCGGCCCGCACCAGCAGCGCCCAAGCCCGGCGATAACCATAGCGTGGGTGTTTCCGGGCGATCTCCCGCAACCGCTCTTTTAAAGGGCCGTCGTCCCTGGGATGGGCTACATATCGGTAACTGGACCAGCCGATCTTGAGCAGCGCACCGCCGCGTCGTGGCGAAACCTGGAAGCCGTGGAGGAAGCGCACGGCCTCCCGACGCGGCGGTGCGCGCACCACTTTTTTGCCAGGAGTTCCTTCAGGGCGTCGATCTCCAGATCGCGCTCCGCCAACAAGCGCTTGAGCCTGGCCGTTTCCCGCTCCAGCTCCCGCATCCGCCTGACTTCAGAGACTTGCAGGCCTCCAAACTTCCGGCGCCAGCGGTAAAAGGATTGCTCCGACACCCCCTGCACCCGGCAGATCTCGCCGATGGTCTGCTCACCCCGCTCCGCTTGCCGCAAAATCCCGATGACCTGCTCTTCCGTAAACCGCTTCTTCTTCATCCCGAATCTCCTTGGGTTCAGGAGATTCTAACATTTCTGCCGGGCTAGTTTCCGGGGAGCAGGCCATTTGGCCCACCCATAAATTATGAAAAGTTAAGCATGGTTACGGTGCCAAGTGCGCACCCTAACAAAACTTTTCGAAGCAGTTATTCATGAGCCTTCGGCTCACTCGCAAAGCATGAAAAGTTCTCCCCCTCACCCCCGCCCCCTCCCCCATTGGGGGAGAGGGGGATAAGGAACTTTTCATAGCAGCAGTCCCTCATGGGCCGCCGGCCCACCCATAACACATGAAAAAGGCGGTGGGGCGGGCGTCTCTGCCCGCCGCCTTTGTCTTTGGTGGCGCAGGCTTCCAGCCTGTGCGGCGCACCGGCAAGATGCCGGCGCCACCAAGAACTTTTCAAGACAGTTACTCATGGGCCTTGGGCTCACCCATAAATTATGAAAAGTTAAGCATGGTTACGGTGCGCAGTGCGCACCCTAACAAAACTTTTCGAAGCAGGGAAAAATTTTGGGTCTATACTTGACAAAAATAATATAGATTAATATTTATATAATATGGCTTATATTAACAGACAAGGAGGAAGGGGGCTTGAGGTTCCTGACAGACTGTAAGGCCGACGCCACGGCCGACCTGGTATATCGGGTGTGCCCCATGCATCTTCTGGAACCCGCCGAGTTCCTGCGGGATTTGCATACGGGGCAGGTGCTGGAGATTTTGACCGACTATGACGGCGCCCTGGAGGACATTCCGGCCTGGTGCGCCAAACACGGTCAGGAGTTTGTGGGCCTCTGCGAGGAAAACGACGACGAGGTTTTCAAGCTCTACATCAGGAAGTTGCACTGAGGTCCGTCATGACACCCGGTTATTTTGACCACGCGGCAGCCACCCCGGTCCGGCCGGAGGTGTTGACCGCGATGCTGCCGTACTTCACCGAGCGCTTCGGCAATCCCTCCGCGGTGTATGATCTGGGGTCCGCCATCAAAGACCTCATGGAAGTCCATCGGGCCAAGGTGGCCGGCCTGATCGGCGCCTCTCCGGAGGGCATCGTCTTCACTTCTTCCGGTGCAGAAGCCAACAACCTGGCCATCAAAGGCGCGGCTCTGGCGCATCTCAAGAAGGGCCGCCACCTTATCGTCTCCGCCATCGAGCACCACTCGGTACTGAATGCGGCCCGTTATCTCGAAAAGTTTCACGATTTTGAGGTCACCTTTCTGCCGGTCGACCGCCGCGGCCAGTTGGACCCGGAGCGGTTGCGGCGGGCCCTGACCCCGGCCACGGTCATCGTCTCCATCCAGCATGCCAGCAACGAAATCGGCACAGTGCAGCGCCTTGCCGAGCTGGCCGCTGTCTGCCGGGAGGCCGGGGTGTTGTTCCATAGCGACGCAGTCGCCAGCATAGGGCAGCTCCCCGTCCAGGTAAAGGAACTGGGCGTCGATCTTCTCAGCCTCGCCGGTCCGGCCCTGGGTGCGCCCAAGGGCGTCGGCGCCCTTTACTTCCGCCGGGGTCTGCGCCTGGTGCCCCAGATTCACAGCGGCATCCAGGAGAACGGCCGCAGGGGCGGCACCGAAAACGTCCCCGGCATCGTTGGCCTGGGCGTGGCCGCCGAGCTGGCCCGGCGGGAATTGCCGGAGAAAGCCGCCTATCTGAAGGCCTTGCGGGACCGCCTGGCGGCCGGGGTCAGGGAACTGATCCCCCACACCCTTTGCACCGGCCACCCGGAGGAGCGCCTGCCGGGCCACGCAAGCTTCTGCTTCGAGGGCATCGAAGGTGAGGCCCTGGTCTTCCTGTTGAACCGCCAGGGGATTTACGCCAACACGGGTTCGGCTTGCGCCAGCAAGGCCCTTAAGGTTTCCCCCACCTTGTGCGCCCTGGGGATTTCTCCGGACCTGGCTCAAGGTTCGCTGGTGTTTACCTTGAGTTGCGGCAACCGGGCCGAAGAAGTGGACCAGGTCCTGGCGGAGTTGCCCCGGGCGGTGGAGAAACTGCGCTCCTTCTCCCCGGTGTGGCGCAAGAAAACGGCGGCCTTCTCCGGAGGATCGGCATGAGGCTGTCCACCCGCAGCCGGTACGGCGCCCGCCTCATGCTGGATATGGCCCAGCATTATAATCAGGGGCCCATCCAGTTGGGGGACATCGCCAAGCGCCAGGACGTTTCCGTGAAGTATCTGGAGCAGATCATCATTCCCTTGAAGAAGGCCAAATATGTGGACAGCGTGCGCGGGCCCAGGGGCGGCCACAGCCTCGCCCGGCCTCCGGCAGAGATCTCCCTGGGGGAGATCGTGGCTCTCCTGGAGGAGGGGACCAGCCTGGTGGAATGCGTGGACGACGCGGGGGTGTGCCGGCGCGCCGAGATGTGCCCCACCCGCGTCGTCTGGAAAGAAGTCTCCGAAGCCATCTTTGAGCGGCTCCGGTCCATCACCCTGGCCGACCTGGTAGAGAAAGCCAGGGCCATGAACCATGAGGAGTTGAGACATGTACTCTGAGGTCGTGCTGGAGCATTTCAACAATCCGCACCACGCCGGGGTCATCGAAGACGCGGACGGCGTCGGCGAAGTGGGCAACCCCACCTGCGGCGACATGATGACCTTTTACATCAAGGTCAGAGATGATGTCATCGAAGACATCAAGTTCCAGACCTTCGGCTGCGTGGCGGCCATCGCGGTTTCCAGTATGGTCAGTGACCTGGCCAAAGGCAAGAGTCTGGCCGAGGCCCGGAAGATCACCAAAAAGGCGGTGGCCGAGGCTTTGGGGGGCCTGCCTGCCAACAAGATGCACTGCTCCAACCTGGGGGCCGACGCCCTGGCCCTGGCCATTGACAATTATCAGGAAAAGCAGGCGGCGCGCCGCCCGGAACATTCCCCCCAGTGAAAGGAAAAATCAGACCATGAGCGCCCTCACCCTTCAGCCGGCTTCGGCCCCGGCGGCGATTGCGGCCGCCGGACCCCGTCCTTCCTTCTTGGAGGAGGTCAGGGAACGGAGCGGCACCGAGTTCAGCCTCTGTTATCAGTGTCAAGCCTGCGCCAACGGCTGCCCCTTTGTGTCGGCCATGGATTATCGGCCTAATCAGGTATTGCGGCTGGTGCAGTTCGGAATGCGGGAGGAAGTCTTACAGTGCAAGACCATCTGGGTCTGCGTGGGTTGCCACACCTGCTCCAGCCAGTGCCCCATGGCCATCGACCTCGCCGCACTCATGGACACCCTGCGCCTCCTGGCCGTGGAGCAAGGCGTCCCCGTCGGCAAACCCAACATCATCGACTTTCACGAAGAAGTGCTCCGCTCCCTGGAGAAATACGGCCGGGCCCACAAGCTGGGCATCATGCTGGGCTACAAACGGCAAACCGGCGGCTGGCTGCAGGACCTGGACGTGGGCCTGAAAATGCTGGCCAAACGGAAGCTGGAACTGTTCCCCTCCCGGGTCAAGGCCGGCGGGGAAATCGCCGACCTCTTTCGCTGTTATTGGAGGGAATCACGATGAACAAGCGGCAGAACGGCTATCCGGAGATGGATTTTTCCTATTTCCCGGGCTGCTCCCTGGCCACCACGGCGGCGGAAAGCAATCAGTCCCTGATGCAGGCGGCGCAGGCCATGGGCTTCAACCTCCTGGAGCTGCCGGACTGGAACTGTTGCGGCTCGTCTTCGGCCCAGACCATGTGCCGGAACCTGAGCCTGGGGATGGCGGCCCGGAACCTCTCCCTGGCCCCGCCCGACCGGCCTCTGGTGGCCATGTGCCCCCGCTGCCTCCACTATCTGCGCTCGGCCCAAAAATGCCTGCAGCAGGCCCCCCTGACCCGACGGGAGCTGGAAGAGCGCTGGGGACGGCCCATCAATGTGGAGGGGGAAGTCATCCACTTCATGGAGGTGCTGGTGCGCCACGGCCTGGACCGGCTGCAAGCCGGCGCCCGGCGGAGCCTGAAGGGCCTGAGATTCGTTCCCTACTACGGCTGCACCCTGTTCCGGCCGCCGCGCCTGAAAAATGAATCCTATTTTGAAGGGGAAATGGAGAACATCCTGGCCTCTCTGGGGGCGGAACCCATTACTCATGCCCTGATGTACCGCTGTTGCGGCTCCTTCCTGTCCGCCACCGACCCGGAGATCGTCACCCCCCTGGTGAATGAGATCATCGACAGCGCCGCGGCCGCCGGGGCGGACTGCCTGGTCACCGCCTGCGCCATGTGCCAGCTTAACCTGGAAATTCGCCGCACCGGCAAGACCAGGATTCCCGTGCTCCACTTCTCCGAGACCCTGGCCCTGGCCCTCGGCGCCGACGATTATGAGAAATGGTTCGTGCGTCACATCGTGGACCCCCGGCCGATCATCACAAAGCTGGTCCAGGCGGCTTGAAAGCCGCCGCCATGCATTACGAAAGGCAGACGGTTGCCGGACACGCCAAAATTGAGGGAACCTGGTCATGAAGAAATTGGTCATTTTAGGACACGGCACGGGTGGCACCATTATCGCCACCAAGATGCGGGCCAGGCTGCCGGAGCGGGAGTGGGACATCACCGTCATTGACCGCGACTGGCAGCACCACTATCAGCCGGGGTGGATCTTCATCCCCTTCGGCATTTACACCAAGGACGATTGCCTCAAACCCCGGAGCAAGTACGTCCCTGCCGGGGTCAACTTCGTCCTGGATGAGATCCTGGGGATTGACCCGGACAAGCGCCAGGTCAAGACCAGACAGGCCACCTTCGGCTATGACTGGCTGGTGGTGGCCACCGGCTGCGGCATCAACCCCGAGGAAGTGGAGGGCATGCTGGGGGAAGGCTGGGGCAAGGAAATCCACAATTTCTACACCCTGGAAGGGGCCCTGGCCCTGTATGAGAAAATGAAATATTTCCATAAGGGCCGGGTGGTGGTGAACATCGCCGAGCTGCCCTTCAAATGCCCGGTGGCCCCCCTGGAATTCTGCTTCATGTCGGACTGGTTCTTCGACGTCCGCGGCGTCCGGAAAAACATCGACATTGAGCTGGTGACACCGCTGCCGGGGGCCTTCACCAAGCCCCAGGCCTCGGCCATGCTGGGGCAGCTGGCGGAGGAGAAAAACGTCCAGGTCACCCCCAACTTCCAGATCGCCGGGGTGGACGCGGGCCGCAGGATCATCAGCTCCTACGACGGCCGGGAGGTGAATTACGACCTGCTGGTAACCATCCCGCCCAATTTCGGGGCTCAGTGCATCAGGGACAGCGAGATGGGCGACCCCATGGGCTACGTGGACACGGACCACCACACTCTCAAGGCCAGGAACTTCGAGCGGGTCTACATCATCGGCGACGCCACCAACCTCCCCACCTCCAAAGCCGGGGCCGTGGCCCACTACGAGGCCGACGTGGTGGCGGACAACCTGGTCCGGGAGATCGACGGCCAGCCACCCTGGCCCAACTACGACGGCCACGCCACCTGAATTGTGGTGACCGGTTACGAGAAGGGGTCCCTTCTCGACTTCAACTACAAAGTGGAGCCGCTGCCGGGCAAGTTTCCCTTCCCGGGCCTCGGCCCGTTCGACCTCTTGGGAAACAGTTTCAGCAATTATATCGCCAAGATGATGTTCCGGTGGGTGTACTTTAATCTTATGCTCAAGGGGAGCCACCTGCCGCTGGAA
This sequence comes from Deltaproteobacteria bacterium, assembly GCA_016874975.1. Classification (GTDB taxonomy): domain Bacteria; phylum Desulfobacterota; class Desulfobaccia; order Desulfobaccales; family 0-14-0-80-60-11; genus VGSQ01. The sequence goes on from VGSQ01000018.1 coordinate 6,325, forward strand.
TCTCAGTTCGTCATGGCCGGCAAGGTGCGGGGCATTATTTCTCCCGATATCGAGATGCCCTTAAGGAGGAAGCGGAGATGAACGGCGAACAGCAGATCCTGGAACGGCTGGCCCGTATCGAGGAGAAGCTGGAGCAGTTCTCCGCCCGGACGGAGCAGCTGAAGGGAGTGGGCGACGCGGTGGAGAGCCTCCAGGACCTTAGCCGGGACGTCTCCCTGTTGTCCTATCCGGCCGTCCGGCTCCTCACCGAAGAGCTGGGAGAGGTGGAGACGGGCTTCCAGTTGGAGGACATCTTTTTTCTCCTCAAGCGCGTGCTCCTGAACCTCCGGAACCTGGGCTGGGCCCTGGAGCAATTGGAGAACCTGGTGGATTGGTGGCGGGACCTGGAACCCATCCTGAAAATCGCCGTGCCCCACCTGATCGACAAACTGGAAGATCTGGACCAGAGGGGCATCTTCAAGGGCTACCAGGCCATGCTGCAAGGCTACGCCAAGATCGCCCAGGCCTACAGCCCGGAAGACATCGACGTTATTGCGGAGGGCATCGTCCGCATGCACGGCGTGGCCAGGAAGTTTTCCGAGCCGGCCTTCATCAATTTCATCGAGAAGCTCATGGACTTGCCGGGCCAGATGAGGCTCGCGGAAGCCAGGCCGGCGGGGCCGATCGGCCTCATGTGGCGGATGCGGAGCCCGGAGTGCCGGCAGGGGCTGGGGGTAATGCTCGAGCTCACCAAGGCTTTGGGAAAGCTGCAAAACGGCAACGGCCAGGCCGTGACCCCAGTGACAGAAGAAAGAGAAGCGCCATAAAGGGAGGCCCTCATGGCCCGGGGATGCACCTCTGGGAGACCTCCGGGTCCGCATCAGGACCTCAAGGGAGAATAGATCCCCCAGAGACATCCGCTGGGGCATGGTCATCCACTTGGCCAAGTGCATCGGCTGTCACGCCTTGCCCCCTCAGTTGCGCGGCAGAGAACAAACCGCCGCCACCCCGGAGTTGCCGGAGCGGCTGTCTGGTGGCCGGGCAGCGGAAAGATTCGGAACCTGGAGTGGCAGCAGTATGTTCCTGCCGATGGCTGAGGTGTGCGCCCTCCCTTATTTGAAGTCGTCGGCCTACTCCCCCGACGCCAACCCCCGGGCCATGTCGGCCACGATGCTCCGGGCTGCCGCCGCCGGGTCGGCGGCCCCGCGGATGGGCCGGCCCACCACCAGATAGTCGGCGCCAGCCCGCATGGCCTGGGAGGGGGACATGATGCGGCGCTGGTCGTCGCCGGCTTGCCGGGGGCCTGCGGGCCGGATGCCGGGGCAGACCACCAGGAAGTCCGGGCCGCAGGCGGCCTTCACCACCCGGGCCTCCGGGGCCGCACACACCACCCCCTGGCAGCCCGCGGCCTGCGCCAGCTGCGCCCGCAGGACCACCAGGCGGGCCGGGTCGGCGGCATACTCCGGGGCAATGCCCACGGCCAGCAGATCCTCCGGCCCCGCGCTGGTGAGCACCGTCACCCCCAGCACCGCGGCGCGCCCGGCGATGGCCGCCACCGTGCTCCGCAAACCCTTGGGACCCTGGTCGCAGTGCACCGTGGTGAACCTGACGCCGTCGCACAGAAGGCCGGCGGCGCCCGCTACGGTGGCCGGAATGTCGTGGAACTTGAGGTCCAGGAAGATGCGTCCCGGCAGGTCCCGGGCCAGGCGCTCCAGAAGCCGGGGACCTTCGGCCGCGAAGAGCTGCAGCCCCACCTTAAAGAGCCCCACCTCCTGCCGGAGCAGGTCCACCCAGCGCCGGGCCGCCTCCCCGTCCGGCACATCCAGGGCGAAGATCAGGCGGGAGGCGGGGTCGTCGCCAGGGGCCGGGGTCGTCATAACAGGCACCTTTTTGGGATAATTTTTCAGAACCGGGCAAGTTCGCCCTGTGATTTTTTATGACAACAGCCTGCAGGGGTCGGCTTGCAGCTTTCAGGCAGAAAGAAAGACCTGGGGCGCCCTCCCCTTCTCATCACGCCGTGGGGCTCATGCGGCCCAGGTAGGCCTCCAGCACCAGGGGGTTGACCCGCACCTCCTCCGGGGCGCCGACGGCGATTTTGCGGCCGCCGTCCAGCACCACCACCTGTTCGGAGACGTTCATCACCAGGTCCATGTCGTGCTCCACCAGGATGATGGTCTTGCCGCCCTGGCGCATCTGCCGGATGAGGACGGCCACCGCCGCGGTCTCCTCGGTGTTGAGCCCCGCCACCGGTTCATCCAGCAGGATGAGGACGGGCTGGGAGACGAAGGCCCGGGCCATTTCCACCCGCTTGCGGTCGCCGTAGGACAGGGCCCCCGCGGGCAGGTCGGCCTTGTCCGCCAGGCCGAAGATGTCCAGGGCCTCCAGGCCCGCCAGCTTCAGGCGGCGCTCCTGGTGGCGCAGGGCCGGCGGGCGGAAAAGGCCCCGCAGGAAGGAGGCGTCGGCCTGCACCGTGAGACCCGTCAGCACATTGTCCAGCACCGACAGCCGGGGAAAGAGGCGCAGGTTCTGGAAGGTGCGGGAGATCCCCAGCCGGGCGATGTGGTGCGGCGGCAGGCCGGTGAGGTCCGCTCCGTTGAAGCGGATGGCGCCCCCGTCGGAGTGCAGGACTCCCGTGAGACAGTTCAACAGCGTGGTCTTGCCCGCGCCGTTGGGGCCGATGAGGGCCGTGACCCGGCCCTGGTGCGCCCTGAAGCTGACGTCGGCCAGGGCCGGCAGGCCGCCGAAATACTTGGTGAGGTTCACGACCTCCAGGAGCGGGGTGCTTTCCATGACTGACGCTCTCAGGCCCTCAAGGCGACGGGGCTCCGCCGGCGGCGTCCCGGCCGGCCGCGGCCAGGCGGCGGCGCACCCAGCGGGTCTTCACCAGGTCCACCAGGCCGGAGATCAGCCCCTGGGGCAGAAACATCAGAATCAGCACCAGGATGACCCCATGGGCCAGGTCCGCATAGACCTCGAAGAAATCCAGGAAATGGGGCATCGAGGTGATGAAGGCCACACCGAACAGCGTCCCCCAGATGGAGCCCAGGCCGCCCACCACCACCATGATAACCAGGTCCAGCGACTTGAAGATGCTGAAGGCGTCGGGGTTGACGTAATTAAAATAGTGCACGTAGAGACTGCCGGCCACGGAAGCGAGGAAGGCGGACAGCACAAAAATCTTCACCTTGGACCGGGCCACGTCAACCCCAAGGCAGGCCGCGGCCACCTCGTCCTGGGCCAGGGCGGCCAGGCCCCGGCCCACGCCGGTGCGCACCAGGTTGAGGCAGAGCGTCAGGGCCGCCAGGGCGAAGGTCCAGACCAGGTAGTGGAAGCGGACTTCGGTGTTGATGGGCAGCCCCAGCACGGTGAGATAGGGCACCCCGGACAGGCCGCTGGGGCCGCCGGTGACCGCGTCCCATTGGACGAAGATGATGTGCACCACGTAGTTGAAGCCCAGGGTGGCCATGGCCAGGTAGTGGCCGTGGAGCCGCAGGGTGGGCAGGCCCAGCACCAGGGCCACCGCGGCCACGGCGCAGGCGGTGAGGACCAGCGCCCCCCAGGGGGGGAAGTGATAGGTGGCGGTGAGGACGGCGGAACTGTAAGCCCCCAAGCCGAAAAAGCCGGCGTGGCCCAGGGAAATCTGCCCCGCGTAGCCGATGAACAGGTTGAGGCCCAGCACCACGATGACGAAAATGCCCACTAGGTTGAGCAGTCCCAGGGTGTAGGGATTGCGCAGCACCAGGGGGGCAAAGAGCAGGACCACGCCCAGGGCGGTGACCGTGAGGCCGGTGGGGTGGCGCCGGAGGAAGGCCTGGGCCCTGGCCCTGCGGGTCATCATGGCGCCGCCGCCTCCCGACCCAGGGCAAAGGCCCTGAGGTTGTCCTCCCGGAACCGGGGCGGGGTGACGGCCCGGATGACCTCTTCCAGGGCCGCGGCCCCGGTGAACAGGGCCTCCCGCCCGGCCGCAAATCCCAGCAGGATGAGGTTGGCGGCCACCGGCGCCAGCCCGGCGTCCAGGGCCAGGGCGAGGGCGTCCAGGGCGAGATAGTCGCCGGGGGCCGCGGTGTTCACCAGCAGCAAGCCGTCCGGCCGGAGATACGGGCGGTGCACCGGCAGGTTGCCGGCGTGCAGGAAGAAGCCCACGTCCGCCTCGCCCAGGGGGATGAGGGGCCCGCGGAATGGCCCCACCTTCACCATCGAGATGACCGTGCCGCCCCGCTGGGCCATGCCGTGGGTCTCCGAAGTGAGCACCGGCAGACCCAGACCCAGGGCCGCTTCGGCCAGGAGGCGGGTCAAGGTCAGGGCCCCCTGGCCCCCCAGACCGCTGATGATGATTTGTTGTCGCATGGCTTTGGATTGGTGGGGGGAGGGCCGGGGGAGCACGGGTACCCCGGCCCCTGGCACCCTCCCTCAAGTTCAATTCATGCCCCTCTCCTCACACCCACAATCGCCCCCTGGGGGCAGACGTGGACACAGACGCCGCAGCCGATGCAGCGGGTGGCGTCGATGGCAGCCCGGCCGTCCGCGTCGCTCCGGGTGAGGCCCGGGCATTCGAAGTCCTCCAGGCAGTGACCGCAGGCGATGCAGTCTTCGGTAACCTCCATGGCATAGACCGGCTGGCCCTTCCTCGCCTCCCGATCCAACATGCAGGGGTGCCGGGCGATGACCACGGCCACGCCGCCCTCGGGGCTCCTGGCAAAGGCGTCGGCTTCCTTTAAGGTGGCAACGAAGGCGGGGAGGTCGTACGGGTCCCTCACCCGGATGAAATTGACGCCGCAGGCCTCCACCAGCGGCGCCAGGTCAAGGCGCCCCGCGGGCGCGCCGGCCGCGGTGAAGCCCGAAGCCGGGGTGGGCTGGTGGCCCGTCATGGCCGTGGTGCCGTTGTCCAGGATGACCACCAGGATGCGGTCGCCCTGGACCACCGCATTGATGAGGGGCGGGATACCGGCGTGGAAAAAGGTGGAGTCCCCGATGGTGGCGACGATGGTGGGGACGGGGCCGCCGCCGTCGGCGTAGGCGCGCCGGAACCCCGCGGCCATGGCCAGGCCCGCACCCATGCAGAGGCAGGTGTCCACCGCGCCCAGGTTCATGCCCAGGGTGTAGCAGCCGATGTCGCTGGGGTAGATGCCTTCGGGGAAGGTCTCTTTAATGGCGTAAAAGGCGGCCCGGTGGGCGCAGCCGGCGCACAGGGTGGGGCGGGTGCCGCCGGCCGCCGGGAGGCCCACGGCGGTCCGCCGGGGCAGCTCCAGAAAGGCTTCCAGCACCGGGCGCAGGACTTCCGGGGTGAGCTCGCCCTCCCGGGGCACCAGGCCGTTATGTCGACCGGAGACGGGGGCCGGGGCCGCCTGCATCTCAATGACGGGGTAGGTCTCTTCCAGGACCAATATCCGACGGTAATCCGCGCTCAGACGGTCCCGGAAGGCCGGGGCCAGGGGGTAGGGGAGGAGCACCTGGTACAGGTCCACCCGGCCCAGGAGCCCCACTGCCTCCAGCAGGTCCCAGGTGTGGGCGAAGGCCACGCCCGAAGCCACGATGGCGACGCCGGGAAGGCTCCCGTCCCCCGATGTGAGGCGCGGGGCGAACCCGGGCTCCCGGGCGATGGCGTCGATCTTTTCGTTGAGCCCCCGGTGCAGGTCCCGCAGGAACTGGGGGGTGGCGCACCAGCGGCGGGGGTCTTTGGCGAAGCGGGCCGCCTGCGGCGCCGGGCGGGGGGTGGTCAGGACCAGGTCCTGGCGGGCGTGGCAGACCCGGGTGGTGGGCCGCAGCATCACGGGGAGCTCATATTTTTCGGAGAGGGCGAAGGCCGGGGCGACCAGCTCCCGGGCTTCGGCCGGGGAGGACGGGTCCAACACCGGCACCTTGGCGAACATGGCGAAGAAGCGGCTGTCCTGCTCGGTCTGGGAACTGTGGGGGCCGGGGTCGTCAGCCACGATAACCAGCATCCCGCCCACGACCCCCAGGTAGGCCGACCGCAGGAAGGGGTCCGAGGCCACGTTGAGGCCCACCTGCTTCATGGACACCGCGGAGCGCCGCCCGGCCATGGAGTTGGCCAGGGCCACTTCAAAGGCCACCTTTTCGTTCACCGACCACTGGGCGTGGACGGGATGGCCGGTCTCACGGGCGAAGGCCGCCACCGCGGCCAGAATCTCCGAGGCCGGGGTGCCGGGGTAGGAGGCGGCCACGGTCACCCCCGCCTCCAGGAGCCCCCAGGCCAGGGCCTCGTTGCCCATGAGGATGCGGCGGGATTGAGGTTCTTCCAATTTTTCCTCGTCGGCAGATTTTTTTGGAAGAATGAGTCTGTCCTAGATACGAGACTCCGTCACAAATGCCCGACTCCGCTTAAAATCATTCTGAGCGCAGGGAAGGATCCCGTGTTTTAAGGTGGTTTATCATACTCACCACGTTCGGGAGGACGGAAAACGCCTATTTTGCAAGAGCCTCGACACCTTAGCCAGGATTGCGCCTCTCTTCCTGGGGTCCGCTTTGTCCATTTTCAAATCTTTGGGGGATTTGATCTATATATTAAGAGAAACGGTTGCTTCCGAACCGGGGCGCACACCACCAAGCCGATGCAGGAAAAGGAGCGTCGTACCCCCCGGAAAATTTTTGAACCGGCCTCATTATAAGGTATTCCCGGCAGATTTTCATCCGGGGACCAGGAAATCGTCAGTGCGCCGCCGGTGGGACGGCGCCGTCTGTCCGCGGCACTCCTCGAGATCTCGCGGCGCCATAAGAAAAACCTGTCCCTGGGAGAGGCCGACGCGGCTTCCCCCACCTTGCCAACGGGGTGGAGGGCAATTAATTTATACTTAAAAGCTAATTGTATCCGGAACAGCGGCTTCAAGGGACCGAGACTCACCCCACCGTGACCCCCCTCGGAACGCAGATCCTCTGGAAACGTGCGGACCCGCCATCGGCGCCCAGGGATAAGCCCGAACCGGTGGCCGGGGGCCGGCCACCGTCCCTCCAAGCCGTGGTTTTGAGGCCAGACAGTCAGGCGTGCTGATGGTCAGGGATTTGACGAACCCGGCGTTTTCTGCTAAGTGAGATTCTCATATGCGGGAGACGGGGCGCCCCGGAAAGCGCTCTCGGATTCCCTTCCGGCCCAGGCCGCCGCGTTACAGGAGACTACATGACTCCCCAGAGAGAAGAAGACCAACAGGAACTTATCGTCCCCGAGGTGCTGCCGCTGTTGGCGGTGCGGGACGTGGTGGTCTTTCCCAATATGGTGCTGCCGCTCTTTGTGGGGCGGGAGAGTTCGGTCTTAGCCATTGAAGCCGCTCTGGCGCAGGACCGCCTGCTCTTCCTGGCCACTCAGAAGGACCAGGCCATCGAAAACCCCGAGCCCGAGGATATTTATCTCCTGGGCACCATCAGCCTCATCCTGCGCATGCTGAAGCTGCCGGACGGCCGCCTGAAAATCCTGGTGCAGGGCAAGGCCAAAGGCCGGGTCCGGGATTTTCTCCAGGTTCGCCCTTATTTCCAGGTCACCCCGGACGTCATCTCCGAGGTCTTCCTCCCGGAGATCACTGCGGAAACGGAAGCGCTGATGCGCAACGCCCGGGAGATGTCGGAGAAAATCCTCACCCTCAAAGGGGTGATGTCCCCGGACCTCCTGTCCATCCTGGACTCCATTGAAGATCCGGGCCATTTGGCGGACCTGGTGGCCGCCAACCTGCGCCTCAAGATCGAGGAGGCCCAGGCGGTCCTGGAGGAACTGGACCCCATCCGCCGCCTCATCATCGTCAACGACTTCCTGCGCAAAGAACTGGAGGTCTCCTCCATCCAGGCCAAGATCCAGAACCAGGCCCGGGAGGAGATGGACCGCACCCAGCGGGAATATTTCCTGCGGGAGCAGATCCGGGCCATCAAGAAGGAGTTGGGGGACATCGACGAAACCGCCAAGGAGATGGAGGAGTACCGCGGCAAAATCGCCCGGGCGCGGATGCCTAAAAGCGCGGAGGAAGAAGCCCTGAAGCAGCTCTCCCGCCTGGAGCAGATGCACCCCGACGCGGCCGAAGCCTCGGTGGTGCGCACCTACCTGGACTGGCTGGTGGAGGTGCCCTGGAGCAAATCCTCCCGGGACAAGCTGGACCTGAAGGAGGCCAAGAACATCCTGGACGCGGACCATTACAACCTGGAACAGGTCAAGGACCGCATCCTGGAATATCTCAGCGTGCGTCAGCTCAACAAGAAGATGAAGGGCCCCATCCTCTGCTTCGTGGGGCCGCCGGGCGTGGGCAAGACCTCCCTGGGGCAGTCCATCGCCCGGGCCATGGGGCGCAAATTCACCCGCATCTCCCTGGGGGGCATGCGGGACGAGGCCGAGATCCGGGGGCACCGGCGCACCTACATCGGCGCCCTGCCCGGCCGCATTATCCAGGGCCTCAAGACCGCAGGCTCCAACAACCCGGTCTTCATCCTGGACGAAGTGGACAAGATCGGCATGGACTTCCGGGGCGACCCCGCCGCGGCCCTGCTGGAGGTCCTGGACCCGGAGCAGAACCACGCCTTCAGCGACCATTACCTGAACGTGCCCTTCGACCTCTCCAAGGTGATGTTCATCACCACCGCCAACCTGGTGGACCCCATTCCGTCGGCCCTGAAGGACCGCATGGAGGTCATCCGCCTGTCCGGGTACACCGAAGAGGAGAAGCTGAAGATCGCCCAGGGCTTCCTGCTGCCCCGGCAGCTCCAGGAAAACGGCCTCAAGCCCGGCGACCTTAAGCTGGCGCCGCCGGTGCTCAGGAAGATCATCATCCACTACACCCAGGAGGCGGGCTTGCGGAACCTGGAGCGGGAGATCGGTTCGCTCTGCCGCAAGGTGGCCCGGCGTATTGCCGAAAAGGAAAAGGGGCCGTTCACCATTTCCCGGGCCAACCTGCACCGTTACCTGGGGCCTCCCCGTTTCCTGTCCGAGGACGAACTGGAGAAGGACGAGGTGGGGGTGGCCACCGGCCTGGCCTGGACCCAGGTGGGCGGCGAAACCCTGGCGGTGGAGGCCAGCCTCATGCGGGGGAAGGGCCAGCTCACCCTCACCGGCCAGTTGGGCGAGGTGATGCGCGAGTCCGCCCAGGCCGCCCTGAGCTACGCCCGCTCCCGGGCCGACCGCCTGAAGCTGGCGCCGGATTTTTACGAAAAGCTGGATATTCACATCCACGTGCCCGCGGGCGCCACGCCCAAAGACGGCCCTTCCGCGGGCATCACCTTGGCCACCGCCCTGGTTTCCGCCCTCACCCAGATCCCGGTGCGCCGGGACGTGGCCATGACCGGCGAGATCACACTCCGGGGCAAGGTGCTCCCCATCGGCGGCCTGAAGGAGAAGGCCATCGCCGCCCTGCGGGCCCGCATCAGAACCGTTCTGGTGCCGGTGGCCAACCAGAAGGACCTGGTGGAGCTTCCCAAGTATGTGCGGCGCCGGCTCAAGTTCGTGCTGGTGTCCGACATGGATGAAGTGCTGACCGAGGCCCTGGTGCGCCGGCCGTTCCAGGAAAAGCCCAAGCCCAAGACCTCCCGGCGTCGGCAGCCCGCAACTGCGCCCCGGGCATTGGCCTGACCGGACTGTGCGGGCAGGGAAAAGCCGCGGCCGGCCCGCCGCCGGCGCCAGGGCCGCCTAGGTCGGAGCCCCTTCGGGAAACCCTGGCGCCCCCACGACCTAACGCTTCGGGGGCCGGCATGACGGCGGCCCCCCACGAAAAACCTGAGACTTGACTGATACGCTGTTTCCCCCAGATATCTGGCGGTGGCTCGTCCTGTGCGGGCTGATGTGTCTCTACGTCTGCTTTTCCCTGGCGGAAACCTCCCTGTTTGCCCTGAACCCCCTGGACCGCCTGCGTCTGAAGCAACAGCGCCCCCGGCGGGGCAAGATGGTGGAGGACCTCCTGGAGGAATCGCACCACCTCCTCATCACCCTGGTGGTGGGAGTGGAGGTCGTCACCATCCTGGGCACCATCATGGCCACCTCCCTGGCCCTGAGCCTCTGGGGCGACCGCGGCAAATGGGTGGCGCTGCTTGTCCTGTCGCCCTCCCTGATGCTCATCGGGGAGATCATCCCCAAATCCCTGGCCCTGACCTACCCGCAGCGCTTGGCCACCCTGGTCGCCCCCCTGGTGCGCATTTTTGTGCGCCTTTTCGCCCCCCTACGGGTGGTGCTGGTGCAGATCAGCCGCGGCCTCCTGGTGACCCTGGGCTTCCGTCCGGACCTGCAGGTGCCGGCAGTCCACCAGGAAGACTTTCTGCACATGGTGGAGGAGAGCCACCAGGTGGGGGTGATCGGCGCCCTGGAACGGGATTTTATCCAGAATCTCCTGAACTTCGGTGATATCCGGGTCAGCCAGATTATGGTCCCCCGTCCGGACATCTTTGCCCTGCCCCTGGACCTGCCGGCGCCGCAACTCATCCAGGAGGTGAAGCGCTCCCGCTTCACCCGGGTGCCCATCTATCGGGGCCAGCCCGGCGACATCCTGGGGATTCTCCACGCCAAAGAGCTTCTGAACCTTTGTTCCCGCACCACCTGTGACGCCGGCATCATCCAGAATCTCCTCCGGGCGCCCCTGTATGTGCCGGAAAACAAGAAAGCCTTCGACCTGCTGAGCGAACTGCAGAACCGGCGCATCCACCTGGCTTTGGTGGTGGATGAGTACGGCAGTCTGGTGGGGCTGATCACCGTGGAGGACCTCCTGGAGGAACTGTGCGGCGAAATCCCCCAGGAATTCGCGCCGGAAGAAAAAAGCATGGAAGAAATCGCCCCCGGACGCTGGCGGCTCAAGGCGGCCATGTCGGTGGAGGACTTCAACCAGGCCTGGGAAGTCGACCTGCCGGCCCGGGAGTTCGACACCATCGGCGGCCTGGTGCTGGACCGCTTCGGGGAACTCCCCCAGGAGGGGGACGCCGTGGTCATTGACGACCTGGTTTTTAAAATCCTGAAAAAGAAAGGCACCCGGCTTCTGGAGTTGGAAGTCAGCCGGAACCGACCATGATCCTGGTCCTGCTGCTCATCTTTGTGCCGCTCCTCATCCTGGAGGGATTCTTCTCCATGTCCGAGACCTCTCTGGTGTCGGCCAACCGACGCCGTTTGCAGAGCCGGGCGGAGGAAGGGCATCGGGGGGCGCGCCTGGCCCTGAAACTCCTGGAAAAGCCGGAACGCCTGATGGCCACCTGTCTGGTGGGCTCCAACCTTTCGGAAATCTCCAACACCGTGCTGGTGACCGCCGTGCTCCTGGCCTGGCTGGGGCCCATGGGCGAGTTGGTGGCCGTGCTGCTGCTGCCGCCCCTCATTCTGCTCCTGGCCGAGATCACCCCCAAATCCATCGGCCGCCAGCACTCCACCTGGCTGTCCCAGCGTCTGGCGCCCATAGTTTGGCTCCTCTCCTGGGTGCTGGCGCCCCTCACCGCCATCTTCGCCGGTGTGAGCCGCCTCTTCCTGTGGCTCACCGGCGCCCGGCAGACCAGCTCCATTCCCTTCATCACCCGGGAAGATTTACATCTGGTGGTGAAAAAAGGCGGTCCGGAAATGGACCTGGAAACCGGGGAGCGCCGCATTATCAATCGCATCCTGCGCTTCAGCCTGCGCACCGTGGGGGAGGTGATGGTCCCCCTGGTCAGGGTGGCGGCCATCTCGGACACCTCGACCGTGGCCCAGGCGCTGGCGGAATTCCACAACACCCCGTACACCCGTCTGCCCGTCTACCACCGCCGGGTCGACCATCTCATCGGTGCACTCCACGGGTTCGACCTCCTGGGCGAAGAACCCTCGGACCGCCCCCTCAAGCCCTTCATCCGGCCGGTGCATTATGTCCCGGAGATCAAAAAGATCGATCAGCTCCTGCCGGAGATGCAGCGGCTGGGCATCCATCTGGCCGTGGTGGTGGATGAATTCGGCGGCGCCGTGGGCATCGTCACCATGGAGGATCTGCTGGAAGAGATCGTGGGGGAGATCGACGACGAGTTCGACCAGAAGGTCGCCCCCTGGAAGAAGTTGGGGGAGGGCCACTACCTCATCAACGGCCGCACCGAGATCACCGCCCTGAACGAGGCCCTCCATCTTGAACTCCCCCATGGCGATTATGAAACCCTGGCCGGTTTGCTCATCGCCCTCCTGGGGGACCTGCCCCGTCCGGGAGAACAGCTCCGCCTGGGGAACCTCCGTTTTGTGGTGCGGACGGCCGACCCCAGGACCGTCAAGGAGGTGGAACTCATTGTCACTCATCCCTCCGAGTGAACGGTGGGCCTATTTTGACTGCATCAGCGGCATCAGCGGGGACATGACCCTGGGGGCCCTGCTGGACGCGGGGCTGGAGGCCCCGGAGTTGGAAAAGGCCCTCAATTCCCTGGGGCTGCCGCGGGTGCGCCTGAAGGTGCAGGAGGTCTCCCGGCAGCACCTGCGCGGCCTGAAGGTGGATTTCGAGACGGACGCCCCCCAACCCCAGCGCACCTACCGGGACATCGTCGCCTTAATCGAGGCGGCCTCCCTGACCCCCAAAGTCAAGGACCTGGCCATATCCATGTTCCGGCTGTTGGGCGAGGTGGAGGCGAAGATCCACGGGCAGCCCCTGGAGTCGGTGCACTTCCACGAACTGGGCGCCCTGGACACCATCCTGGACGTGGTGGGGGTGGCCTTCGGCGTGGAGAGCCTGGGCATCGGCCGGGTCTATTGCAGCGCCCTGCCCCAGGGGCGGGGCCGCATCGCCGCCGCGCACGGGCTCCTGCCCAACCCGGCCCCGGCCACATTGGAGCTGTTGCGGGGTTTTCCCGTTTACGGCGTCGACCTGGCCGGCGAGCTGGTCACTCCCACGGGGGCGGCCATCCTGCGGGCCCTGGAGGCGCAGCCGGAACCCTGCCCGCCCATCCTCCTGGAACGGACGGGCTACGGCGCCGGTTCCTGGGACTTCGCGGGCCACCCCAATCTGCTCCGGCTGTGGGTGGGGACTCCCCTGGCCAGGGAAGCGGGGCTGCGGGAGCGGGTTTTGGTCCTGGAAACCCACCTGGACGACATGATCCCCGAACTCTACGAGCCCCTCATGGAGGGCCTGTTCGCCGCCGGCGCCCTGGACGTGGCCCTAAGCCCCATCCAGATGAAGAAAAACCGGCCTGGCGTGGGCCTCACCGTCATCGCCCCGGTGGCGGCCCGGGAAGGCCTGCTGCTGCGCCTCTTCACCGACTCCACCACCCTGGGGGTGCGCCTCCAGGAAGTGGAGCGGGTGACGGCCCGGCGCTGGCCGGAGACCCTGGAGACTCCCTTCGGACCCCTCACCGTGAAGGTCACGGAATACGGCGGACGGCGCCGCCTGATGCCGGAATACGAGGACTGCCGCCGCCTGGCCCGGGAGCGGGGCCTCCCCCTGCTGGAGGTTTACCGCCTGGTCCCCTCCGGCGAGCCCGAGTGAACCCGCTCTGTTTAAAGCACTTCCGCTTTGATGAGATACTCCATGGCCCGCTGGGCGTAGGTGGTCATGGTGCTGATGATCCAGGTGAGGTGGCCCTGCAGCTCCCCCAGCATGCCCGCGTCCACCATGCCCAGCAGCCCGGTCATCACCGTCTTCACCCGTATCATTTCCGGGTCGCTGATGAGGGCCTGGCCCAGGGCCACCTCCCGGTCCAGGGCCCGGAAGTATTCCAGGAGGACCCGCAAGCCGCCCGTCCGGTCCGACGCCGACAAGCCCTGCACCGCCGGCAGGAGTTGCGAGGCAATGAGAAGCTCCGACTTCATGCGGTCGGCATAATGAAAGACCAACACCGCTTCCCGGGTAGAACCGGGCGAATATGCCGCCATAAGGCCTTCCTTATCTGAAGGATTTGCCCGCAGCCTACCACATCCTGCCGATCCTCACAACGCCCCTGCAGGCCAAGCTTCGGTGGTAAGGGAACATTTCCTTTATCAAATGCTCATGGCTCCAACGGGGCCATTCCCTCAGGATGAAAAGCCAACCGTTGGGGCGGTTCGCGAACCGCCTCTACAGAACAGGGATTTTCACGATAGATTCTGGTGAGGTCTATGAATAACTTGTCTCCTGGCCTCGCTTTGGTAAGATAGGTTCGTGCTGCGCAAGATCCTGTTCGCTTCCCTGGTCCTCATCGTGGTGGCCGCCCTGGGCTGGTCCGTGGGCGGGCGTTTCCTCAACCCCTGGCCCGACGACCTGCTGCTGGCCAGCGGCCGCATGGAGGGGGACGAGGCGGTCATCGCCCCCAAGGTGGCCGGGCAGGTGGTGAAGATTCTCAAGGACAAGGGCGAGGCGGTGGCGCCGGGGGAGCTGCTGGCCCTCATCTCCTCGGAGCAGATCGCCGCCCGGCTCAAGGCCGCGCAGGAGCAGGAAGAATCTGCGGCCAAACGCCTGGCCCAGGCCGAGATCGACCTGGACTACACCCGGGGTCAGGTGCAGGCCTCCATCGACGCAGCCCAGGCCCAGGCGGGCGCCGCGGCCGCCCAGGTGGAGGAGGCCCGGGCCGAGGCCGTGCGCCATGAAAAGGACTATCGCCGCTATCAGGCTCTGTTCACCCGGCGCGTGGTGTCCCGGCAGATGTTGGATCAGGCCCTGGCCAACCACCAGGCCGCGGCCGCCAACCTGGCCGCCCGGGGCAAGCGCCTGCAGGAGGCCCGGGCGCAGCTCGCCCAAGCCCGCCTCCTCACCAAGACGGTGGAGGCCAAGGAGGCGGTGCGCCAGGCGGCCTTCGCCGAGCTCCAGGCGGCCCGGGCCATGGTGCAGGAGGCCGCCGCCAACCTGACCGACACCCGCATCACCAGCCCCATCCGGGGGGTGGTCCTCACCCGGGAGGCCGAGCCGGGCCTGGTGGTCACCCCGGGCACGCCCCTGTTCACCATCGTGGACCTGGACCGGCTCTACCTCAAGGTTTTCATTCACCAGACCAAAATCGGGCTCCTGCGGCTGGGGCAGGAGGCCCGCCTCTACGTGGACGCCTACCCGGACCGGCACTTTGAGGCCGCGGTGAGCCGCGTCTCCCAGCGGGCCGAATTCACCCCCAAGTACGTGGAGACCAGGGAGGAGCGGGTCAAGCTGGTCTTCGCAGTGGAGCTCAGGGCGGTCAACCCCGAGGGCTACCTCAAGCCGGGCATGCCCGCGGACGGGGTCATCCGCCTCAAGGAGGGCGTTCCCTGGCGACGTCCCCGCTGATTGCCGTGGACCACCTGAGCAAGTCGTTCCGCCGCCTGCCGGCGCTGGCGGACGTCTCCTTTGAGGTCGGGCCCGGCGAGGTCTTCGGGCTTTTGGGGCCGGACGGCGCCGGCAAATCCAGCCTCCTCTATATCATGGCCGGACTGCTGCGCCCCGATGCTGGCCGGGTCCGGGTGGGCGAGCATGACGTGGCCGCCTCCCCCGAGGCCGTGAAGGCAGCCATCGGCTTCATGCCCCAGGGGCTGGGCGCCAACCTGGCCGACGCCCTCACCGTGCAGGAAAACCTGGAATTTTTTGGGGAATTGCGCAGCCTCCCCCCGGCCCGCTTCGCGGCCCACACCGGCGAACTGCTCACTCTCACGGGACTGGCCCCCTTCCGGGACCGGCTGGCCTCCCAGCTCTCCGGGGGCATGCGCCAGAAGCTGGCCCTGTGCTGCGCCCTCATCCACCTGCCCCGGCTCCTGCTCCTGGACGAGCCCAACACCGGCGTGGACCCCATCTCCCGCCTGGAATTGTGGGGCGTCATCAACCGGCTGGTGACCGAGGAGCAGGCCACCGTAGTCCTGGCCACCTCCTACCTGGACGAGGCCGAGCGCTGCCACCAGGTGGCCTTTCTGCATGAGGGCCGCATCCTCTTTGCCGACACCCCGGAGCATCTCCTGGCCCAGGCCTCCCATCCCGCCGCAGCGGGCCGCTCCCCCCTGGAGGAGGTCTTCATCCGCACCCTGGCCCGGGAAGGCGAGTACCTGCCGCCGCCCCTGCCGGACCCCCTGCCCGCCGGAGCCCCAGTGGCGGTGGAAGTGGACGGCCTGACCAAAAAATTCGGGGACTTCACCGCGGTGGATCGGGTCGGTTTTCAGGTGCATCAGGGGGAAATCTTCGGCTTCCTGGGGCCCAACGGCGCGGGCAAGACCACCCTCATCCGCATGCTCACGGGGCTGCTGCCGCCCAGCCGCGGCCAGGCCTGGATCGGCGGCCTGGCCCTGGACGGCGAAGCCGCCGCCATCAAGCCCCATCTGGGCTACATGTCCCAGAAATTCTCCCTCTACCGGGACCTCACCGTCCGGGAAAATCTCTTTTTATACGGCGGCATCTACGGTCTGGACGCCGCGGCCCTGGCGGCGCGGGCGCCCCGGGTGCTGGACCTCCTGGACCTGACCGGCCTGGAGGACCGCCGGGTGGCCGACCTGCCCCTGGGCCTGCGCCAGCGCCTGGCCCTGGGCGCCGCCCTGGTGCACCGGCCCTCCCTCATCTTCCTGGACGAGCCCACCTCGGGGGTGGACCCCCTGGTCAGGCGGCGCTTCTGGGACATCATTCATCAGTTGGCCAAAAGCGGCGTCACCGTGCTGGTCTCCACCCATTACCTGGAAGAGGCGGAGCACTGCCACCGCCTGGCCCTCATGCACCACGGCCGGCTGGTGGCCCTGGGGTCGCCCGGCGAGCTGCGGGACCGGGCCGAGGCCGCACAGGGGCGCATCCTGGAGGTGGCCACCCCGGGCTTCCGGGAGGCCTACCCCCTGCTGCGCCGCACCTTCCCCCAGGCCACCCTGTACGGCCGCGCCGTGCACCTGCCCACCCGGGAGTTCGCCCGGGACGCAGCCCGGGTGCAGGAGCTGCTGGCCCAGGCCGGGATCCCGGTGGAGCGCCTGGGGGAATGCCGCATCAGCCTGGAAGAGGCCTTCGTCCACTATATCCGGCGGGCCGAGGAGGCGAACGGTGTTTAACCGGCGCATCCTGGCGGTGGTGAAGAAGGAGGTGCGGGAAATCCGCCGCAGCCCCCTCTATCTGGCCCTGGCCTTCCTGGTGCCGGTCATCATCATGCTCCTGTTCGGCTTCGGCCTCACCCTGGACGTGAAGAACATCCCCCTGGCGGTGCTGGACCAGAGCGGCTCACCCACCTCCCGCCGATTCCTGGACCACATCGCCCGGAGCCCCTATTTCCAGGTGGCGGCCCAGCCCCGCACCATGGGGGAAGTGGAGCGCCTCCTCCTGCAGGGCCGTATCCGGGTGACGGTGGTGGTGCCCCCCGACTTCGAGCGCCGCCATCACACCACCGGCGACCCCCAGTTCCAGGCCCTCATCGACGGCTCCTTCCCGGACCGGGCCGAGGCCATCCGCTGGTACCTCGAGGCCATCACCTTCGCCTACAACCAGGAGTTGGCCCGCCGCCGGGGGCCGGTGGGGCCCCTGCCCGCCATCCGGGTGGAGACCCGGGCCTGGTTCAACCCCGGCCTGGAGAGCAAAAATTTCATCACCCCCGGGCTGCTGGTCACCACCCTCACCTTTTATCCGGCCCTCCTGGCCTCCCTGGCCATCGTCCGGGAAAAGGAGAGCGGCGCCATCATCAACGTCTACATCTCCCCCATCCGCCCCTGGGAATACGCGGTGGGGAAACTCCTCCCCTACCTGGTCATCGCCCTGGTGAACTATCTGTTCCTCTTTCTCCTGGTGGACTGGGTCTTCCGGGTGCCCCTGCAGGGGAGCTTCCTCTTTCTCACGGGCGCCACCTTCCTCTTCGTGGCCGCCACCACCTCCCTGGGGCTGCTCATGTCCACCCTTTTCAAGACCCAGGTGGCGGCCATGCTCCTCACCACGGTGGCCACCCTCATCCCCGCCTTCATCTATTCGGGCTTTTTCATCTCGGTGCACAGCATGGGGCCGGAAGCCCGGCTCATGGGCTGGCTCATGCCCGCCACCTTCTTCATGGCCATCTGCCGGGGCATCTACCTGAAGGGGCTGGGGCCCGCGGCCTTCGGGCCTGAACTCCTCATGCTGGCGGGCTATTTTGCCGTGTACTTCTCCCTGGTGGTGCTCCGGGTGAAAAAGAGGCTGGACTGAGATGCTGCGCCGCCTTGCCAGCCTGCTCACCAAGGAATACCGGCAGTTCTTCCGGGACCGGCCCCTCATCCTCATCGTCCTCTACGTCTTCACCATCGAGATCTACGTGGCCGGCACGGGCTTCAACATCGAGGTGCGGAACTACCCCACCGCCGTCTATGACCGGGACCGCACCCAGCTCAGCGTGCAACTGGCGGAAAAATTCCGGGCCCCCCATTTCCAGGTCACCCACCTCATCACCACCGACGCCGAGATGGAGGCCCTCCTGAACCAGGGCCTGGTCTCCCTGGTGGTGCTCATCCCCGAGGGCTTCGCCCGCCGCCTGGCCCAGGGCCGGGAGGCCGAGGTGCAGGCCGTCGCCGACGGGACCCTCTCCAACACCGCGCTCCTGGCCCTGGGCTATGTGGAGCTCATCAGCCAGCGCTTCGCCCAGGAGCTGGCCGGACCGGGACGGCGGCCCGGCGTCCAGGTGGTCTTCGAGCCCCGGGTCTTCTTCAACCCCAATCTGCGGCCCGAATGGTTCGCCAGCCTCATCGAACTCTTCGCCGTCATCACCCTGGTCTCCATCCTGCTGCCCGCCGCCGCCATGGTGCGGGAGAAGGAATACGGCACCCTGGAGCAGCTTCTGGTGACGCCGCTCCGGGCTGCCGAAATCATGCTGGCCAAGGTGCTGTCCATGGCCTCCATCGTTTTGGTGTCCAGCCTGCTCAGCCTCTTTCTGGTCATCTACCCCGTCTTCGCCCTGCCCTTCCAGGCCGCGGGGCTTCCCTTTTTCCTCATTTCCACGGCGCTTTACGTCTTCTCCGCCACCGGCGCGGGCCTGCTCATCGCCACCGTGTGCCGCAGCCTGTCCGAAACCATCCTCTTTCTGCTCATCATCATCGCCCCCATTCTCTTCCTGTCCGGCAGTTGGACGCCGCTGGAGGCCATGCCCGCGGGCCTGCGCCTCATCACCTATCTTTCGCCCCTGCGCTACTACCTCAACCTGGGGGAGGGCCTGCTGGTCAGAGGCGCGCCCTGGCACTTCCTGCTGGACGACTTCGTGGGCCTCACGCTCCTGGGCCTGGCCCTGTTCGCCTTCAGCGCCTGGCGTTTCCGTAAATATCTGGGATAGCTTCGCGGTGGGGGGGAGGGGGGTGAAAGATACTCACCTTCGTATCTTGCCCGACACCATGTGGGTAATGATACGAATCTGAAGTCAAACGTAGAGTAATATTATTTTCCGTTTCATGTGCAACAGATGTTTATATAAAGGCGGTTGGCGAACCGCCCCTGCGTTATTATCAGAATTACAAGGTTCGCTGCAAATTAATGTAAGAACTCCTCATTATTACTTCCGGGCCAAGGATGTTTTTTGTAGTCGCAGGTTTCACCCTGCGCTAAGCCGCGTTCATTCAGCCCGTTTCGCCCGTAAGCCTAAAGGCCGCGGCTGCATTTACCGGCCCTTCGTCAATACCTTCCCGAAAAAAGACCATGGGTTTCTTGAATGAGCGTTGCTGAGGCTCGCACCCGCCGGCCCGCTTTCCTCTCCCTAATACTTGAAGATGGGCATCTCGCCCGGGTCCCGGCCTCGGGGGTTGGAGATGAAAAAGAAGAGTTGACCGGCGGAGTTATAGTCCAGGATGCCCAGCGCCTCGTATTGCTGCAGGGCGGTCATCTTGTCCCCCAGCCTCAGGGCGGTGACCCCCAGGTTGTAGCGGGCGTTGATGTTGTTGGGGTTGAGGCGCACCGCCTCCCTGAAGGACTCCATGGCTTCGCCCCACTGGTTCTGGTTGCCCAGGGCCACCCCCAGGTTGTTGAAGGAGCCGTCGTCCTTGGGGTTAATCTGGATGGCCTGACGGAAGGACTCCGCCGCGCCCGACCAGTCCTTGCCTTTGACCAGTTTCACCCCCAGTTCGCCGTAGGCCGTCCCCAGGGCCTGGCGGGCCTCGGGGAATTCTTTTTTCAGCCGCAGGGCCTCCCGGTAGTCCTTGATAGCGTCTTCCGTTTCCCCCATTTCGCTTTTCACCGAGCCCCTGGCGTAAAAGGCCTCGGCATAATCCGGCTTGAGCCTCAGGGCCTCTTTGAAGGCTTTCATGGCCTCCTTCTGCTGCCCCAGGATGGCGTATTTCAGGCCCAGCATATACTTCGCCTGGGCGTCCTGGGGGTTGGCCGCCGCCGCCTCTTTCAGTTCTTTCAGAGAGGGCTTCTCCACCCCCCATCCCGGCGCGGTCCCGAGGATGAGCAGGAAACAGAGCCCCAGCGTCAGGGCCATGGCGCGTCTGGCCTTCATGGTGCGGCACCTCGCGATAGTGCTTTATTAGCTATTGTTCATCCGGAAAGTCATTTTGTTCCCTCCCCCTTGATGGGGGAGGGCTAGGGAGGTGGTGAAATAAGTTAGTAATACAGACCAGTTGCCCTAATTGGTCGCCCTCCCCCCAACCCCCTCCCCCCAGGGGAGGGGGAGTTTGCGGATGAGAACTAGCTAATCTCATGATACCGGCTCCGCGGGGGAAAAACAATTTCCTTTTTTTTTGAAAGCCTTATCAGCCAGTAAAACTCTGGTCAGGTGTGCAGGTGCGGTTTCCAACCATGCCGACTGAACCTGCACCTAATCCATAACTGCCTTAGAGAAGCGGTCCTTCCGCAGGGTGTGCACTCCACCATCGCTCCCGAGCTCCTGCTGCGGACCACAACGCACCGTGAAATGTGGCCCCAGGCTTCAGCCTGCGCAGCATTCCTTTCATTCTACCCGGGTCGCCCGGCGCCGCCTGAAGGCTGCGGCTACAAGAACGTAAATTTGTGGGTAACGCTCAGCCCCTCGTGGGAGGGGCAGGGGGAGGGGGAATTTTTCATGTTTTGCGACAGTGCTGTCCGGTAGGGATTTTGCAAGTGCCTGGTTTTCAAGCCCCCCACGGTGGGGGAGGGGGTGTCGAAGGCAACCCTCCTTCTGGGTAAGATATTTCGCCACCCCCTCCCTGGACCTCCCCCATCAAAGGGGAGGGAATAAACAGCGTTCTTGACTTCCATGTTTCGGGAATATCCCTGAAAGCGCAGCGCTGGCGAGGCAGTCCGAATATGGGGCACAGATGAGGCATTCCCCGTGAAAAGCTTCCTTTCAGGCAAATTTCGTGCCGGACAGCACTGGTTTTCCGAGGAGGCGCAGACCCAGGCGCGATGCGTCCTTCTCCCCCGCCCTCCCTGCCACCCGCCCCACCGCGCAAAATCTCCCCGGCCGGGGGGAAATATGGTATGTTCATGGGGAAATTCATGCTCTTGAGGTGCGGCGTGCAGGCATTGCTGGCCCTGGAAGACGGTCTGGTATTGCGGGGCCGGTCCTTCACCGGAGAAGGCGAGGCCAAGGGCGAGGTGGTCTTCAACACCTCCATGACGGGGTATCAGGAGATCCTCACCGACCCCTCCTACAAAGGCCAGATCGTCACCATGACCTACCCCATGCAGGGGAATTACGGCGTCAACCCCGAGGACCTGGAGTCCGCGGGCGTCCAGGTGGAGGGCTTCATCGTCAAGGAGTACCACGCCCACCCCTCCAACTGGCGGGCCCGGGGCGACCTGGCCGGTTATCTCCAGGCCGCGGGCAAGCTGGGCGTGGAGGGCCTGGACACCCGGGCCCTGACCAAACGCCTGCGCCAAGTGGGGGCCATGCGGGGCATCATCTCCACCCTGGACCTGGACCCGGCGCGCCTGGTGCGCCGCGTCCGGGAGGAAGTCCCGGACATGAACGGCCTGGACCTGGTGCCCCTGGTCACCTGCACCGCGCCCTACTGGTGGGATGAAGGCCTCTGGGACCAACCCCGGGAACAGGCCGACTTCTGCGCTGTTCCCCCTCCACCTGGAGCAGGGCCGGTGGCGCCGGCGTCCCGCCGGTGTTCTCTAGAGGATTTACAGGCGCTGTGGAACCTGCGCACCGGGAAAAAAGTCATCCTCTACGACTACGGCGTCAAATTCAACATCCTGCGCTCCCTCAAAGCCCGGGGTCTGAGGGTGCTGGTGGTCCCGGCCCACACCCCCGCGGCGGAGGTGCTGGCCCTGAACCCCGACGGCATCGTGCTCAGCAACGGCCCCGGCGACCCCGCCGCTATGACTTATGCCATAGAGAACGTCCGCCAGTGCCTGGGGAAGAAACCCCTGTTCGGCATCTGCCTGGGCCACCAGCTCATGGGCCTGGCCCTGGGCGGCAAGACCTTTAAGCTCAAATTCGGCCACCGGGGCGCCAACCAGCCCGTCAAGAACCGGATCACCGGCCGGGTGGAGATCACGAGCCAGAACCACGGCTTCGCGGTGGACCTCACCTCCATCCCCGACCCGGAGGTGGAACTGACCCACATCAATTTAAACGACAACACCCTGGAGGGCCTGCGCCACCCCGGCAAACAAGCCTTTTCCGTGCAATACCACCCCGAGGCCAGCCCGGGCCCCCATGACGCGGATTATCTGTTTGATGATTTTGTAAAAACGGTGCTGGAGGGATAATCGGAACTTGCACCACCCTCGTTCCCAAGCTCCCGCTTGGGAACGCACCTGCCCGCCAAGCTCTGCTTGGCAAGGGTGCGGGAAGATCTGGCTCCCATTTTCGAGCAAAGCAGAGCTTTGCTGCCAATCCGGTTCCCAAGCAGGAGCTTGGGAACCAGAAAATAGGTGCTATGAAGAATCATCCCATGACTAGCGCGGCAAGAGAAAACCCCTTGGAAATCCTGGGACAGCACCGGGAAGAGTTGCGCCTGGCGGGAGTAAAATCCCTTAAAATCTTCGGCTCTGCCGCCCGGGGCGAAGCCGGACCGGACAGCGACATCGACCTCCTGGTGGAATTTTCCCGGCCCGTGGGACTCTTTGCCTTCCTGCGCCTTCGCCGGCGCCTGGCTGAACTCCTGGGCCGGCGGGTAGACCTGGTCACTCCCCAGGCCCTGAAGCCCCAACTGCGCCGCCGCATCCTGGACGAGGCCTCCCATGCCGGGCAGGGATTGGAAGTTTAGAATCGAGGATATCATTGAGGCCGTAAGGGAAATCCTGGAACTCACGCGCGGCCAGACTTTCGAGTCTTTTTGTAAGGATACGAAAACGACCAAAGCCGTTCTCTACAATCTGGCCGTCATCGGCGAAGCCGCCAGACGCCTGCCCGCGGAGGTAAGCAGCCGATACCCCGCACTCCCCTGGCGGGAAATGGGCGACATGCGCAATGTGGTCATCCATGAGTACTTCGGCATCGACTTGCGCATCCTGTGGGAAACCATTCAGGCCGATTTGCCGCCGCTGCTGAGGCCATTGAGAGAGATTTTATCTGAGGGGTGACAAGGAAAGGAAATCTTGTAATGGCTGCGCCGTCGCGGCAAACAAGCCTTCTCCGGGCAATACCCCCCCGAGGCCAGCCCCGGGCCGCACGACGCGGATTATCTGTTTGACAATTTTATAAAATTGGTTTCATGCGGTTAGGCAGATTTGGAAATTTATGCGAAACAAACAAAGTCAAAATCAGTATCTTACTGAGGATGAGCTACTTACAGTAAGGAATCCAGATGAGTTATATTCTTGGGTTCACAGAAAATTAGTTGACCTATCCAAGATAAAAGGAGCTAAAGAGGAAGTTTTGCTTCGTAAAGGTTTATTCAAACAATTCTTCTATGAAGTTAAACCGCTTGCTTTTTTCGCAAAACAAGTTTACCGAAACCGGCCTGATATAACTATTAGATATTTATTGGGAAATCAAGGATGCGATGCAATCATTGATGATTCATCTCAATCGCCTCTATCTACAACATTCGTTGAATTGACCTATGCCATTGAAGGCCATGACCATAGTTTACGCATGGAATACTTTTTGAAGAATGGAGATGTTTCATTATATTCACCGATAAAGCATTATGGAAATAAGGGGAAAAAGCGTGAAATTAAAATTGAATGCGAACTTGTAGAACAGAATTCTCACCTAAAAACAACATTTGAATTAATTAAGAAATGCGCTGAGAAGAAATCTAATGTGGTCTACGGTAAAAAATCTTATATATTGATCATTGTGTTTGATGATATTGACTGGCAAAATGCTCCACAAGGATGTACTGAAAAACTTAAAGCTTTTGTAAAATTTGAAATACTTCCATTGCGTTTAGATTTTAAAGAGCTTTATCTTATAGGAAGTAATGAAATAGTATTTTTGCATTTTCCTTTGATAAAAGGTTAACCAAATTATCAGTCATGTAGGCTGCCCCCTTTGCACCACTTTATTATGGCGCAGGCTCTCTACCCTGCGCCTCTGCACAGGTGAGGACACCTGCGCCACCGGGGCTGATTGATTAGAAGAGGTCTCATTGGCAAAGTTGGATAACATCCTCAGCGAATTCAAAAAGGGCCTGGTGGAACGGTATGGGGAGCGCTTGGCTCGGTTGGTGTGCTACGGTTCCGTGGCCCGGGGCGAGGCCGGTCCGGAGTCCGACATTGACCTGGCTCTGGTGCTGGAGGGAGAGGTGCGGCCCTCCCGGGAGATTGACGCCCTGGTGGATCTTCTGGCGGACTTCAATCTGCGCTACGGCGTGTTAATCTCCATCTTGCCTATTGACCGGGGGACCTGGGAAAATGCCGCAGGGCCGTTTTGGCGCAACGTACGGCGGGAAGGGATCGAGCTGTGAGCATGAAAAAGACATTTACCATTATCGTAGAACGAGACCTGGAGAGCGGCTGGCTGGTGGGAGAAGTGGTGGAACTGCCGGGGTGCTACACCCAGGCCCCGGACCTTCCCGCCCTGGAGGCCAACATGCGGGAGGCCATCACCGCTTATCTCAAGACGGCTGAACCCCATGAGCCAACATTCCACCGGCGGGACGCCGGTGCCACCGGCTTTTTGTGAGGAGCACAGCATAAAGCCAAGATGTGGAAACGTAGGGTGCGCACCGCGCACCATCCTTTGGTGGCGCAGGCTTTCCAGCCTGTGCCTCTGCACAGGTGAGGACACCTGTGCTACTGAATCCGAGTTTCTGGTTTTTTCAACAAGATTTTATCTGTATCTTATTGATTTGGCAAAGTAATTGGATCATTTTTCGGTTTGGTTCCGGCCTCCAGGCCGGGATGTGCCACCTGGGTCTTTGGATAATTGGGGGACAATTATTCGAGGCGCACCACTCCACCGGCGGGACGCCGGCGCCACTGGCCTTGTGGTGATGAGGCAGTCTATTGAATAAAGAAGAGGCGAACGCCACCGTTAGCATCCCTGACCGGGCCATTGAAGCCGCGGTGAAACTCCTGGCCGAGGCGGGGCGTCCCAGCCGCATCATTCTGTTCGGCTCCTATGGGCGCGGTCAGGGGCACGAGGACAGCGACCTGGACTTTCTGGTCATCCAGCCCCAGGTTGCCGACCCCCGTGCAGAGATGGTGCGATTGCGCCGGGTGTTGAGCCCCCTGCGCCTGCCCGTGGACGTCTTGGTGGTGAGCGAGGCGGCCTTCCGCACCTGGTCCGACACCCCGGGGAACGTGCTGTTTGAAGCCGCGCAGGAGGGACGGGTGCTCTATGAAGCCCCATGAGCAAGCCCGGCTCTATCTTCTCAAGGCCGCAGAAGATGAGGCGCTTCTGGACGAAGTGTTGGGCTCGCCCCGGGTGAGCGATGCAGTGATCGGGTTCCACTGCCAACAGGCGGCGGAGAAGCTATTAAAGGCCTCTTTGTCGTTCTTGGGGGTGCGTTTTCGCAAGACCCATGATCTCAGGGAATTGATGGACCTCCTGGAGGATAAGGGGCACCGGTTGCCCGACCATCTCCAGGACCTGGACCGATTGTCCCCTTATGCCGTGGAGTTTCGGTATGGACTCTTTGCCTGGGAAGAAGAGAGGCCGCTGAATCGTCAGGCGGCGCGGCAGTTGGTGGAAGCATTGCGCCGCTGGGTGGAACAGGGCCTGGTTTAGGGCTGACACCTGATCGATGATCGAGGTCTCCTTGGGCAAGTTGGACTACATCCTCAACGAATTCAAAGAGGGCCTGGTGGCACGGTATGGGGATCGCCTGGCCCGGGTGGTCTGCTACGGTTCCGTGGCCCGGGGCGAGGCCGGGCCGGAGTCCGACATTGACCTGGCCCTGGTGCTTGAGGGAGAGGTGCGGCCCTCCCGGGAGGTTGACTCACTGGTGGATCTGTTGGCGGCCTTCAACCTGCGCTACGGGGTATTAATCTCCCTCATCCCGGTGGACCGAGCAACCTGGGAGAGAGCCGCAGGGCCGTTCTGGCGCAACGTGCGGCGGGAAGAGCTTTCTGGTGCGCATTGCGCACCCTACACACCCGGCGAGGGGCTGACGTTATAAAAGGACTTTTGCCATGAAACTCAAGGTGGTCTTAGAGCCCAGCGATGAAGGCGGCTTCACGGTCTATGTCCCCTCACTCCCCGGTTGCATCAGTGAAGGGGAGACGCTGGAGGAGGCCATGGCCAACATCCGGGAGGCCATTGAACTTTACCTGGAAGAGGAAGAGCCTTTGGTCCTGCCCGAAAAGGCCCAGGTCATGGAACTTGTGGTGTGACCGTCATCCCCAGTCTTTCTTATACAGAAATCCTGCATGCTCTGGAGCGCGCCGGGTGGCAGGTGTCCAGGCAAAGGGGCAGCCACCTACGCCTGACCAGGTTTGCCGAGGGCCGTCTCAAGAAACTCACCATACCGGCCCACCGACCGGTGAAGCGCACCACCCTGGCGAAGATCATCAAGCAGGCAGACCTGACCCTGGAAGAATTTCTGGGACTTCTTTAAACAGAACTACTGAAGGGTGGGCACTGCCCACCATTTCCTTGCAGCACAGATAAATAATTCAAAGGATTCTTGGACTCTGCAAGAAAATAAACAGAGGCCGCAGTCTGGCGTCCCCCCGGTCCACAACCTCTTTGCCGGGCTGCCGGCGGAGTTGCCCCAGGAATGGTGTCAGGACCTCCTCCAAACCGGGCACTTCCGCCTGGAGCGCATTGTCTCCGCAGGGCAGGCCAGCCCCGAGGGGTTCTGGTACGACCAGCCTGCGCATGAATGGGTGGCGCTGCTTTCCGGCGGCGCGGGCCTGAAATTTGCGGACCGCCCGGAGGTCGTGGTCCTGAAGCCCGGCGACCACCTCTTCATCCCCGCGGGCTGCCGTCATCGGCTTGGAATGGACCGCGGCGGGTGAAAAGACGGTCTGGCTGGCTTTGCACTTTCCGGCTGATGAACCAACACCCTCACCCTGACCCTCTCCTTCAAAGGTGAGGGAATGTTTGGTAAATCCAGTTTTATTGCGGTTCGACCTGACTCCACCGGCGGGACGCCGGCGCCACTGGTCATCAAGGCAATTTGGGGGAAATCCGCTTGGTCGGGGCGGATTTCCGGCAAAAACGTTCCGACACCCGGGGGCGGGTGTTTTACTCATTTCTGCAGAATGTTATCTCAACCGCAGTCATACCGAGGAGGTGGCTATGCTTTGCCGGCGGTCTGGGAAGTTGGCCTTCTTAATGATTTTAGCCTTATTCACCGGCCTGTTACCGGCCTTGAGCGCCAGTGCGGCCCCATTTACCCAGGAAAACAAGCCCGAAAATCTCAAGGCCCTGTTCGAACTGATTTATCAGAACATCCATGTGAATAAGAACCCAAAGGAGGCCGCGGCCCTCTTCGCGGGGATGATCCCCGACGCGGACCGCGTCAGAAAGGCCCTCAAGGACGACGTCTCCCCCGAGATGGTGCAAAAGATCATGGACCTGTTCAAGCGGCTGGGGGCGCCGGGCGAGGACCAGATCGGCAGGCTGTTCCCCCGGGACAAGAGCGCGGTGGTGATCTACGGCGCCACCACCGAGGAGATCGCCGCGTATAAAGAAGGAACTGTCGCTTTCGACCATTTTACCGGCGGGGCCCAAGAGTTGGCGCAGCAGGTCCTCAAACCCGGCCTGACCTTTTACCAGGTGAAGCTCACGGCTCCGGGCCAGACTTCGGGCATCACCTATCACCTGTTCTACTGGGACGGCAGGCAATGGTCCATGCTGGCCAAGGCCTGGCGGGCGTTGAAGTGAACGTGGCCTGACGTCCGGGGGACGGCAGTGGGGAAATGCCCGGTCCATGTCCTCCCGGAAATTTCCCAAGCAGACAAGGAGGAGAAATGAGCGCCAAACCAAAAGCCTTGCATCCTGGCCGAGTGTATCAGTTGAAAGTCACCCTGAAGGGGGCCCAACCTCCCATCTGGAGGAGGATCCAGGTCTCCGAGCAGATCACCCTGGCCAAACTGCACCGGATTCTTCAGGTGACCATGGGATGGACTGACAGTCACCTGCACCAGTTTCGCGTCGGCAAAACCTATTATGGCGAGCCCGAGCCGGATTACGACCTCGGTTTCGTCACCGTGAACGAAAAAAAGGTGAAGTTGAATCAGTTGCCCCTGAAAGAAAAAAGCAAGTTTCTCTATGAATATGACTTTGGCGACAGTTGGGAGCACGAAATCCTGGTGGAAAAAATCCTGCCTCAAGAAGAAGGAAAAACCTATCCGCTCTGCCTCACCGGCAAGAGGGCCTGTCCCCCGGAGGATAGCGGAGGCGTCTGGGGCTACGCCGGGTTCCTGGAAGCCATCAGCGACCCCAGCCACCCTGACCACGAGGAAATGTTGGATTGGATAGGGGGAAGTTTCGACCCCGAGGAGTTCGACCTGGAGGGAGTTAACCGGTATTTAAGCAGTCTCCGGTAGTGGATCAAGATCTCTCCACCTCCCTCGACCTGCGGTGCCAGACGGATATCCCCAACGCTCATGCCCAAGCGCACAGACATCAAGAAGATTCTCATCATCGGTTCCGGGCCCATCATCATTTCCCAGGCCTGCGAGTTTGACTATTCGGGCACCCAGGCCTGCAAGGCCCTGCGGGAAGAGGGCTATCAGGTGGTCCTGATCAACTCCAATCCGGCCACCATCATGACGGACCCGGAGACGGCGGACCGCACCTATATCGAGCCCATCACCCCGGAGATGGTCATGCAGATCATCCGCCGGGAGCGCCCCGACGCCCTGCTGCCCACCCTGGGCGGCCAGACGGGGCTCAACACCGCCATCGCCGTGGCCGACACCGGTATTTTGGAGCGCTACGGCGTGGAGATGATCGGCGCCAACCCCGAGGTCATCAAGAAGGCCGAAGACCGGGAGCTTTTCCGGGACGCCATGCACAAGATCGGCCTGCGCGTGCCTGAGAGCGTCATCGTGCGCACCCTGGGCGAGGCCCTGAGCGCCGGGCCGACCCTGGGCTACCCCGTCATCGTGCGCCCCAGCTTCACCCTGGGCGGCACCGGCGGCGGCATCGCCTACAACCTGGAGGACCTGCGCCGTCTGTCCAGCGAGGGTCTGGAGGCCAGCATGATCACCGAGGTCATGCTGGAGGAGTCGGTCCTGGGCTGGAAGGAATATGAGCTGGAGGTGATGCGGGACTTCGCCGACAACGTGGTCATCATCTGCTCCATCGAAAATTTCGACCCCATGGGCGTGCACACCGGCGACTCCATCACCGTGGCCCCGGCCCAGACCTTGAGCGACCGGGAATACCAGATGATGCGGGACGCCTCCCTGGCCATCATCCGGGAGATCGGCGTGGAGACGGGCGGCTCCAACATCCAGTTCGCCATCCACCCGGACACGGGTGAGATGGTGGTCATCGAAATGAACCCCCGGGTGTCCCGGTCCTCCGCGCTGGCCTCCAAGGCCACGGGCTTCCCCATCGCCAAGATCGCCGCCAAGCTGGCCGTGGGCTTCACCCTGGACGAAATCAAAAACGACATCACCCAGGAGACTTACGCCAGCTTCGAGCCCACCATCGACTACGTGGTGGTGAAAATCCCCCGCTGGACCTTCGAGAAATTCCCCGGCGCCGAAGACGTGCTCACCACCTCCATGAAATCCGTGGGCGAAGTCATGGCCATCGGCCGCACCTTCAAGGAGGCGCTGCAGAAGGGCATCCGCTCGCTGGAGATCTCCCGCTTCGGCTTCGGCCACGACGGCAGGGACCTGCCCGACCTCCACATCGAGGAGTTGCGAGCCCGGCTCATCACCCCCAATTCCCAGCGCCTCTTTTACCTGCGCCAGGCCTTCCGGGACGGGATGTCTGTTCCGGAGGTCTACGGCCTCACCAAAATCGACCCCTGGTTCCTGCACCAGCTCCGGGACCTGGTGGGCTTCGGGGAAGAGCTGGCCACCTTCGGCACCCTGCTGGCCCAGGGCCGGGGCCAGGAGCAGATGCCCGAGATGCTGCGCCGGGCCAAGGAGTGGGGCTTCGCGGACCGCCAGTTGGCCCATCTCTGGGGCGGCGATGAAGAGCGCCTGGCGGCCATGCGGGGCGAGCGGGACATCCTGCCGGTCTACAAACTGGTGGACACCTGCGCCGCGGAATTCGAGGCCTACACGCCCTATTACTATTCCACCTACGAATGGGAGGACGAAGCCCGGCCCGGCGACCGGGACAAGGTCATGATCCTGGGCGGCGGCCCCAACCGCATCGGCCAGGGCATCGAGTTCGACTACTGCTGCTGCCAGGCCTCCTTCGCCCTGCGGGAGATCGGGCTCGAATCCATCATGGTGAACTCCAACCCCGAGACCGTCTCCACCGACTACGACACCTCGGATAAGCTCTATTTCGAGCCCCTCACCCGGGAGGACGTGCTCAACATCGTGCGCACCGAGAGGCCCCGGGGCCTCATCCTGCAGTTCGGCGGCCAGACCCCCCTCAACCTGGCCGTGCCCCTGGGCAAGGCCGGCGCCCCCATCCTGGGCACGCCCGCGGACGCCATCGACCGGGCCGAAGACCGGGAGCGCTTCCAGGAGATGCTGGTCAAGCTGGGGCTGAAGCAGCCCCCCAACGGCGCCGTCACCCGGGTGCAGGACGCATTGCAGGTAGCGCACCAGATCGGCTACCCCGTGCTGGTGCGGCCCTCCTACGTCCTGGGCGGCCGGGCCATGCAGGTGGTCTCCGAAGACCAGGCCCTCATCAATTTCATGAACTGGGCGTTGGCGGCCTCCCCGGAGCACCCCGTGCTCATCGACAAATTCCTGGAGGACGCCATCGAAGTGGACGTGGACGCCATCAGCGACGGCCGCCGCACCGTGGTCGCGGGCATCATGGAGCACATCGAAGAGGCGGGCATCCACTCCGGCGATTCGGCCTGCGTGCTCCCCCCTTACTCCCTGTCCCGCAGCCTCCAGGAGGAGATCCGGGCCCAGACCCGGGCCCTGGCTGCGGAGCTGGGCGTGGTGGGCCTCATGAACATCCAGTTCGCCGTCAAGGGCGACGACCTCTTCGTGCTGGAGGTGAACCCCCGGGCCTCCCGCACCGTCCCCTTCGTCTCCAAGGCCACCGGCGTATCCCTGGCCAAACTGGCCACCAAGGTGATGCTGGGGCATACCCTGGAAGAGCTGGGCTTCATGAAAGAAATCGAGCCGCCCTACTTCGCGGTCAAAGAGTCCGTCTTCCCCTTCCGCCGCTTCCCCGGCGTGGACCCCATGCTGGGCCCGGAGATGCGCAGCACCGGCGAAGTCATGGGGCTGGACGCGGACTTCGGCCTGGCCTTCGCCAAGGCCCAACTGGCCGCCTCCCAGACCCTGCCCCTCGCGGGCGGCGTGCTCTTTTCCGTCAAGGACCCGGACAAGCCCCTCATGGCGCCCCTGGTCCGGGGTTTTATGGACCTGGGCTTTGAGGTCTTCGCCACCCGGGGCACCGCCGCCTGCCTGGCCGGTCACGGCGTGGCCACCCAGGAGGTGCACAAGGTGCGGGAAGGCCGGCCCCACATCATCGACCGCATCAAGAACCGGGAGATCGCCCTGGTCATCAACACCCCGAGGGGCCGCTACACCCCCGCCGACTCCTACTCCATCCGCCGCGCCGCCCTGGAATACGGCATCCCCTACACCACCACCTTCGCCGCGGCCAAGGCGACGCTCCTGGCCATCAAGGCCCTGAAGGAAGGAAAACTTGAAGTGAGGAGCCTGCAGGAGTATCATGAGATGGTGAAGAACCGCTAAGACATCCGAGTGTAAAGTGTAGGGTGGGCAATGCCCACCATATCCTTGCCGGTTTAAGCAGGTTCCCCAGTTGAACTCGGGAACCTGATGGTCAAGTCTTTCGCATTCTGCTATGATGCAGTTATCAGGCCGATACTTGGGTGAGCCCCATGAAATATCCCGATGAAATGGCCCGACTGGAAGAGTTGCTCCGGGAACTGCCCCCGGAGATGTACCGGGAGGTGGAGGATTTCCTGGAATTGCTGCTGGCCCGGAAGTCCCGGCCACCGCAGGCTCGCCCCACCTTGGCCTGGCGGGGAGCTCTGTGCTACTGAATCCGAGTTTTTATTTTTTTGAGAAAGATTTTTCTTTCATGCTGCTAATTTAATTAAAGAATCGGTGTCGGCGTGCAGGGCGGCAATGATGGCTGAGATGGCCTTGGACCCACC